>CAZXPM010000165.1:0-3887 GCA_964643155.1 uncultured Planctomycetales bacterium | reverse complement strand
GTCCGCAGATGAAGAAGATGATGAAGGCGATGAACAGCGGAACGAAGCCCCAGGTGCTGCTCTGCCGCTGCACAATGTCCACGAACGAGAGGCTTCCGGCGAACAGCGCCACGCTGATGAGCGCCAGCACCATCGGCACTTCATAGCTGATAAGCTGCGCCACTGTGCGCATTGCGCCTACCAGCGCGTACTTGTTGCTGGAACTCCAGCCGGCCATGATGATGCCGATGACGCCAATGGCGCCGGTGGCGAGTATGAAGGCCAGGCCGATGTTCAGGTTGGCGACGACCAGGTACTTGTATGAGCCGCCGATGAGAGCTACGCCCATCGGGAGAACCACCAGCGACACCAGCGCCGGCACAAACACCACATACGGCGCCGCGAGGAAGGTGGGGCGGTCAACGTTCAGCGGGATGATGTCTTCCTTGTAGAGCAGCTTCAGCGCGTCAGCCACCGTCTGTAAAATGCCGGTGCGGCCGCCCACGCGGTTGGGGCCGGGGCGCAACTGTATCCAGGCAATGAGCCGGCGCTCCAGCAGCACCAGCAGCAGCACCACCACCACCACGAAAAGCGCGATCACGAGGAACGTCAGCAATAGAGTGATTACTTGCGCCCAGGCATAGGGCAGGCCCCACCCCATCATCAGCCCCCGCGCCGCCTCGTAGATGGTCGTGCTCTGCGGTATCACTTGTCCACGTCCCCCAGCACGATGTCAATGCTCCCCAAGATGATTATCAGGTCGGCGAACATGTAGCCCCGGCACATGGTAGCCAGCGCGCCCAGGTTCAGGTAGCTCGGCGGGCGGACGTGCAGGCGCCACGGCTTTTTCCCGCCGTCGCTCACGAGATAGCATCCCAGCTCTCCACGGGAAGCCTCCTGCCGCACGTAAACCTCGCCCTTCTTGGTCTTGATAGAGGGCGGCACCTTGGTGATATGATCGCCTTCGGGAAGGCCTTCCATTACCTGGCGCACTATCTCCGCCGACATTCTCATCTCGTAGAACCGGACGTTATAGCGGTCCAGCACATCCCCGTTCTCGCCCACCGGGATGTCAAACTTCAGTTCCGGGTAGACACTGTAAGGTTCGTCCTTGCGGATGTCCCATTCCACGCCGCTTCCGCGCAACACCGGCCCGCTGACGCCCAGGTTGACGGCCGCCTCCCGGCTGAGCACGCCGATATTCCTGGCGCGGTTGATGAAGATGGCGTTGCCGGAGTAAAGCTGCTCACACTCGTCCAGATAGTAGTTAAAGTGCTTCAGGAAGGCTGCCAGCTTCTCCATGAACTGGGCGTCAATGTCGCGGCGCACCCCACCCGGGCGGATGTAGTTGTACAGCAGCCGGGCGCCGCTCGCCAGCTCAAACAGGTCAACTATCTTCTCGCGCTCCTTCAGCGCGTAGAACAACGGTGTGACTGCGCCGGAATCCAGCGCAAACGACGCGAACCAGAACAGGTGGCTGGCAATGCGCTGCAGCTCCAGCATCATCACGCGGATGTATTCCGCGCGCCGGGGCACTTCAATCTCCATCAGGCTCTCCGCCGCGCTGGTCACCATGTAGCCCATGTGCATGGCGGAGAGGTAGTCGTTGCGCTCCCACAGCGGGATTATCTGCCGGTACTCCTTTATCTCTGAGTGCTTCTCCATCCCGCGATGGAGGAAGCCGATGTGCGGCTCAATGTCCTTAATGACCTCGCCGTCTGAGGTCACGACCAACCGCAGCACGCCGTGGGTGGAGGGGTGCTGCGGGCCGACATTCAGCACCAGGTCCTCGGTGAGCAGGTCGTCCCACCGCAGGTCCCACACCTTCGGCTGCTCGTATTTGACGGCCACTAGCCCTTCTCCTCCCGGGCCCTGGCCTTGGCCTTTGCTTTGGCCAGCTCCCGTTCACGGCCGCCGAGGTCGCCCACGTTCGGCACCTCTTCCAGCTTGAAGCTCTTGCGCAGCGGGTAGAAATCCACCGTCTCTTCCAGGTAGATGCGCCTCAGGTCGGGATGCCCGGCAAACTTGATGCCGAACATGTCAAACACCTCGCGCTCCATCCAGTTAGCGCTGTCCCAGTACTCAGTCGCCGAAGGCACTGTAAGGTCATCCGCCACCCGGGCGATTACCATCAGCACGTGCTTCAGCTCAATTGACGCGAAGTTGTAAACGGTGAAGAACTCGCCTTCCGGCTCTTCTTTCGCCGTCATGTCCCGCAGGTAGTCCAGCTTCAGCCGGCTGTCCTCCGCGAACAGCTTGAATGCCTGGGGCAGATGCTCCGCCGCCATCTTCAGCACCTGCGCTTCCGGGTCGTATTCGTGCTCAAACGGAAACGCTTCAGTGAAGACGCTGCTGAAATCCGTTTGTGCGGATACCCGATTCATTACGAAAGGTCTACCCCCAGGCGGGCGGCTTTTTTCAGTTCCAGCGCCACTTCCGGGCTCAGCTTGTCCGGCCCGGGGCCGTGCCCGGCCAGCACGAAGTTCGGCGCATCCCGCCGGAGTGTCTGGCGGTCAATCTTGCGCTGCAGCGTTATGAGGCCCTGCAACAACGCCTCCGGCCGCGGCGGGCAGCCAGGGATATACACGTCCACCGGCAGGATCTTGTCAATCCCGCGCAGCGTGCCATAGCTGTCTGCGTGGATCCCCCCGCTGTTGGCGCAGCTTCCCATAGAAACCACGTACTTCGGCTCCGGCATCTGCTCGTAAATGCGCTTCACCCTCGCGGCCATTTTGTAGACCACCGTGCCGGCGACGATCATCACATCCGCCTGGCGCGGGCTGGGGCGGAAAACCTCCATTCCGAACCGCGAGATGTCAAACCGGGCGGCGGAGGTGCAGATCATCTCAATCGCGCAGCAGGCCAGTCCCATCGTCAGCGGCCACAGGCTGTTGCGCCGGGCTACGTTGATGAGCCAGTCCAGTGACGAAAGGGTGACACCCGGGAGGGAGCGCGGAGAAACCTGGAGGTTGTGGCCGTCAATCAGACCCAATCCAGTGCCCCCCTCTTATAGGCATAGAGCCAGGCGAGCAGCAGGATGAACAGGAACACCGCCGCCTCGCCCAGCGCGCTTGCCCCGATGGGGATGAAGTACACCCGCGGATCCCCGAAAGTCAGGAGCCGGTATGCCGCTGCCCAGGGGAACAGGAACACCACATCCACATCAAACACCAGAAACACCAGGGCAATAATGTAGTAGCGGGTGTTGAACCTGATCCAGGTGGGGCCGATGGTCTCCTCGCCGCACTCATACGTTGTGAGCTTCACAAACTCCGGCCGGCGCGGCCGCAGGAGCGCCGCCACCAGCATCATAATGGCCACCAGCACAATGGCGCCCACAATAAACAGCGCCACCCAGTTGTAATCCATGTAGGTGTATAAGGGCTCGCGCATCACACCGAAAGCTCCATAGGGCTGTCTCAGCCGGCAGCCATATACAAGCCAAACCCCCGCAGGTCGGCCCTGTTACGTGACCTCAGTCACATACAAAGCGTTCTGCGGGCTAGCTGATGATAATTTCCTTCAGGCAATATGTCAATCGCAAAACGGGCCTTTGGCCCGCTCAAGTGACGATTCTGTTGCAGACGGCCGGTTCACAGGTCTGGCGCACAATCCGCTAAAGCTACGCGCCACGCTGCCGATACTACCAGTGAGAGGGCATCCCTGCCTTCTTGGATGTCAGGAATGGCATCACCTCCCTGAATAGCATCATCGGTCGGGGTCCGAGGACTGGGCGGAAATCGGACACCATCGGTGATGCTTCTTTTTTCGCCCTGCATCCGCATGCCTGGCGAGCAACCGCGTGAATCACCGGGATATGACGCGATTCACCAGCGGAGCCAGGCCGGTAATCTCCACCGCAACTTCGTCTCCGGCCGCCAGCGGCCCCACTCCTTCAGGCGTGCCGG
>CAZXPM010000164.1:3408-3916 GCA_964643155.1 uncultured Planctomycetales bacterium | reverse complement strand
CCTGAGCGTATCCCACGTAGTCGGTTCCCGCCGCCAGGCAGGCGTCCAGCAGGCCGCAACGGGGCGCCACTACGGCGTTCCCACCCGCCAGCGCGTCAAGCACCCGGACGCTGACGCGCTCTTCCCCGGGCACCAGCGGCAGATCCAGCACGCAGGCGGCGGAAGCGTACACTCCGTTCAGGGCCGTGAAGTAGTCCACCGGCTCACGCCAGCACGCCTTCAGCCCGCCAATGAGTTTGAAACGCCAGTCGCCGTAGACCGTGAGCGGTAGCAGCTCCACAAGATGCGCCAGCACGACGGCGCGCCAGATGCTGAAGGAACCGACGAACACCGCATCAGCGCCGGGGCCGGGACTTTCGTCCAGCGGATGGAACACGCGAGGATTGGTGCCCGGCGGCAGGTAGAAACAGCGCAGTTCCGCCCGCTCCACCGGAAGGTAGTCGGGCGAGTTGGCCACCAGGCAGGTGCCGCGCCAGTGAAGGCCGCGCGAGGCCTCCTGGTGCAGGAA
>CAZXPM010000164.1:0-3398 GCA_964643155.1 uncultured Planctomycetales bacterium | reverse complement strand
GCATGAGCTGGCCGGCATCCCGCGTGAGGAACACAAGCTGGGGCACGCCGAGGTCGGACAGGAAGTTGCGCACGGTCCGGCTGGGGGTCTCCTCCAGAAACTGGTTGCCGCCGAAGGATATGGCCAGGTCTACCGGCGTGCGCTTCAGGTCCTGGCCCATCAGCGCGAGAAAGAGCTCGTAGTTCCCGCCAGCCGCGCCGACGGTCTTCTGGGCGAGCTGGGCAACGGGCTGCATGTCCAGGGTCACCAGCGTGGCGCCGATGTGCTGGAAGGCCTCCGCCAGCGGAAGCAAGAAGGTCGTTCCCAGCAAGCCCTGGGGCTTGACCATGAGAACGGAAAGGCCGGTGCCGCCACGGGTCGCTATGGCTCCACCTCCGCCTCATCGGTTTCCATGGCCGGAGCGCTGCCCGGCTCCACGGTGGAAGCCTGCGAAAACGGGGCGAGCAGCGTCTCCCTTCCATCGGACAGCTCCAGGTTGCTCTGCCCGGCCGCCCGCATCTTCCGCCGCTCCTCCGCCAGCTCGCGCAACTCCTTGACCAGCTCGCGGTGCTCGCTGGAGTCAATCGCCTGGAACACCGCGCCGTCAATGTCCGCTCCCTCAAACCGCGCAAGGTCAATGCGCACCTTGGAGATGGTGGCGTTGCGCAGTATGGCGCCGCTGAAGTCGGTGTCGTCCAGCACGCAGGAGTGCAACTGGGCGCCAGTGAGGTCAACGCCGCTGAAGTCCGTCTTTTGCAGCCGGCTGAAGCTAAGGTCGGCACCGGTGAGCACTGCGCCGGTGAGCAGCGCCTCCGTGAGGCGCGCCAGCTTGAAGCAAGCCTCCGGCAGCTTCGCGCCGGAGAGGTCAGCGCCGCTCAGGTCGGTGTTGAGCAGCTGCGCCCTTTCGCCGCTGAGGCCCTGCGCCCGGGCGCCCCGCAGAATCCCCGCCGACAGGTCTACGCCGTCAACCGCCGCCTGCGATAGATTGAGTCTCCCGAAGTTGACCTTCATCAGGTTAGCGGACTTGAGGTTCGCCCCCGAAAAGTTGACGCCCACGCCCTTGGCCTCGGAGAGGGTGGCGAGTTCCAGGTTCGCGCCCGACAGGTCAACACTGCGCAGCATCGCTGAGCGCAGCAGGCTGTCGCGCAAGTCTGCGCCGGCGAGTTTCACGCTCTCCCAGTGGGCGCGGCGCAGGTCGCAGTTGGAGAAATCCCAGCCGGATAGGTCCACGCCGGAGAGGCGCAGGCCGACCAGCTTGAGCCGGCCCTGCCCTTCGGCGGAAAACTCGGCGCGCTTCTCGCGCCATTGCCCCGCGTCGCCGGAGACAATGAGCTCCTGCCACTCGGCCAGTGTCATATCAACCGCTTTGGTTTGCACCCGTGCTTTCACCTTTCCACTCCTTTGGCGCGTGCGTGTAGCACCGCTGTTAATATCGGCTGTTGCGGAGCGCGGCTTGAGCTGGAGTGTATAATCTCCACGGGAGGACGCCGACAGTATGGGCAACATCTACTTACGGGCGCTTATTCTTGCCGCCCATTTTGTGGTGTTCTTGGTAGCGCTCGGCGTGCTTTACAACTCCGCGAGAGCGCTCGCGCGGAAGGAAGGCGTTTACGACGAGGAGTCCCGGCTGTCCAACACGCTGAGCGGCTGGGCGGGGATAATCCTCAGCCTGCTATACATCATCTGGTTCGTGCGCCGCTGCGCGGGCTACTGACCGGGGTGATGGGCGAGTCGGCCGCTAAGCGGCCGGCTGCCAGGTTACGAGCTGCCAGTTGCTTCCGGCGAACTCCCAGACCATATAATCCGCCATTACGCCTTCCTCGGGGACAGCGTAGCTCAGTGGCGGCACTTCCGCCAGGCAGGTCGCCGACAGCGCAAACGAAACTTCCACTTCCGCCACTTCGCCGGTAATCGCCACTGTATCCACGGTCAATGTGAAGTTGATGTTCTCGTTCTGGGCGAAAACCTCGCCAAGGAAGTTGGAGAGCGAATCCCCGACGACCGGCGGGTCGGCCAGGGTGCTGGTGGTGCGGAACCGCAGGGCGAGTTCTTCGTTCAGGTCAAGCAGCCCCGATTCCATCCCCTCAACGGTGGCGGCGTCCTCGTTGTTGATGGCCGCGGCCAGCTCGGCGATGCGCGCACGCAGCAGCGCTTCGGTGGGACCCGGCTGCTCGGTCACCTTCTCCCGCCAGGTGCTGAGCCGCCACTCACCGCTGATGCGGTCAAAGGTCATTTCGTCAGCGCCTTCGGCGGTGTAGGGTTCGGGAGGAACCGTGCCGGTGTAAACCGCCGACAGCGAGAAGGTGGCGTTGACGAACGCCCGGCTACCCAGCACAATCACCGACTGCACCCCGAAGGACACGGCAATCTGCTCGTTTTCCACGAAGACCGTGCTGAAGAAGTCCGAAAAATCCGCCGGGGGGTTGGGGTTGTCGCCCCGGGTCTGCATGGTCCAGAACCGCAGTTGCACCGCGCGGTCCAGGAACATCCCGGGCGCCGCCACCGCCACGGCGGCGGGAAGGTCTTTCTCCGCCAACGCCTCACTCAGCGCTGTGAGCTGGTCCAGCACCGCCTGCTCTTCCTCGCCTTCTGCAGGCGCGGCAGCCGGGTCGGCCTGCCAGCTCGTGAGCTTCCAGCGACCGTCCTCCACCGCGAATACCATCACGTCGGAGGATTCCGCCTGGTAAGTGGTGGGCGGCACGTCCAGGATGTAAACCGCCGAGAGCGCAAACTCCACCCGCGCCGTGGCCACGTTGCCCGTCACTGTCACGCTGACCGGCGTGAGGCTGAAGGAGATGTTCTCGTTTTGCTCAAAGAAGTCGTTGAAGAACTCTTCTTCATTCGCCGGAGCCGAAGGGTTGTCGCCGGTGGTGGACTTGGTGTAGAAGCGCAGCGCCAGGTTGCCGTCCAGGGAGTACAGCGGCGAAACTGCGTCCCGCAGCGCATTGAGGTCCTCGCGGCCGATAGCGCTGGAAATCATGGCCACCGCCTGCTCCACTGCCTGAATCCTGGCGGCGTCCTCGCCACCAGCGCTGGGAGCGAAGGGGGACTTGCTGCCGGACATGCAGGAAGCGGTCGCGAGCAGCAGGCCTACCAGCACCAGCAGTACGCACAGACGGCTCATGGGGGCGATTCTATCACAGCTAAGGCGCGCGCAGCGAAGCGGCGGCGGCGGCGATGTCCGCCGGCGCAAGGTACGCCTTTGCCTCACCCGCAGCCACTTCAATGATGCCGAAGACCTCATCGTCACGGAGGTTCGCCAGCAACTCTGTTACTGGCGGGAAGCCTACCCGCTCGTAGTGGTCAAAGGGGGCGGAGCCGACAAACAGCGCAACGTAGCTGCGGCCGCCGGGGAGGCTGAGCTTGAGGCTGGCTTCCAGGAAAGAGGGCGTAAGGTCTTCTGCCGTGAACGGCAGCGG
>CAZXPM010000163.1:0-3933 GCA_964643155.1 uncultured Planctomycetales bacterium | reverse complement strand
AACACGGACAAGTACCCCAACTTGCCGGACGAGCTGACCTTCCTGCACGCGGAAGAGATCCTGGACATGTATCCTGACCTGCCGCGGAAGCAGCGCGAGACCGCGGTGCTCCAGAAGTACCCCGCCGTTTTCATCATCGGCGTGGGCTATCCGCTGGCGGACGGCTATCCGCACGAGATGCGCGCGGCCGACTACGACGACTGGGTGACTCCGACGGTTGAGAAGAACGGCAAGCAGATGCACGGCCTCAACGGCGACATCCTGGTGTGGAACCCGGTCACCCGCCGGCGCCATGAGCTGACGAGCATGGGCATCCGCGTCACCAAGGAGACGCTGGTGGAGCAGCTCAAGATGGCCAACCAGATGGACTCGCTGGAGCTGCCCTACCACAAGGCGATTATGAACGACGAGATTCCGCTGTCCATCGGCGGCGGGATCGGCCAGTCGCGCACCTACATGCTGTTGCTGAAGAAGGCGCACCTTGGCGAGGTGAGCGTCACCGTGTGGCCCAAGATCCTCAAGGAGATGTGCGCCAAGCGCAACATCCACGTGCTGGAGTAGACCGCTACTGCTGTTGAATCCTGAGAGGGGCAGCCTCAGGGCTGCCCCTCTTGTCCTTCGCTGCCGCCCGGCGGCTCTGGGCGGCCACTTCCTGCACACCGTGCAGTGCTATAATCCCTCGCATCTCCGGGGAGGGAGGGCGACCGATGGAATCAAAGCGGATGCCGGCGCTGAAAACCTGGCAGGTGGTGATGTTCGGGGGGCTGGCCCTCTGGGCGGCGCTGGTCTCCGCGCACCTGGCGCATGCCATTCCCGAGGAACTCCCGATGGCCGGGCTCATCGTGCTGGCGGCGCTGCAGTTGCTCGCAGGCCTGGCCATCATCCAGGGCGCATGCGAAGCACTCATCCTCGCAGTGGAGCGTTTGGGCGCACGGTACCGCTGGGACAGCTTCATCGCCGGCACTGTGGGCGAAATCGTCAGCACGCTGCCGGAGTTTGTGGTCATCATCTTCCTGGTGCGGGTGGACGCCTTCGCCGCGTTCCTCATTGCCGTGGTGACCATCTACAATAACGCGCTCATCTTCAGCGTTTATTCTTTCTTCCTGCCGAAGGACGTGAAGGGCAAGTTCCTGATGCCCGAGCCCATCACCCGCGCGGGCACCGAAGTCCTCATTGCGGGCAGCGGCATCGCGCTGGTGCTGGGGCTGGTGCTGCTGGCGCTGCGCAGCGAGACGCACAAAGTTGAACTCAATCCCTACGACCTGGGGCTGATTGCGCTCATCCTGTTTGCCATTTTCGCCTTCTATATGCACTCGCTGATGAAGTACTACGCCCATGCGGGGCCCGGCGAGCGGGCGGGACTGCTGAGCCCGGCGCGCTACCGCGTGTCCTGGGCGGCCATAATGACGATGTTCGCCCTGGGCGCCTTGGGCGCATTCGCCGGCGGCGAAGCGGTTTCCGGGTTCGCCAGCATAGCGCTGGACCGCCTCAGCCTGCCGCAGGTTCCCACCGCGCTCATTCTGGCCTTCTTCGCCGGCGTCAGCGAATACGTCATTGTGTACAAGGCGCACAGGCGCGGGGACCTGGGGCTGGCGCTGTCCAATGTGTTCGGCGGAATCACCCAGGTGATGTTCCTGGTGTTCCCTTTCACCCTGGCGGTGATCGCGCTGCTGGGCGGCAGCATTCCCATCAGCTTCACCAGCACCATCGTCCTGCTGTTGCTCTTCCCCGTGTTCTTCGTCCTGTTTGAGTACCTGGAGGAAGACCACACCCTGAACAACCTGGACGCTGCGGGCATGGTGGGCCTGTTCGTGCTGACGGTGTATGTCCTGCTGGTTATGAGCCCCGCTTGAGAGATGGAACCAGAGGGGTGGTCTGCTAGTCTGTAAAGGCGGTAGAATGCTGCCGGGGATACCACGCCTGGAAGGATAAGGAGGCAACATGCCTGTAGAGTACCGGCCGATGGACAAGGACTTTGTCCTGCCGGTTTGCCCGATGGTGCTGGAAAAGGGGCCGTTTGACCGGGGCGATCCCACCGGCCACCGGGACGTGGTGTCCGACTGTCCGCAGGTCACCGAGACTTTCTTCCGCCGCTACATTGAAGCCTATGGCGCCTGCGGCTACCTGGCCTGGGACGGCTACGCGACGGTGGGCGCCTGCCTCTTCTTCCCGCTGATAGACCTGCCCCCGGGCGTGTCCAAGGTCCACGGGGTGGACGAGTATCCCACGCGCTGGTTTGAGGCGCTGACCAAAGAGAAGGGCACCATGGTCATCGCCTGTGTCACCGTCGCCCCGCAGTACCGCGACCGCGGCATCGGCCGCAAAGTGGTGGAAGCCTCGCTCGCATGGATGAACCGCAACCGCTGGCTGCGCGCGGTGAAGCTGGGAGTGCCTTCGGAGCTCTACGGCTTTTCGCGCCACTTTGACCTCCGGTTCTGGGAGAGCCTGGGCTTCCGCGTGTTCCGTATCATTGACCGCTCGCAGACCGAACCCTGGGCCTCCCGCGAGAAGCAGTCAATGCTGCGCCGCTACGAGGCGGGCGAGTTCGCCGCCGCCGGCGTGGACTTCTGCGGCATTCTGCGCGAACGCGGCTGGCAGGGCATCCTCGGCGTGCACGACCTGGAGAAGAGATTCGCTTGAAGCAAGGTATAATCGCTGCCACCTGCGATGGCTGACGCTTTCACCAGTTTGCACCCTGTTCTCCAGGCGCTGCTGGCGACGCTGTTCACCTGGTTTGTGACGGCGCTCGGGGCGGCGGGCGTGTTCCTCGCCCGCGAGATGAGCCGTAAGACGCTGGACGGGATGCTCGCGTTCGCCGCCGGGGTGATGATTGCGGCGAGCTTCTGGTCGCTGCTGGCGCCCGCAATTGAAATGGGCGAAGGCGGGGCGCTGCCCGCGTGGATTGCCCCCGCGGCGGGCTTTCTGCTCGGCGGGCTGTTCCTGCGCGGGGTGGACCTGGTGCTGCCGCACCTGCACCGGGGGATGGAGACCGCGGACGCCGAGGGGCCGTCCACCTCCTGGCGGCGCAGCACCCTGCTCATCCTCGCAATCACGCTGCACAACATCCCCGAGGGCCTGGCAGTGGGCGTGGCTTTCGGCGCGGCGGCCGCGGGGCTGCCGTCTGCCACCATTGCCGGCGCCACGGCGCTGGCGCTGGGCATCGGCCTCCAGAACTTTCCCGAGGGGCTGGCGGTGTCGGTGCCGCTCAGGCGCGAAGGGCTGACGCAGTTCAAGTGCTTCTGGTACGGCCAGCTTTCGGGCATGGTGGAGCCGGTGGCGGGCGTCATCGGCGCAGCGATTGTGCTCATCGCGCAGCCCCTCCTGCCCTATGCGCTTGGCTTCGCTGCGGGCGCGATGATCTTCGTGGTGGCCGAGGAGGTCATCCCCGAGTCCCAGCGCGGGCCCCACGCCGACTTCGCCACCATGATGCTGATGGTCGGCTTCACCATTATGATGGTGCTGGATGTCGCCCTGGGGTAGGGGGTGCTAAGTGAACTCCGGTCTATGCCCGGAAACTACGCGGCCCAGGCGCAGCGACGGGTAGCACTTCTCGCAGCGCGCAATAGCCTTCAGGTCGTCAATGTTGCGGGCGACGCGAACCATGTCCTTGACCACTGGCCGATGAGCCCCAGGCCAGCCAGTGCGGCTATGAATGCGGCGCCAGCCGCGTTGGATTCGAGAGCATCCCGAGAGTTGAGGTACCGCGGCTGTGGCAGGAGATCCGTGGTCTCCTGTCTCATGCCGTCGCTTCCTAAAGAAAGCCGGCTGCTATCTCAGCCTACTATGTTTGCCGCACTACGCAATGCTACTTTCCGCCCCGGCGGAGGCGCTCCAGGTACTTCTCATACACCCGCGCCCGCTCAAAGTCACGGCGTGAAAGCGCCTCCGCCGCCTGGTCTTTGGCGTAGCGCAGCGCGCGGGCGTAGTCCTTGG
>CAZXPM010000162.1:0-3944 GCA_964643155.1 uncultured Planctomycetales bacterium | reverse complement strand
GTGTGAGTAGCACCGGCCGTCCGCCTGCGCCGTGGTCGCCCTGCGACCGGAGCCAGCGCTGCGCAGCGAAGCAGCCTTCGGCGTCGGCGATGAGCGGCAGTTCCGTGCGCGCAATGGCCTCACCGGCGGCCTCCTGCATCTCCTCGCGCCGGGACAGCCCGGAACCGAGCGCGAGGAGGTCAGCCCATTCAAACTCCGGCACCAGCTTGCTCAGCCCGCCGGGGCTCCGGGTGAAGTTGTGCGGGTCAAAGCTGCCGACCATCACTTCAGTGAGGCCGGAGGCCACCGGCACGTACACCTCCGCCGGCACGAACAGCCGCACCAGTCCGGCGCCGGCGCGCAGCGCGGACAGCCCGCACATCTTCGCTGCGCCGGAGAAGCCGTGGCTGCCGGCGAGGATGACGATGCGCCCGAAGTGGCCTTTGTGGACATTGTTCTTGCGCCGGGGGATGGGGTTGAAGGAAAAGAACCCCGGTGCCACCGCGAAAGCCTGCGGCTGCACTCCCGCCTCCTCGCAGGAGCACAGCCCGATGCGGGCGATGACCAGCTCGCCGGTGGCGGCGATGCCGGTGGGGGTGAAGAAGCCCGCCTTGGGGTAGCCCATGGTGACCGTGCAGTCCGTTGCTGCCACCGCCCCCATCACCTCTCCGGTGCTGGAGTTCAGGCCGCTGGGGCAGTCCACCGCGATGCTGTATCCCGCGAGCTCGCTGTAGGCCTCAATGGCTTGGCGCCAGAAGTCGTCCAGGGGGCGGTCCAGGCCGGTGCCGAACAGCGCGTCCACCTTCACAGTGAAGCCCTCCACCGGGAACTGCGCGGTGTCGCGGACGACCGCTGGCTCCACCCCGTCTTCGCGCAGGAGGTCAAGGTAGTGCTGTGCGTCCGGCGAATACCCGCGAGAGGCGTCGGGTGCCAGTACGAAGACCTTGAAATTACGCCGGCCGGCGCGCCAGAGCAGGTGCGCCAGCGCCAGCCCGTCGCCGCCGTTGTTGCCCTGGCCGCAGAAGATGCCCACCCGGGTGATGGGGGCGGGGAAGCGCGCCCGGAGCTCCTCCATCACGCCCCGCGCAGCGTTGCCCATCAGCACTTCGCCGGGGACGCCGCGCTCTTCAATGGTGTAGGTGTCAACCCGCCGCATTTCCTGGGCGGTTAGAACCGGGAGTATGCCGGAATTACGCATTGTGAGTTCCTTAACAAAGCCCTCGGGAGGCTTCCCCGAAACAGGCATTTATGCTACCATCATTTTGCCACACTTCAGCTTCACCACCAATTGTGAAGGAGAACACCGTGAAGTACGCTAGTAGATTATCACGTCTGGGATCGGAAACTGCCTTTGAGCTCTTGGCCAAAGCCAAGGTGCTGGAAGCCAAGGGCAAGAACATCGTGCATATGGAAATCGGCGAGCCGGATTTCATCACGCCGAAGAACATCATCAATGCCGCGAAGAAGGCGCTGGATGAGGGCTACACCCACTACACCGGTTCCGCCGGCGATCTCCATTGCCGCCAGCGCTACATTGACTACGTCAACCAGCGTTACGGCAGCAACCTGACATGGGAGAACGTCGTAATCACGCCCGGGGCCAAGCCCGTGCTCTTTCACAGTGCGCTCGCCCTGATCGACCCCGGTGACGAGGTCATTTACCCCAATCCCGGCTACCCCATTTACCATTCGGTCATTAACTTCCTTGAGGCCAAGCCGGTGCCCTACATCCTGGAGGAGGAGCACGGTTTCCGCTTCCGCGTGGAGGAGCTGGAGAAGCTGGTGAGCGACAGGACCTCGGTGATGATTGTCAACTCCCCCCACAACCCCACGGGCGGCGTGCTCACTTACGATGACTGGAAGGTGATCACGGATCTCGCTGAGAAGCACGATTTCTGGATTCTCTCCGACGAGATCTACTCCCGCATCATCTACGAAGGCGAGCATGTGGGAGTCATGAGCTTCCCCGAGCTGTTTGAGCGGGTGGTGCTGCTGGACGGCCACAGCAAGACCTTCGCCATGACTGGCTGGCGGCTGGGCTATGCCGTGTGCAACAAGGAGCTCGCGGGTTACATCACCACGCTTATGACCAACGCCAATTCGTGCACCGCCACCTTCACGCAGAGAGCGGGCATTGAGGCGCTGCACGGCGACCAGTCCGAGGTGGAGAACATGGTGCGTGAGTTCAATGAGCGGCGCAAGCTCATAGTGGCGGGGATGAATGACCTTCCAGGCGTCAAATGCCACGACCCCAAGGGAGCCTTCTACGTGTTCCCCAACTTCTCCAGCTACGGGCTGAAATCCAAAGAGCTGCAGGATCGCTTGCTGAACGAAGCGGGCGTGGCCTGCCTGGCCGGCACCGCTTTCGGCTCGGCTGGCGAGGGCTACATGCGCTTCTCTTATGCCACTTCGCGCGAGAATATCACCGAAGGGCTGAAGCGCGTACGCGAGTTCCTCGCCGCACTATGAGGTAAAATGAGGACTGCTATGATTACGAGAATCGCATACCTGCTTGTTTGCCTGTTCCTGCTGGGCGCAGTGCTGGCGTCCTGCGAAAGCACCCCGGGCGAAGTGTCCGGCATGATCAAGTACGCCGACGGGCGCGGCGCCTCCGTGATGATTGTGCTTACCAACACCGCAACCAATGAGGAAGGGTGGTCCGGCACTTCCAACTCAGACGGTGTGTTTTATTCGGGTAAGGTCATCCCTCCTGGCGAGTACAGTGTCACCCTGTTCAAGCCGGACGGCACGAAGATCGACCACGAGGCCAAGACGGTAACCATCACCCCGGACGGCACCGCCACGATTACCGTGACCATCTAGCCCGCTCCCTGCAAGGCTCACCGTCCTGCCGGCGGGCTGTGGCGGCCCCCTCGCGCTTGCTCCGGTTCTGCACAGTCACTGGACGCTGAGAGCGGCGGGACAAAAAGAGGGGCCCCTCTTTTGAGGCCCCTCAAGTGGGACTGTGGAGCAATCCCTGTTAACCGGTAAGTTAAGCCCTCCTGAACCTTAGCTGGGGACCAGCCAGTTCAATGAGAAGATAACATACTATTTCACAAAGTGCAAGAGACACAGGGCACAATATTCTAAATACTCACTTCCACTGCATTAGTGCTTATGGGCGCAAGCGGGCAGCGGCGGTGAGTCTCAAAACCCGGAGGGAGTCCCGCAGCCGGGCACAGTTTGCCTGCAGCGTCGTATAAGCCAGTGATGATGAATGCCGTTAGCGGGCGCTTGGGCCGGCGGAGGGCAAGGGGATGATGACCTTGGCCAACGAGATGGGACTGCCGGTTTTTCCCGTGGCGATAGCCACAGTCAAGCTGGTGATGATGTGCTTATGATAGAGGTACTATTCTGGGTAGTTCGGAAGTCAGCACAGCCGTAGCAGTTGTCAGCGGGAGCATGAGGAGCGGGCAGATGCGGAATGGCCGTTCGTTGTTGGTTGTCAGACGAGGCAGCTTCGCAATAGGGAGGAGGCGCCGGTTTCTAACCGCTATTTCCTGTGACCGAGTCGCGAGCGGAAAGTGACGGCTCCGGTTCAGAGAATGCGGCGCCACGCGTGCCCGACATACAAGTTGTTATAATTCTCCTGACATATGGCTGAACGGATAAAGGTGTTGCAGGTCGCGGGGCTGGATCACTTCTTCAAGTACTTCCTGAAGAAGCTGGTTGAAGGGATGGCCGCCGAGGGGTGGGAGGTGGTCTGCGCCTGCGGTGACAGCGGTTACGCGCCCGTGCTGCGCGCGGACGGGATGGACCTGCGCGCCATCCCCTACAGCCGCACGCTCAATCCGCTTTCGCACCTGCCCACCATCACAGCGCTGGCGCGGCTGATGCGCCGAGAGAAGTTTGACGTGGTGCACACCCACAACCCGCTGATGTCGCTGCTGGTGCGCTCGGCGGCCGCGGTGGCGCGCCCGCCGCTTCTGGTTTACACCGCGCACGGCTTCTACTTCCACGAACAC
>CAZXPM010000161.1:0-3960 GCA_964643155.1 uncultured Planctomycetales bacterium | reverse complement strand
TGCTGCACAGCGATATCATGTGGCACCGTCTCAACCCGGAGTTCAGCTCCGAGGGCAGGCCCGACCTTGACCGTGTGAAGTCCATCGTCGGCTCAGAGCTTGAAGAGCGGACCATCCATCCTGTAATCACCGGGAAGCTAGCTCCTCCGGACGTCTGAACGTCCCTCTTTCTCCCCGCGAGGATAGCGCCAGGCCCGCTGCCCGCGCCCCGGTGACAATCCGCAGTTCCTCTGCAACTTCGTCATGGCCGCACCTTCTCTCAGGAGACTGGCGGTCTTTTCCAGGCGCTATGGTAAAGCGAAGTGTTCTGCGGCGCTAATAGTAGAACCAGATCGTCCGGTAGTCCTGGATGTTCTCTCCGCGTGCGGCCATCTCCTCAAGGTAGCTGTAAATCGGTACGTCCACGTAGTTGTACGGTGGCATGGGTGTGAGGTTTTTCTCCCAGGGGTGGAACTCGTAGACCCGTGAGCCGTCAGGCATGATCATCACCAGCCGGTGGTCCTGCATCGCCCGCAAGTGGTTCTTGCCCAGCTTGGGCACGTTGAACACTGGCTCGTCTGTGCGATCCAGCCCCGGCAGCAGGCGCGCCTCTTCCTTGCGCTCCTGCAAGATGCGTGCGATGGGTACCATGTAGCGCATGGTTTCTCTTTTGCCCTTCATGTTGAAGACGTAGTACGGATCCACCCCTATGGTACGCAAATCCCTGCGCAGTTTGGCGCTTTCAAAACGCCGCGAGTTCTCCACGGTGTAGACCTGCTGGTTATACACGCTCATGCCGCGCCGTTTGAGCTTCTGCACTGCCTCGCGCGCCTCCGGCGTGACTTCGTAGGAGTGGATGAAGTGCGTCACCACGGCGATTTCACGCCTGCCCGGCTTGTGATACTTCGCTAGCAGATCCGAGAACTTGTCGGTGAATCGTTGGGGCAGCACTACCGGTGTCCGTGTGCCGATGCGGATGCGGTAGATGTGGTCAATCGCGCTCAGCCGGTCCAGCAGGCTTTCCAGGTAGTCGTCGCCAGTCACCGCCGGGTCTCCGCCCGTGACCAGAATGTCGCCCAACCCGTTGCGCGCTGCAATCCACTCAATGGCCGCGTTCACCTCCTCCTCTGGCGCCAGAGCTTTCGGGTCCAGGCACTGGTCAATCTCCCAGTTGCGCTGGCAGTACACACAGATTTGCGAGCAGGTGTTGTAGGGCTTGAGGATGCAGATGAGGGGATACCGCCGGGTGATGAGGTCTACCGGCGAAGTATCATGTTCGCCCATGAAGTCAAAGTAACTGGTCCGCTCCTTGCGATGCTCCGCCATCGCGTTCACATAGTCCAGCGGCGGCAGCACCTGCGCGCGCACGGCGTGGTCAAACCCAATGGCCGGATTTCGGTCCATCAGGCTCAAGTAGTACGGCGTTATGCCAAAGGGCAGGCGCACTTTCTCGGCGCTGCGCAGCGCCTCTCGCAGCTCCGCCGGCACTTCAATGAGCTGCAGTACCGTTTCCGGCTTCGTGATGACGTGCTCCAGGTGCCAGCGGTAATCCTCCCAGTCCTCCGGCTTCCCGCCAAAGAAACGCAATATCCGTTCGCGGTTTTCGCTGCGCCAGGCAACTACTTCCTTGTCCAGTCCTGAGGGGTAGCGGGTGAAGTACTTGTGCACCATCGCCGCCACATCGTCCAGCATCTCGCTTCGCTTCACCGCGGCTGCACGGCCCTCAAGCCGCAGGAACTCCGGAATGCCGCGCTTGACTTCCTCATGCTCGCGGTAGATATTGCTGCGGCCGGCGACCGCGCGGAAGAGGTTGACGAACTCGGTGAGGAAGCCGACCGACACGTCGCGTTTCAGTTTGCTCCTCTTGCCGCGTGCTAGCCTCCACAGGCAATCTAGCGCGCTCATCGAAGTGCGCTTCTCGTTGATGGGCCCGATTATGCTCTTGAACACGCGGATGGCCTCGCGCACTGTGGCCTTCTCCAGAATGTGCAGCTCGTTATCCAGCTCAAACAACTCGCGTTCGGTGCGCTCAAGGTATCCAAAAACGCTGTCTCGTGCATCTTCCAGGCTGTCGCTTTCACTGAGAAGCTGATGGAGCTTGGGATTCGCTTCCCACAGAAGCTGAACGTAGTAGTCGTAATCCACTACGAAGCGTGGTTTTTCCTTTTCCAGCACGTCGGTTAGGACTTCATCGGCGACAATGGTCGTAGAGACAGGCTTGAGGGGTTTCGTAGCAGGTGCTGCTTTGCCTTTGGCCATTGTTTCACCTCCGGTTCGGCTGCGGCGAGCCGTGCCAAAACCGTGCCTTTGCCAGCTGCACAGCCGGTTCCGCTGTAGTACAAGCAGTATACAATATGTGATGCCGGGGCCTGCCCGATCTCCCTTTGTCGCAAGGCTACAGCGCCGCGAATCAAGTGAGCCGCAAGAGTAGTGCATGAATGCGGCTTGACGTGATATAATCCCCGTCGTATTGCGCCATTAAGGCGCGGGTGCACTTTGTTAATGCCTGCTCCTTTGACTGCTACGAGGCTGCTGCGCCACCCGGTGTGGACAAGGCCGCCGGTGCAAGTTGGGGATTCGCTGGCTTCAATTCCGGGTGCCCTCTATCTTTGTTTGGAGACTTGTATGAACATCTACGTGGGTAATCTGCCCTACACTTCTACCGACGAGGACCTTCGCCAGGCGTTCGCCGCCTACGGCGAAGTCACCTCGGCCAATGTCATTGCTGACAAGTTCACTGGCCGCTCGCGCGGATTCGGCTTTGTTGAGATGCCGAACGCCGAGGAGGCTAAGGCCGCGATCGAGGCCTTGAACGGCAAGGAGATGGACGGTAGGCAGTTGCGGGTAAACGAAGCTCGTCCGAAGACCTAGTCTACATCGGCGACAACTGTGTTTTCTTTGACCGGCGGCTGATCGGCGAATGCGTTCGCGCGGTTTGGCTTTACCTGCCCTGCGGCGGCAGCTTGGTAAGGACCTCCACGCGGATTATCCGGTGCTCCCAGTCGTAGTCTGCAACCTGCATGAGAAGGCTTGCGGCGGTTCGTGCATCCTCGTCACCGCCCGACCATCCCTCAGCTATCTTATTGAGCCGCTCCCGCAGCGCGATGATGGTGCGCGCCGCCTCCCACGGGTGCGGATCCAGCGCGAGTTCCGGCTGCACTATCAGCGAGCTGCGGACGATGGGAATCCCTTCCCGGAGAAGAATCCGGTAGACGCCGCCCTCATCAGCGGCCACATACAGCGCCCCGCTCTCATTTCTCGCCAATCCCGTGCTGAGCAGCACGCTGTAACCGCCCGCTGCGTCCTGTTGCACCGTGACCCGCCCCAGGTAATCGCCATCCGTCCACTCACGGGTGGCGAGGTCGCGGCCCTGGGCCGAGTCAGTATTGGCGACGGCAGCTCCGCCCGTCAGAAGCAGGAGCAGGATACTCAGGATTGCCAGCTTAATATCTCGGTTGATAACCATGGTCTCCTCCCCTTGTTAAGGCGCGCCCGCTGCGCACCCTTGACACACGAGCAGCCCGCCAGTGGCTACAAGTTCCGATTCCACTAGGTTATCACTGAAGCACCGCTCCAATTGCTCCATGTCAATCGGCTTGGGGACCGGGCAAGCGAGCAGGCATTGTGCCAGAATGTTGGCTAGCATGCTCTGGGAATTGAGTAACTGAGCGCGATTGATGCACTCAGACCCGTCAATCTTCCAACTCCACACATCCCCTTCAGGATTCTGAATGACGCTGCTCTTGCCACCGAAAGTACAGGGGACCGCCCTGCCTGTATAAGTCCACCCTTCTCCGGGGGGTGGGGGCGGCTGGCCGCAATTCTCGCTGGTGGTAACTGTGGCGTACTTCGTGACAGTCACTTCACAGTCAAAATGAATCCTTGCCTGGCCTACGGGATTGGGATTCGTGGAGTTCTTTCTCACGCACTCTGGGTCATATCCTTGGGCAATCAAACAGCCAACCAAGTCTGCGCAGTAGA
>CAZXPM010000160.1:0-4016 GCA_964643155.1 uncultured Planctomycetales bacterium | reverse complement strand
GAGGAAGTCCTGCGTATCGCGCTGGAACGCCTTCGCCGCTGACTGGAAGACTGGGGCGGGTTTACCACGGAGCCGGCTTGGCATCCACCAGAATGTCTTCCGGTTGCAGCGTTTCAACGAATTCCGCAATGCGCGCCAGTTTCGCCCTCATTCCTAAGAGATAGCGGGCGACGAACCTCGCCTCAATCTTGCGCGCGCGCCCGTAGTCTTTCTGTGCGGCCTTGGCGTACTCTGCCGAGTACCGGTTCAGCCAGTTGTCTTCGATGGCACGGTGGAAGGAACGCATATCAACCGCGAGATCGCTGGCGGAGCCACGTTTGGCCGGGCCGGCCATTGCTTCCGTCAGCGTCTGCGCTACTTCCCGCGCGCTGATGGCGGCGGCGGACACCCGGCCGTAGGTCTGGGGCTCCAGCTCCAGCAGCCTGGCCACTGCGTCCGTGACCAGTCTCATCTCCCCGACGTCGCGATCGCGGATCATTGCGCGAAGCACGAGTACGGTGGTTGCGGGCAGCAGCGAGGAAGCGGTGGAGCCGTCATACACTCCGCCGCCGGCGGCGTCGGGCGCGTAGCTTCGCTCGTTGGTGAGGGCGGTGAAGTACGGGGGGCCGGTCATGCAGTGGTTCTCGGCCGCTGCGACGAAACGCTTCAGCAGTGGCTTGACCCGGCTGGCACACTCGGACTGCACCTCCTCCGGCCAGTCCCAGGAGATGAGAGTCCCGTTCAGCTTGCCGGTTAGGAAGAAGTCGTTGGAGGCGGCGGTGAGTGCAAGCAGCGCGCTGTCGGGCATGGCATCGCTGGCCTGGCGGAACAGACTAAGGGCGAGTTCCGCCCGCCGCGCTGCGGGGTCCTCCTCGCGCCAGCGGAAGGGGTCTTGGGCTAACTGCTGGGCCGAACTCCAGACAAGCTGCGCCAGCGAAAAGAGGATCCGCGGATCGGCTTCCAGCTGGCCGGGCGCTTCGTTGGCAAGGCCGGGGATTACCCGTTCGGGCAGCTCCTCGCCCATCCGCTGCAACCAGCAAGCGATGGTCACTCTCTCGGCAAAAGAATTGCCGCTGTCAAGCATGGCGTCACGAGCCTCGCGCAACGCCTGTTCGCGAGCAGCGCGGTACTCCGGCGGGTCGTTTCCGCTCTGCTCCCGGTACAGCGCCAGGCGGTTGAGGATGGAAAGCGCGTTCTCCCCCAGTGGTATCTGCCTTTCGGGCTGGCCGCCGGCGTCCTTCCGGCACGAGACCGCCAAGAGCAGCAGTGCCAGCATTGCAGTCACCAGCGCCACGCGAACGAGTGCGGTACTCATAGTTCCTCCAGGCTGTTCAGCATTGTATCAACTACTAGCAGAATGGAGCCGCGGTGGGCTAGACGCCGCCGCTCTTCATACAGCGCGAAATCGGTGAAGACGTAGATGGGATTGGCCTCGGCGTATCCTACTACATCCTGCAGGCTCGCGGACAGCTCGGCCAACTGGCGAACCGGGAGCCTGATGTGACTGGTTGCCTCTGGAAGCACTTGAGGCAATTCCTCCCGCAAGTACTGCACCATATCCAGCATGGTTACATCAAAGGTCTCCGCCACGGGCGGTTCAATGGAGAGCAGTTGCCGGTAGAACCGGATCAGCAAAGCCAGACGTTCGGGAGAAGGCTTTTGTTTGATGTAGGCTTTCAGGTCTGCGCCTACTAGCAGCGCATACTGCATCCCGGGCCCCCAGGCCAGCCGGGCGTTCTCGCCGTGCCGTAGGCCCGCCGGCAATTCGCTGACGCTGTGGTAGAGCCCCAGATAGGGAGGAGGCATCAGTGTGCCGGTCTCCTGGGCAACAGCGAACTGCTGCACCACCGACACAATCTGCGGAAGCAGGTCGGCTGCCAGCCCGTCGTCGTCTTTGCGCAGCGCGTCCATACGGGCGTAATGGAGCGCACTGGCGCAGTACAGGTGGTAAAGAGCCACTGCAGGCTCGGCCTGCCGCGCCTGCTCGCACAGCTCAATCCCGCGTGACAAGTAGCTGCTGGTGAAGCTGTGCGGGGCATAGGGATGCGCCCGGAAGAAGCTCATGCGGGCAAGGGTGAACAACCACTGGTGGCCGGCCGCGGAAATGAACTGCTCGTCGTGGAGGACGCGCTTAAGGGACGTGTCGCGGATGTTGATGCGCCGGATGATTGACCAGAAGAGCAGCGTGGCGCACTGGTCAGTGGTGAGCGCAGGGTCGTCTATCAGAACCCGCAGGGACTCACGTTCAGCCCCGGTGGTGCGCAGCTGCTCGTTGAGCTTCACCGCAATCAGCCGCTGGAGCCAGGCTGCCGCTTCCGGCGGGTAGGACTCGATGGTGGGGATGTCCGCTGCGCCACTCTCGTTCTGGCGGAGCCACCACCAGCCGGCGGCAATCATGGCAGCCAGGCCTAGCAGCGATACTAGGAGCAGTGTTTTCGCGCCAGTTCTCACTGCCATTATGTTAGCACCGGGGCCGTCATGCCAGACTACCTCTGCTGCATCTGTTGCACCAGGCTGATGACCAGGCGGATGGAGCCTGCCAGGCCGAGCAGCACTGCCACTCCGGTGATCCAGCCGGTGCCGTAGTGGCCATCCAGCCAGGCGCCCACGAAGTAGCCCATCAGCGGCCCTGCCAGGAAGGCGAAGGGGATCGTCATGCCCAGCCCGGTGAGCCGGATGTAATCGGCGGAATCCAGTTGCCGGTCACGTTTCTTCTTGTCGGTCCGGCCGTATTTCCTTTTCAGCTCAAACAGGTCATCTTCGCCTTTGCGTAGCCACACCCTTACATTCTAGCTGATGTTGGACTAGAATCGGGGCGGAGGGACGATTGAAAACACCGCTGCGAGTATTGTCGGTTTCGCTGGGCAGCAGCAAGCGCGACAAAACTGCCACCAGCGAGCTGGTGGGGGTGCCGCTGTCGCTGGAGCGGATGGGGGTGGACGGCAAGTTCTACCGGGCGGTGGAGCTCATCACCCAGTTCGCACCCGAGGTGCAGGCCATTGGCCTGGGGGGAATCGACCTCTACCTCTACGCCGGAGACCAGAAGTACGTAGTGCACGACGCGCTGAAGCTGGCAAAAGCCGCGGGCGACACCCCGGTGGCGGATGGCAGCAGGCTCAAGCGGCTGCTGGAGCCGGCGCTGGTTTACCGGCTCCTCGCCGAGCGCCCGGAAATACCCATCAAAGGGCGCAAAGTGCTGATGGTCAGCGGCGTGGACCGCTCGGGCATGGCGAAAGTGCTGGCGGAGAGTGCTGGCGAGATCGTATTCGGCGACTTCATCTTCGGGTTGGGGCTGCCAGTGCCGATTCGCACCTACCGCCGGCTGGTGCGGCTGGGCCGCGCGCTGCTGCCGGTCATCACCCGGCTTCCGTTCCAGCTCATTTACCCGACGGGCGAGAAGCAGGACAAGTCCTCGCCTAAACAGCGGCGCTGGCTGGAGTGGGCGGACGTCATCGCCGGAGACTTCCACTATATCCGGCGCAACCTGCCGGACAGCCTGGAGGGGAAAGTCGTCCTCACCAATACGACAACCGAAGAAGACCGCGAGGTGATGGCCGCGCGCGGGCTGCGTTACCTCGTCACCACCACGCCAATGGTGGAAGGGCGCAGCTTCGGGATGAACATGCTGGAGGGCAGCCTGCTGGCCCTGATGAACCACTTCGGCGACCCTGCGACTGACGACAACATGAAGGTCTATCTCAACAAGCTGGACCTCCGCGCGACCGTCACGGAGCTGCAGCCCGGGGGCAAGAATACGGATGCGCCCGTTCCTGCGGCGGAGGGTTGAACCGGCCTGGCGGGATGCACATCCGCGCCTTTGCTGGTATAATGGAATAGCGCGAGAGCGCCGGCTTTCATTGCCGGAACAGTGCGGCTTTAGGGTGAGCCTCACTTGTTCTCAACATAATGGGGACGGATGTCCCCGTCAGGCTCCCGGTATCCGGGAGCCTGTTTGTTAAGGGGAGATTGAAGAAACACGCTTCATACTTCACGCGAGTATAGTGTTGTGCTAAACTGAAGTGTTTATGGCGGAGAAG
>CAZXPM010000159.1:2724-4092 GCA_964643155.1 uncultured Planctomycetales bacterium | reverse complement strand
GGTGCGTCTCGGCCCGGGGCTAGGGGGATGGGGGGCGGGGACCCCCGGGCCGAGAGCTAGTGAGCGTGAGACCCACCGGAGGGCAGCGGGCCCCACCTTCTGGGCGCTCGGGGCGCCCTGGAGGTTCGCTGGGGAGGCGAGACCTCAACTTAAGTATACCCCAGAATCTCCTACTTTGCCCTAATTCCGGATGGCCTTTTTGCCAAAAGCCTCCGATCGCCCGCAGGATGCTACAATCCCTGTACTATGTCAGACGGCAGCGCCATGGACCGAAAACTGCTGGGGCCGGAGACCGTGGTCCCGGAAGACCAGGTAGTTGTTCTCACTGAGCTCACGCCGCGGGAGGACGCCTTTGAGGCGCTTCTGGACGTGCGCCATCCCTATGACGGCAATACCTACACGGTAACGCTGACGGTCCCCCGCGAGGTGGACCCCCTGCACCCGGTGTGGGAGGAGCTGGACCGTGAATTCGCCCGGCTGTTTCCCCGCCGGGAGAACATGCTCGCCTACCGCGACACCGCCAAGACACTGGTGCTGGAAGCGGTGTACGCGCTGACCAAGAAGCCGCCGCCAAAACCGCAGAAAGCGGAATCCGGCAGCGCTTAGCCCCGGGCCGGGGATCGCGCTGTGTTATAATTTGCAGTTGCGACAATGTCTCCCCTCGTAAGTAAAGCGCGGAACCTCGTGGTGGTCATTACGCTCAAGAGTAGCGGGAAGTCCTTCGCGGCACGCATCATTGACTTTGACGAGAACTTCATTGAGGTGCTGGTCCGCATTAAAGAAAACGGCGACTACTCCAAGGACCGCGATGACTTCCACAACGGCGACCACACGACCCAAGACCGCATTCTCGTTGCGATAGACGACATCTCCACCATAGCCTGAAGGCCATGGCCTGTGTCCGCACCACATTCGCTCTGCTCGCCGCCGTCCTGGCGGCGGCTGCGCCTTCCCTGCAGGCGGCCAGGGCGATGGAGCTGGAGAAGCAGTATACGGTCAGGGGATTTGAGCGCTTCCGGTGGGAATTGCAGTCCGAAGGAGGGGAATTCTCCATCGCGGATGGGGTCTGCCTGCTGCGCAACCATGCCAACCAGCAGCTAATCCTGCTGTCCTCCAGCCGTGTGCGCGACCTGGTTCTGTCGGTTGAGTTTGACTTCCCGGCGCACAAGGCCACCTGGGCGGGGATCCTCCTGGACTACAGCTACTTCCCGGAGCTGGAGAGCGCGAGTTACAGCCACATCCTGGTGCATTCTGACGGCAGGATGAGCGTCGGACAGACCGTCCGAGATTCCCCCCAGAACGACCTCAGCGGGGCCTTTCCGCTTGACCGCAAACACCCCCGGCACGTCACCCTGAAGGTCTCAAAGC
>CAZXPM010000159.1:0-2714 GCA_964643155.1 uncultured Planctomycetales bacterium | reverse complement strand
GATGCGGGTCGTGGTGATCGGGGAGAGAATGGACTACCGCCTGCCCGGGAGCAGCCAGTTGGGCAACTTCGGAATACTGCTGGCCCCCGGCCGCGAAATCGCTCTGAGCGGGCTGGAGCTGACGATTTACCGGGAGCCCGATATCCCGTTCAAGGGCATCCGCTACAAAGACCTCTTCGGCGACCCCCGCAGCCCCTGAGGCTCCTTCTGCGAGTCCGCCCTCTCTGCGCCCCGCGTATCCCCGGGGTATAATCTATTGTTATTCACCTTCAGTCCGGGGATGCAATATGGCCGGGACGTTCAGGCTTGTGGCGGTGGGATGGATTCTGCTTGGCGTGATGCTGGCAACCGGCTCGTGCGGCAACCGCGCCATGCCTTCCGGCCACCCGCTGCCCCCGGAAACGCCATCCTATCTGGAAGAGCTGTCGGCGCTCTCCCCGCCTCCGGGAGTGGACGAGCGGCTGTTCGCCCACCTCAAGCAAGTGTTTGCCCGGGCGCTGGAAAAACACGCATCCGGCGAGGTAGTTCCGGGGCCGCCTACCGGCACGGCGAACATCGTGGATGACCTCCACGCAGTGGACGAGGGGGGCGGGCGCTTCCGGCTGGAATGGCACTACCGCAACTGTGCCGATTTTGACCAGAACGGAGCGGTTCGCGTTTCCGACCTTTCACCGCTCGCGCTCCACTTCGGCCACGTGGTGGGCACCGACCCCCAGGACATCGTGATTGACGCTTCGGGAAACGGGAAGGTCGGCATTGAAGACGTCTCCCAGGTGGCGATGCACTACCTGCAGGAAGTGGGCGCCTACTCAGTGCGCCGGCTGGACACCGCCACCGAAACCTACTTGGAAGTCGGGCGGGTGGAGTTTGCTGACGCGTCCTCTGACGAGACCAGCTTCCTCCTCTTCTCCTGGGACCTGCCCACTGCCGATCCCGCCTGGTACCGCGTGGTTCCGCTGGACACCCACGGCAATCCGGGCGTGGAAGGCCAGCCCTACTACTTTGAGCCCGCCGGGGAGGAGCCGGAGATTACCTCGGTAAGCCCGCAGTCGGCGGCGGCCGACTCCAGCGTCCAGTTCACGGCGGAAGTGACCGGCTCGGAACCGCTGGATTACTTCTGGAACTTCGGCGACGCAGCCAGCCCGCCGACCAGCATGCTGCCAGCGCCCACGGTGGAGGTGCTCGGCGTGGGCGATTACGAGTGCGCCCTGACGGTGAGCAACTACCTGGCCGAAGACACACTCCACTTCAACCTGACGGTAGGCGAGCCTCCGGAAGTAATCTCCGTCACCCCGACCGAAGGGCAGACGGGCGCGGCGCTGCAGTTCTCCGCAACCGTCAGCGGAACCCCGCCTTTTGACTACTACTGGGACTTCGGGGACGGCGCCTCGCCCA
Source organism: uncultured Planctomycetales bacterium (assembly GCA_964643155.1). Taxonomy (GTDB): domain Bacteria; phylum 4484-113; class 4484-113; order 4484-113; family 4484-113; genus CAZKNJ01. The sequence continues at coordinate 1,319 of CAZXPM010000159.1, read as the reverse complement.
GCCTCTCAGAGGACCCGTCCCCCACCGCGACTCTTGGCGCTCCTGGCGCCTACGAGGCTTCGTTGACGCTCGGCAGCGGATTCGGCGAGTGCTTCTTTCCCTTCACGCTGACCGTGACGGAAATTCCGCCAGGCAACCGCATCACCATCAGCGCCTCCAGCACTGACATCAGCGTGGGCGGAACCACGAGCATCCTGGTAAGCGCGGAGGATATGACCTACCCCTTCAGCACCCTCTCCAGCGCCATACTGGCGTACGACCTTTCCCTCCTGGAGCCCGACACCGGCTCGTTCAACCTGGGGAGCCCCGGCGGCGCAGTATGGGACCTTGACGGCATCTGGGCACTGGATTCGTACGCGGTGCTGCCGACTCCGGCGCAGTACTTCTTCCAGAACCAGGAGGGGTCCGAATGGGTTTACCATGAGCACCCGGAAAACCCCTACCTGCACACGGTGGATGTGAGCATACCGGTCCTGGAGGGCTCCCTCCCCGAGCGGGCGAGTGGAGACCTCTTCGGCTTTGACTTCACCGGCGTGTCCGGCGGAGCAGTTCCTCTCACCTTTGTCCGGCAATACACCACTTCCGGCGGCACGGTGGCGGACGGCACCTTTTACATTGAGCCAGGCGGCACCCACCACCTGTACACTGTTTACGGGCGCGTCGTTATCAACGTGCATCCGCCGGCAACCGTTGCTCCGGCAGTCAACTGGGTTTACCCGCTGTCGGCAGACACTGGCAGCAGCCAGACCTTCCAGGTTGGCGTGAGCGGAAGCCCGCCGTTCAGCTACAGCTGGGACTTTGGCTCCGGAGCCGCTCCTTCAACCAGCACTGACGTGCTGCCACAGGTGACAATGGGCCCTCCCGGTGAGTATGGCGCTAACGTGACTGTGACCGGCCCGGGCGGGCAGGACAGTCACAACTTCAACTACCGCATTCCGCACCCGGACTACGATGAGATTGAGCATAACGACAGCTTCACCGGAGCCAATGCGTGGAGCTCATTCCCCTTCGCCGGCTTCCGGGGTAGCATCGGGCCCGGCGGGTATGACGGAGACGAAGAGGATTTCTACACTTTCACTGCCGCAGCCGGGCAGTTCTTTGAAGTAGTGCTGGACGACGAGTCCGGCGCAGGCGACATCGCGCTTGCGCTGTACGACTCCAGCGAGACGCAGGTGGCAACATCTGCGGGAACCGGCTCGGTGAAGACGCTAAGCTACCTGTGCGCTTCCGGCGGCCCCTATTATGTCAGGGTGTCAGCGGGGCCAGCCGGCGCGGACTACCTTCTCCGCGGCTATTTGCGGGCACCACAGGCCTGGAGC
>CAZXPM010000158.1:0-4141 GCA_964643155.1 uncultured Planctomycetales bacterium | reverse complement strand
CCATGATCTGGGAGGACTCGGACGGGTTTCTCTACGAGATGTTCGCCCTCTCCACCAACGGCTTCCTGGGAAGCCAGGTGTTCGGCATTTCCTCGGGCACTTCCAACTGCGAAAAGCCGGAGAGCATGTTTTCATCGAGAAAGATCCAGACCTTTGTGGCCGACCAGAGCCCGGTGCTTCATTACACCTCGCTGAATGCCCTCGTTACCGGAACCGGCCCCTTGCTCTCAATGATCCTGTTGACCATATCAGTGTTTTACCTCTGGCAGCTATGGCTGGTCTTCATCGGCGCTAGGCGCTCTTTTGGCGCAAGCCCCGGCGGTGCCTGGACGCTTGTGGTTGTGCTTCTGCTGTTCCAGGTGGCCATGGCCGCGCTGGGCGGTTGGGGTATTAGTATGCTAATAAGCAGGATGTAGGTGCCCTCAATGCTCAAGCGCTTTCTCATTCTCATCGTCTTGCTGGTAGTTGCCGCTGGAGGCGTGTATTTCGTGGTGCAGCAGTCGGGCGCTGACAAGTCCGGCACGACGGAAGAGGGGGAGGTCCCCAAAGGCTACGCCAGGGTAGAGAAGGGAAGCATCACGATTGTGGTGGAGGGAACGGGTGTGGTGGAACCGAGAACTGAGGCGCGCGTCAAGTCTGAGGCAACTGGAATAGTGGAGAAGCTGTACGTAAAGGAAGGCGACAACCTCAAGAAAGGGCAGGTCATCGCAGAACTGGACCAGGAAGACCAGCGGCTGCAGTTGCAGGTAGCGGTGCTGGGGGAGAAGCAGGCTCGCCTCCGCTACGAAGAGGCCAAGCGGAGCAACCTGCCGCAACAGCTCAAGGCCGCGGAGGCGCGGGTGGAGAATCTGCGGCTGGAGCTGAAGGGCGCGCGGGACCGTTACGAGCGGATCAGGGCCCTGCATGCCAAGGACTATGCCTCCGACCAGGAGGTGGAGGACGCCAAGCGTTCGGTGATGACGCTGCGGGTGCAGCTGGACGAAGCCGAAAACGCGCTCAAACTCCTCAAGCAGGAGGACTACGAGCGGGATATCGAATCCGCGCGCCTGAGCTGGGAGCAGGCAAAGGTCAACCTCCAGCAGGCGCGTAAAGCGCTGGGAGATGCGACTATCAAGTGCCCCATTGACGGCACGGTGTTGGCGAAGTTCGTGGAGGAAGGCGATACCGTGATTAGCAGCAGCCAGGGTTTCACCGAGGGCACGACTATCTGCACGGTGGCGGACCTGAAGCAGGTCCAGGTGCGTGGCAGCGTGGACGAGGTTGACATCGGCACCGTTGCCATCGGCCAGAAGGCTGAGCTGACGGTAGACGCGTATCCTGACCGCGTTTATGAGGGGACGGTCGTCAATGTGTTCCCGCAGGGAACCCAGTCTCCGGGCGGGCTGACCACGTTCACCGTTATTGTGGAAGTGGCTAACGAGGACCGCAGCCTGCTGGCGAATATGACCGCCTCCATCAAGATCACCACCAGAGAGTATGAGGACTTGCTGCTGGTGCCCTTTGCCGCCATCCGACCGGGCGACAAGCCCGAAGAATACGTGGTCTATGTACGCAACGAAAAGGGCTTGCCGGAGAAGCGGGAGGTCAAGCTCGGTGTGACCGACTACGAGCACTACGAGGTGAAGGAAGGCCTGGAGGAAGGCGACCTGGTCAAGACGGAGAATTTCCCGCCGCCAGCCGGCATGAGCGCCGGCACCTAGCGTGGCAAAGCTACGAGGCGGGGGCGGCCTTTTCCGCTACTTCTTGCGCTCGCGTGACTTGGCGTCGCTCGAGATGATCTCGTCAATCAGCCCGTATTCCCTGGCCTCTTCCGGGCTGAAGAAGCGGTCGCGGTCAGCGTCCTTGGATACCTGCTCCGCCGTCTTGCCTGAGTGCAGGGCAATGAGCTCGTAGAGCTTCTGGCGCGCTTCCAGCACCTCCCGGGCATGGATCTCCACGTCCGCCGCCGGCCCGCGGAATCCGCCGGCAGGCTGGTGAATCATCACCCTGGCGTTCGGCAGGGAGAAACGCTTGCCCTTGGCCCCGCCTGCGAGCAAAATCGCCGCCATACTGGCGGCGAAACCGACGCAGATGGTGCTGACGTCGGGCTTGATTAGCTGCATCGTATCGTAGATCGCCAGCCCATCTATCACCGTGCCGCCGGGGCAGTTGATGTATAGGTCGATGTCCTTGCTCGGGTCCTCCTTCTCTAGGAACAACAACTGGGCGATGACGGCGTTAGCCAGCTGGTCGTCAATCTCGGTGCCCACGAAGACGATGCGGTCCTTCAGCAGCCGCGAGTAGATGTCGTAGGCACGCTCGCCGTAGCTTGATTGCTCGATAACGTAGGGAATGAAAGTGGTCATTTTGCTTCTCCTTGTCCGCTGCCGTCGGTTCCAGATTCCTCCGTTTCACCGTTGTCCCGTGGCTCTTCTTCGCCTTCGTGATAGAACTGCGCGCTGTCGGCAACATGTTTGAACACCTTGGCGCGCAGCAGCTCCATCATGGCGTCGTTGAGGAACTCCCGGTTCTTCAACAGTTTCTTCATCTGTTTGGTGTCTACATTATACTGGCGCATGAAAGTCCCCGCGTAGCGCGACAGTTCTTCGTCGGTCACCCCCATTTTCTCCGCCCGGGCGATGGCGCGGACAGCCAGGAACTCCTTCAGCCGCCGCACTGCCCGCTCGCGCAAGCCGTCGCGGAAGTCCTCCAGCGTTTGCCCGCGCTCTTTCAGCGCCTCCTCCAGCGTTGTGCCCTGCTGGCGGAGCTGGCGGTCCTGGGCCGACACGAGGTAGTCCACCTCGTCCTTTATCATGTCCTCCGAAAGCTCAACCGCCATGCGACCCAGCAGATGCTCCAGCGCCACCTCCTGCTTGTACTGCCGTTCGCTTTCGGCCATTTCGTACTCCAGCGTCTCTTCCACGTAGCGGTTGAACTCTTCCACCGTGTCCATCTGGAAGTTCGCCCGCACGAACTCGTCGGTCAGTTCCGGCTTGACGACTGCCTTGACCTTGGATACTTCCGCCTCAAAGATGAGTTTCTTGCCCGCGACCTGCCGGTTCGGGAAGTCGTTTGGCATGGTGTACTCAAAGGTGAGTTTATCGCCCGGCTTCGCGCCCGCGAAGTGCTCGTCGTATCCTGGCAGATTCTCCTCCCGTCCGAGTTCATAGAGCACACCTGTGTGCTTGAGCGGAGCTTCCTTGGCTCCGTCTTCAAAGGTGGTTTTCAGGTCATACACGATGGCGTCGCCCAGTTCCGCCGGCCCGTCCTTGTCCTTATACTCGGTGAAGCGGTCAAGCAGGCGCTCGCGGTAGCGCTGGCGCATCCCCTCGTCAATCTCCACCTTCTTGAGCGGGATGCGGAAGCCACGGTAGTCCGGGACGCTGACATCTGGCATTAATGCGACTTCAAAGACGAGCACGCAGGGCTTTCCCTCCTCCGGGAGGGGCTCTTCAATGAAGTCCACCCGGTTGGAGCGCATGTCCAGCTCCAGTTCTTCGGCGCCCCGGTGGACCGCGGCGTCCTTGATCTCCGCCGCTACCTGCTTCTGCAGGTCCTCCTTGCCGATGCGGCTGACCAGCATATTGCGCGGTATCTTGCCCTTGCGGAAGCCCGGGATCTTGAGCTTCTGGTTGTAGTAGTTGAGAACGCTGTTGTAGAAGCGCCCGACTTCCTTTGCGTCCAGAGACGCACGCACGGAGGCTTTGTTGTTTTCCTTCTGAATCAGCTCAAATTCCATATCTCTCCATTGGCCGGCTCGGTGGCCGGAGCAGAGATTATAGCCTATTCGGGGGCGGAACCTGTTCTCGGTTGGCTGAGCCCCTCGCGCCAACACTATTCTCTGGCCTATGGTATGATTTCTGCGGGAGAATTGGCTGGACACGGCGCCCAGGCTGCCGTTGCGGTTGGCTTGGTGCGCTGTGGGCTTCTGTTACCCCAGATGTGTTGTGGTTGCTTTCGTGCAACTATGGATCTGTTTAGAGCGGTTGCCCAGGGCCGGGGAGGCCCCGATGGCCGCTGCATTCATTCATTTTACGACATATTATCATTCGAGGTGCTTTATGAGTAGGAACATGATTAACGCCCTTATTCTTGTGGCGCTGTTTCTGCTGGTCGCTGCGGGCTGCGGAGGGGGCAAGAGTGCCAGCCGCAGTGTATTACC
>CAZXPM010000157.1:0-4160 GCA_964643155.1 uncultured Planctomycetales bacterium | reverse complement strand
ACGTGCTGGGGCTGGACGGCATCCGGCTGCTGCTCACGCTCAGCGAGCGCCTGCCCTTTGACTTCTACTTCACGCTCAGCTCCTGCGTCCCCGCGACACACCTGGAGACCAGCGGCGCCACGCTCAGCGCGGATGACCTGGCGCAGCTCATTGACCATCCCCGCATCCTCGCGCTGGCGGAGATGATGAACTTCCCCGGCGTCCTTGGCCGTGCGCCGGAAGTGCTGGCCAAGCTGGAGCTGGCGCATGCGCACGGCAAGCTCGTTGACGGCCATGCGCCGCTGCTGGGCGGCCGCGGCCTCAACGCGTATTTGTGCGGCGGTATCAGCTCCGACCACGAGTGCACCCGTCTGGACGAGGCCCGTGAGAAGCTCGCGCGCGGCATGTGGATCTTCTTGCGCGAGGGCAGCACCGAGCACAACCTGCGCGAGCTGCTGCCGCTGGTGACGCCCGCCACCGCCGCGCGCTGCTGCTTCGCCACCGACGACCGGCATCCCGATGAGCTGCTGGCGGAGGGGCATCTGGACTACACCGTCCACCTGGCGGTGCAGGCGGGCTTGGAGCCGGTTTCCGCCATCCGGCTGGCCACGCTCAACCCCGCGCAGTACTTCAACCTGCGCTACCGGGGCGCCATCGCACCGGGCTACCTCGCCGACCTGCAGGTGCTGTCCGGGCTCACTGGCGGCTTGCTGCGCCCGCTGGCGGTATACAAGGAGGGACAGCTCGTCGCCGAGGACGGCGAGATGGTGGTGGACTTGCCGGAGCCGGCGGTGGAAGAGCGCTTCACCCGCACGGTCAGGCTGGCTGAGCCGCTCACGCCGGCGGACTTCGCTGTCCCCGCGCGCGGCAAGCCCGTACGGGTCATCGGTGTGGTGCCCGGCCAGATACTCACCGAAGCCCGCACCGCCGCGCTCAGCGAGAAAAGCGGCGCGCTGCTCCCCGACCTGGAGGCGGATGTGCTCAAGCTCGCAGTGGTGGAACGCCACACCGGCGCGTCCGGCCGCAGCGTTGCCTTTGTGCAGGGTTTCGGGCTGAAGCACGGCGCTATCGCCTCCTCGGTGGCGCACGATTCGCACAACCTCATTGCGGTCGGCACCAGTGACGGCGAAATGGCTTCCGCGCTCAACCGTCTGGCGGAGCTGGAAGGCGGTTTCGTGGCCGTGAAGGACGGCGCGGTGCTGGCGGAAGTGGCGCTGCCGGTTGCGGGGCTGATGTCTCTCGGCAACGCCCGGGAACTGTCCCGCGCCCTGCTGCGCCTCAACGCGGCGGTGCGCGACGAGATGGGTTGCGCGCTGGAGAGCCCGTTCATGGCGCTTTCATTTCTGGCGCTGCCGGTGATTCCGGCGCTGAAGCTCACGGACCGGGGCCTGGTGGATGTGGGGAAGTTTGACTTCGTGCCGCTGGAAGCGGACTAGTACCGCGCCGGCTTCACCACAAACTGGAAGCTGTCCAGCCGGTCGGTGGTGCGGAAGTCCTTGCCCGCCCGGATCTCCAGCACCCGCCTGCCCTCAATCCGCTCAATCTCATCGGCCACGCCCGCGATATCGCTGGCGCTGATGACGCCGATGTTGCCGGTTTCAATGTCGGGCAGCATGCCGTGTGCCAGCGCCTGCGCCCGCACCGCCGACAGCGCGTAGGCGAAGAACTGCGGCAGACTCTCTCGGGTGACGTCCGCCTCAATCGTCGCCCGGGTGATCAGCTCGCCCCGGCGGAACACGACGTGGTCCACCGCCAGCTCAAAGTCAACTTCCACCGTCTCTCCCGGCAGCACGTTGTTGGCGCTGTACACGACCACGATGAGGTCGTCGGCGGCGAGGGACAACGAGTTCATGATCGCGCTAACCGACGCCGCAGGCACCGGCTTCAGCTTCAGGCCGCGCGCCTCCAGCTCCTTCCGCAGTCCGTCCAGCGCGGAGATGAGCTTGCGCTGGCTGTCCGGCAGCGTGAGCTTCGCCGGCAGACTCACATAAAGCAGCGGCTGGTTCACTTCAATCTCAATGTTGCCGCTGCGCAGCGCCGCCAGCCGCTCCTCCAGCTGCCGCGCCTCGGTCTCCATGCCGTCCTTGATCTCCCGCAGAGTCTCCACCTGCTCCCGCAACCGCTCCTGCTCCTCGCGCAGCTCCTGCGCCAGCGCCTCTTCCCTTTCCAGTTGCGCGTGCAGTTCGTCCAGCCGCAGCCGCGAAGCCTCAAGCTCCTGCTGCGATTCGCCCAGCCGGCTCTCCACCGCCGCCAGTTCGCGTTCCAGCCCCGCGCGCCGGGCGTTGCTCTCCTCAATCTGGGTGGCGAGTGTTTCCGCCTCCCGCTCTTTGTCCACCAGCAGGCGCGAAAGATCGCCCAGGCTCCGCTCCAGCTCACGGTTGTCTTTGGCCAGTGACTGGCGGTTGTACTCCAGTGTCTTCACTTCGGTGCTTAGCTGCTTTATCTGCGACTTAATCTCGTCAAAGTGGAACAGCATCTCGCGGGCGTCGCGCGATATCAGCGACACCAGCCCCAGTGTTGCCAGGGAAATGAGCACGCCGGTGAACACCGCGATCCACGCCGCCGCCAGCCGCGGGCGCAGGCCCAGGAACGCCACGTGCCGCTTGGCGGCCAGCCGGCCAACGCGGTCGCCGAGCGTCGCCACCACAGCGGCGACGATGACGATGACCGCGATATTGAAGAAAGTGTTCACGCTATAGGGAGAAGGAGACTCTCCACTTGTGGGGGTGTCCCCGGTTGATGTTCAGTATCGCCCAGGCAAAGGTCAGCTTGGTCTCATCATCCTCTTCGCTGAGCATGAGTTTGTGTAGCCGCGGCACGGCGCGCCCGCTGTCAATGTACCCCAGGGTGGTGGCGTAATTGCGCGCCTCGCGCTGGTCCTCCGCGCCGGCCAGGAGCTCCCGGGCCAGCTCCGCCGCCCGCCGGTTGTTCTCAAAGTTGCGCAGCACCCGCGCCACTTCCATCTTCACCACACGCGGCCCCTTGCGGGCGATGCGCTCCAGGAGCGGGATGGCGCGCGGGCTGACCCAGACCTTCATGCACGAGAGCAGCGTGGTCAGCGACGATACCTGTCCGGTGCTGATATCGGCCTCCTCCTCGCCCAGTTCCGGCGTATCGCCGGCGGCCTCCGCCGCCTCGCTCGCTGGCTCCGGCGTGAGCAGGCCGTCCACCAGCGTGTCCAGTTCGCCCTTGCCCCGGTAGTCTTCCAGCGCCAGGACGGCGTAATACCGCTCCAGCCGCACTTCGCTCTCGGTTAGTGGCTGCAAGGTCTCCTCCTTGCCCGGCCAGTCCAGGTTAACCAGCCCCGGCAGCGCTTCCGGCCGGGTGGTCTTCCGGTCCAGCAACAGCGCGATGGTCTCCGGGGCGCGCGGGTCGCCGCACTCCGCCAGGTATGGCACCAGCGAGTGCGCCAGTGTCGCGTCCGCGGTTTCCGTCAGCTCGCGCAGCTTCGCCCACGCCTCCTCGCGGTGGTAGTCCAGATCGTACAGCGCGGCGGCCGCCGCGAGCTGCGAAAAGTCCACCGGCGCGTTGTTCATGATGTTCAGGAGCTGCTCATTGATTTCGGGGTCGCTTTGCCGCCACGCCCGGATCGCCTTGGCGCTCTCCACCTGCAGGTCCATGTGCGGCTGTTTCAGCGCGGAGAGCAGCGCGTCCCGGCACGACAGGGGCGGCATGCGCTGGAGCGCCTCCAGCGCGGTCATCGCCATCTGCAGGTCGCTGGCGTCAATGTAGCTGGCAAGCTCCTCCTCCGCGTCCTCGTATCCGAGGAAATGCAGCTCCGGCAGCAGCGATACATAGTGCCAGAGCAGCCCGCGCTCCTTCAGCGCGAGGATTCCGTCCTTAAACTGCGGCACGGCAAGGTACGGCAGCCGCGACACCACGCCAAGCACGGTCGTGGGATCCTCCGACTCCAGCGCCAGCCGGATGATGGCGGCGGCGTCCTCGTCCGCCGGGTTGGTGGCCTTCAGCACCGGCATCGGCTGATAGGCGGCCTGCTGCCCCCCCAGCAGGGGCGCCAGCGAGAGCAGGAACAGCACCACCACCAGCGCGGCGATGGCGGCTACGATGATCAGCGTGACCAGCGGGTTGCCGCGCGGCCCCGCCGGCTCCGTTTGCGGCTTCTTCTCCATCACCGCCTGATTATAACCCCTCCCGCCGCGAACGTGGAATCTCCCGCGGCT
>CAZXPM010000156.1:0-4170 GCA_964643155.1 uncultured Planctomycetales bacterium | reverse complement strand
AAGAACTTGGGCGCGATTGCGATGAGCGCAATGAGGATGGCTGTCACCGGCAGCACCAGGGCCGTGGGCGGCCGCACGATGAACAGGAACAGGCCCATGCCCACAATCGCCGCGATGAGAAGCGCCCCCAGGAGCATGCGGGGATTATACCCGACCCGGATTGCGCGCGGCCACGGTTACTGTTACCATTTCAGTGCAGTGGCGGACGACCACGACAACCGGGTGAAGCGCGCGGTGGAGAACTACCTCCAGCGCCGCCGCCAGCCGCGGCCCCGGCCTGCGGTGGTGGTCGTCACCAAGAAGAAGAAGGAGCGGGAGCGGGTGCGCGTGCCCTTCGTGCTGCCCGACCACAAGTGCGCGGTGTGCGGCGCCGAGCCCCACTCGGGCGTGACGCTGCCCGGGGACTCGGTGGTGTATTTCTGCGACAAGCACCTGCGGGTGGGCCGCAACATCGCCGAGAAAGCGTGGAGGCAGTACAAGCTGCGCCGCTTGATCCGGGAAGTGCAGGAGGCCTACCGCGAGCGCCGCGACAGTGTGCTGGAGCGCGAGTACGGCAGGCTGTGCCCGTTCTGCGGGGTGGAGCTGGTGGAGGAGCTGACGCACGAGGGGAAGACCTACCACTTCTGCCCTTCCTGCGACACCGAGTTCTACGACACGACCGGCGACGAAGACGCCCCGGCTGCTCCGCCGGTGAGTGAGGACTGATAGCTGCGGTGGCGCGGGCGTCCACGCCTGCGATTCGCTTCCTGCCGGGGTAGGCCAGGCTCACCAGCCGAGTTACTTGACGGTTGCACGTATAGTCAGGCTTCATAAGTCTGTGGTAATGAAACTGCAGCTATGCGGTGCCGAATGATAAGACGAAATATCCTGATTATGGGAGGGGGATATGGGTTACACGGTTCTTACTGATGACAAAGAGATTCGAGAATCCTGTAGACTGCTCAGAGCTGGCCTCTGCCTTGAAAGCACGAGGAGAAACAAGTGCGACCCTGGGTATCCTGGTGGCGTCGAATAGGACAGCACAATCTATTGGCATCCCGGTCACGAGACTTGGGCTTATCTGGAAAAGAGAGTCCCTGGGGGAAAGCGGTATTGGACTCCTTTTGGCTACAAGGGGGAAGAGCCGCACCGCCGCCAACGAGATACTGCAACAAGCTGGGAAATAGGCCCTCGACTCGAAGAAGGGGGGGGAGGGGCTTTTTTGGCCCCTCCCCAGGCAAATGTAGGGCTTGAAACCTCAGGAGGTTGGGGTAGCTAACATTTGGAGTAGCCACAAAGGTGGCAGGCGACGCAGCCGCTGTCGTGCACCAGCGTCCCGCCGCAGTCCGGGCACACGTCCACCAGGTTCTTGTACAGGTTGTTCACCACGAGCTGGCCGCCGTGCGCGTCCGTCTCTTCGCCATGCGCCATGCGGTCGCCGTTGCCGCCGCTGTCCGCCGCGCCTTTGGGCACAGAGGTGTCCTGCACCACGTTGTTGGGCGTCGGCGCCTTGCGCGCATGGGCGTATTTCCCGTTGACCTTGATGCCTTTGAACTCCAGGTAGCTCTCCACCGCCTTGGCGATGGCGTCGGGGCAACTGGTCACCCGCACCCCGCCCGGCAGCATGTGCGGAACCGGGCAGGCGATGCCCCGGAGCTGTTTGAGCACACTGTTGACGTCAATGCCCGAGCGCAGCGCCAGCGAGATCAGGCGCGTGATGCCCTCGCTCTGCGCCGCCGAGCAGCCGCCGGCCTTGCCCATCTGGCAGAAGACCTCAAAGGGCTTGCCCTCCTCGTCTTCATTGATGGTTACATACATCTTGCCGCAGCCGGTTTCAATGCTGGTCGTCGCACCGGTGACAATCTTCGGGCGCGGCCGCGGCTTGATGGCCATCCCGGGCAGCGGTGGCTGCTGGGCCGTTGGCTCCTGTTCCGCCTTGTTCACCTGGCCGATGTTGAGCACCTGCTCCTCCCGGCTGCCGTCGCGGTAGACCGTCACGCCTTTGCAGCCCAGCTTGTGTGCAAGGAGGAAGACGTTGCGCACGTCCTCCGGCGTGGCGTCCCGGCGGAAGTTCACCGTTTTGCTCACGGCGTTGTCGGTATGCGCCTGGAAAGCCGCCTGCATGCGGATGTGGTACTCCGGGTCAATCTCGTGGCTGGTGACAAAGATGCGCTTCCACTTGTCCGGCACCTCGCTGAAGCCTGCGAGGTTTCCCTTCTGCGCCACCTGGCGCATCAGGTCCTCGCTGTAGAATCCTTCGCGCTGAGCGACCGCGGTGAAGTGCTGGTTGGCTTCCACCAGCTCGGTGCCGCCCATCACGTTCTTCACATAGACCACGGCGAACAGCGGCTCAATGCCGGAGCTCGCGTTGGCGATCATCGCAATCGTGCCGGTCGGCGCGATAGTGGTGCGGGCGGCGTTGCGGTATTTCTTGTCGGTGCCCGCATAGATGCTGCGCTCCCAGAACGGGAAAGTCCCCCGCTGGGCGCCCAGTTCCAGGCTCATCCGGTCGCTCTCGTCCTGGATGAACTGCATCACCTTCGCCCCCAGCTCCACCGCCTCGTCGCTGTCGTAAGGGATTTCCAGTTGGAACAGCATATCCGCCCAGCCCATCACACCCAGCCCGACCTTGCGGTTGCCCCGCACCATGCGGTCAATCTCCGCCAGCGGGAAGGAGTTGGCGTCCACCACATTATCCAGGAAGTGGATGCCGGAGCGGATGATGCGCTTGAGCCTGTCCCAGTCCACCTGCTTGTCGCCGGTGACGCACTTGCCGAGGTTCAGCGAGCCCAGGTTGCAGGCCTCGTAGGGCAGGAGCGGCTGCTCGCCGCAGGGGTTGGTTGCCTCAATGCGCCCCAGCGCCGGCGTGGGATTGTCGCGGTTAACCCGGTCCAGGAAGATGATGCCCGGCTCGCCGTTGAGCCAGGCGTGGTTCACGATGTAGTCAAAGACCTTACGCGCCTTCAGGCGCCTGACCGCTTGCTTGCTGTTGGGATTGACGAGCTCGTATTCCTCGTCCTTCTCCACCGCCTCCATGAACTCCTCGTCCACGGCGACGCTGATGTTGAAATTGGTGATGTCAGCGTTGTCCTTCTTGCAGGTGATGAAGTCCAGGATGTCCGGATGGCGCACGTCCAGGATCGCCATGTTGGCGCCGCGCCGGGTGCCGCCCTGCTTGATCACCTCGGTGGCCTGGTTATAGACCTTGAGGAAGGAGATGGGCCCGGAAGCCACGCCGCCGGTGCTGCGCACCACGTCCCGCGCCGGCCGCAGCCGGGAAAAGGAGAAGCCGGTGCCGCCGCCGGTCTGGTGGATGAGCGCCGCGTGCTTCACCGTATCAAAGATGGCGTCCAGCGAATCCTCAATCGGCAGCACGAAGCAGGCGGATAGCTGCCCGCGGTCGCGCCCGGCGTTCATCAGAGTGGGCGAGTTGGGGAGGAACTCCATCCGCGCCATCAGCTCGTAAAACTCCCGCTCCGTCTCCCGCACGTCCATTCCGGGGTTATAGCGCAGGTCGGGCGCGGCCACCACTCGCGCCACCCGGCGGAACATCTCTATCTCGGTTTCAACTACGTTGGCTTCCGTGTCGCGCAGCAGGTACCGGCGCTGGAGAATCACTTTGGCGTTCTCGGTCAGCTCCGGCTCCAGGCTCATATGAGCCACCTTTTCTGGCTTCTGCGCAGTTGTACGGTTCACGGAATCCTCCCACTCAGTATAACGTGCTAGAGTTTGTTTCACCCTCCCCCGGGTTAGGACGTGCACACTATAAACGAACTTATCAACACTTTTCAACCAAGAATACTACACATTAGACGGGCAATGTGCATTCTTTGTTGATTTTGTTTAACCTTCGGCGCGTCCGCTACCTTCAGGGAACACTAGTCTAGCCCCTCGCGGGCCGTCCGTCAACCGTTTGCGGAGCCAAATCTCGCCCTTTCACCGCGATTTAACTATACCCCTGTTGGGAAGGTGTGGGGCGGGGCTTTATCCGCCTATGGCGGACTTGTATAATGCCGTCCGTATCCTGGAGTGGGGACTTCAGTCCCCACATACAGGGGGCGGGCAAGCTTCAGTCCCCATTCCTATGCCCGGGTACGCCGGGTGGACTAGCCCGGCTACCGGCTGTAAGTGAAAAGCAGGAGGGCGCGGACGCGACCTCCTGCTTGTTGTGGTCAGGATAGTGGTCACTCC
>CAZXPM010000155.1:0-4207 GCA_964643155.1 uncultured Planctomycetales bacterium | reverse complement strand
TTCCTACACCCAGGCCGACTTCATCGTCCGCTACCAGCGCATGCTCGGCCGCGAATGCTTCTACCCCTTCGGGTTTGACGACAACGGCCTGGCCACCGAGCGCCTGGTGGAGCGGGTGCGCAAGGTCAGGGCTTTTGAAATGCCGCGCGAGGATTTCATCAAGCTCTGCCTGGAAGTCAGCCGCGAACAGGAAGAAGAGTTCAAGGACCTGTGGCAGGCAGTCGGGATTTCCTGTGACTGGACGGAAGAGTACACCACGATAAACGACGTCTGCCGCCGGATGGCGCAGCGCTCGTTCCTGGACCTGAACGACAAGGGGCATATCTACCGCAAGGAGGCGCCGTCGCTATGGTGCCCCCAGTGCCGCACCGCCATCGCCCAGGCGGAAATAGAAGACCAGGCCCATCCGTCGGAGTTCCACGAGATAGTATTCACGCTGGATGACGGCACTCCGGTCAAGATTGCCACCACGCGGCCGGAGCTGCTGCCCGCCTGCGTGGCGGTGTTCGCTCACCCGGGCGACGAACGTTATGCGCCATACCTGGGCCGCAAGATCCGCACGCCTCACTTCAACGCGGAGGTGCAGGTGCTGGCGGACGACCGGGTTGACCCCGAGAAGGGCACGGGCATCGTGATGTGCTGCACCTTCGGTGACACCACGGACATAGAGTGGTGGCAGGGTTACGGCCTGGACACCAAGGTCTGCATGGACGAGACCGGTCGGCTGAATGAGCTCGCGGGCGAGTTCGCCGGCATGCCGCTGACAGCAGGCCGCAAGGCCATTGTAGCCAGGCTGCGCGAGGAAGGGCTGCTCACCAGGAGCTGGGAGATTGAGCACACGGTCAACTGCCACGAACGCTGCGGAACTCCGCTGGAGTTCATCGTCACCCAGCAGTGGTTCATCCGCCTGCTGGACAAGAAGGACGATCTCATCAAGTTCGGGGCCAGGTGCCGCTGGTTCCCCGAGTTCATGGGCGTGCGTTACCGCCACTGGGTGGAGAACCTGCGCTGGGACTGGTGCATCAGCCGCCAGCGTTACTACGGCGTGCCCTTCCCGGTGTGGTACTGCCGGGGCTGCGGCGCGCCGGTGTTCGCCCGCCCGGAGGACCTGCCGGTGAACCCGCTGACGGACAACCCCCCCATTGGGGTCTGCCCCCACTGCGACACCACTGAATTCGCGCCCGAGCGCGACGTCTTTGACACCTGGATGACCAGCTCGCTCACGCCGCAGATCAACGCCAGGTGGGGCGAGGAAAACGACCGCATGGCGCAGCTATTCCCCCTGACGCTGCGGCCGCAGGCGCACGATATCATCCGCACCTGGGCGTTCTATACCATCACCAAGGCCTATTTGCACCAGGGGAGCATCCCGTGGCGAGACGTGATGATAAGCGGCCATGCGCAGGACGTGCAGCGGCGCAAGATCTCCAAGAGCAAGTCCAAGACGGTGAACCCGCGTGAAATGATTGCGCAGTTCTCCGCGGACGCGGTGCGCTACTGGGCCGCCAGCGTCAAGCTGGGGGCGGACACCTTCATTGACCTGCACGACCCCCGCGAGTCCTTTGATGGCGGCAAGCGCCTGGTCACCAAGCTCTACAACGCCGCCAAGCTGGCGCATACTCACCTGCTTGGCTTCACGCCGCAGGACGACCTGGCCAGGGTCATCACCCACCCGCTTGACCGCTGGCTGCTGAGACGCCTGGCGGGCACGGCGTCCCGTGCCGCCTCCGAGCTGGACAGCTACGAGTACTCCGAGGCCCTGGGCGCCACTGAGCAGTTCTTCTGGAGTGACTTCTGCGACAACTACCTGGAGATTGTGAAGTCCCGGCTGTACGGAGACGCCTTCGCGGGCCTGCCGCCGGAAAAGGCGGATGAGCTGCGCTCCTCGGCGCTGCACACGCTGCACCTCGTCCTGGAAGCGGTGCTCAAGTTGTTTGCGCCGTTCGTCCCGCACATCACCGAAGAAATCTGGCACTGGCACTTCGCCGCTTTCAGCGACCAGCCAAGCATCCATCTCACTTCCTGGCCTGACGCGCAGAAGTTCGCTTCGCTCACCGATGCCGAAAGCGAAGCCGCCGGCAACGACGTATTTGAGGCGCTGGCGCTGGCGCGGAAGGCCAAGAGCGAGCTGAACATCTCCATCAAGAAGCAGGCGAAGAAGCTGACCATCGGCTTCAAGACGGCGGACGCGGTGGACGAGCAACGCCTGGCAAACCTCAAGCGGCTGGAGGCCGACCTGCTGAACACCGCCAATGCGGACGAGCTGGAGCTGAAGGCCGAGGCTCTGGCGGAGGGTTACGAGCTGGACGAGAGCAAGCTCAAGGCGCAGCTTGAGCTTCATCCGGCCGACTGAGCCCGGCCATGAATTTGGCGCCGCCCGGCAGGTAATCGCCGATGTCGGTGATTTCGTCCCCGCGCGGATGTTTGACCTTATACACTTCCACCGGCGCCTGGCGTCCTTTCACCTGCGCTTCGCCCAGGTGCTCGCAGTCAAACTCATCGCCGATGCGGTCGCGCACTTCCCGGCTTACCAGAATGGCGGTGGCGAATCCCTTGGTCTCGCTCTCCAGCCGGGAGGCCACATTCACCACGTCGCCGATGCAGGTATAGTCCATGCGCTTGGCCGAACCCACATTGCCCATGACGACCTTGCCGTAGTGGACGCCGACGCCGATGCGGAAGTGCGGCACCGGCAGGCCCTGGGTTAGCGCGTCCATCCGGTCAACCACCAGCTCGGCCATGGCCAGGGCCGAGCGAACCGCATCCGCGCTCGGGTTCTCCCGCGGCACCGGCGCGCCGAAAATGGCCATCACCCCGTCACCCATGAACTTGTCCACAAAGCCGCCATTGCGCATGATGATCTCTGAAACTTCGGAGAGGAAGCGGTTGAGAAACTCCACCGTCTGGCGCGGATCCAGGTTCTCCGAAAGCGTGGAGTAGCTGCGTATGTCGGAAAAGAGCAGTGCCACTTCGCGCTCGGTGCCGCCGAGGTCGGCCAGCTCCGGTTTCTCAATGATCTCCTTAACCACGTCCGGCGCGAGGTAGCGCCCGAAGGTCAAGCGGATGCGCCGCTTCTCCGCTTCCTCGGTGAGCACGCGGAAGGAAAGTGAGAAGAAGAACGCAAAGAACAGGGTTGCGGTCGGATAAGTGAAGGCCATGAGCAGGTGTCCCCGGGTGAAGGCGAGCAGAATGCCCCCGAGGTACGCCGCGAGCACCAGCGTGAAAGCGATGAAGCTGTGCGCGGGCCGCATATGCACGGCGAACAGCCACGAGACCAGCACAAAGAGCAGAACGAACATCACGGTGAGATTGGGGTTCACCGCCCGGATGATCCCGCTCTTCATCAGCGTATTCAGCGCCTGCGCGTTGGTCTCCACCCCGAACATCTGCCCGAAAGGCGTCATGAAGTAGTCGTTGTCGGCCTGCGCGCGGCTGCCAACAAAAACGAGGGCGTCCCGGTACTTGGCCCAATCCACCTCCATCGCCGTGCCTCCACCCTTTCCGGTTTCCTCCTTCGTCCGCTGGAAGCTCTTCTCCGTTAGCCCGGCGAATAGGCTGGCGAAATGGTCGCTGGGGATGGTTCCGTCAGGGCCGACGTAATTGATGATGTACTCCCCGTGCTCCCGCACTCCGGCCTCGGCCAGCACCTGCTCCAGGCTCCGCCCCAGTTCATCCGCGATGAGGAGGTAAACTTGCGCCGCCTGGGAATACAGCGTCCGGTCAAAGGCCTCAATCGACACCCGCTCGTTTTCCTTGTATGAGAGCTTCTGCGCCGTGTTCACCAGCGCCAGCACCGGCTCCCCTTCCATGATCGTGTCGGTCGGCATCAGCAGCGACCCGATTTCGCCCGCCAGCTCTGATTCCACCCGCGAGTACTCAATCGCACAGGACAGGATAACCGTAGTCCCCCGCTCACGGGCGTAGGCTATGGCGTCCCGCATGGCCTCGTCCTCGGAGAGATCAAAGGCCTCCGTGGAGAAGAGGATGTCAAACACCACCATGCGCGCGCCGGCGTCCGCCAGCTTTCTGATCAGGTCGGCGTGCAGAGTACGCGGAAACGGATAGTAGATGCCCGCCCCTTCAAGCAGCGAGATGGAATGCTCGTCTATTGCCACGAGGCGGATACGGGGGTCCGGCGGCAGCTCGCCCCGCAGGTTGAAAGCTATCTGCTTGTAGAACTTCTCGGTGAATTCGGCGAAGTCCAGAC
>CAZXPM010000154.1:0-4213 GCA_964643155.1 uncultured Planctomycetales bacterium | reverse complement strand
GCGGAATGCAGCGTCCGCAGGTTGGCAATGGCCTTGGCGTTGCCGGCGCTGATGCGGGCGCTGTACAGCATGGCCACCGCCATGGTTGCGAGCAGGCCGAGGATGGCGACCACCAGCATCATTTCAATGAGCGTGAAACCTCTGCGATGCAGCGTATGTCTGGGTGCGGGCTTGCGCCCTGCCAGCTTCCGGATGTATGACCGGCTGGACAATCTTTGCGTCAGTTGGCGTTCCGCTCCTCTCACATCATCATCCTACCACCAGATGGCGGTTCTTAGCGCCAGCGCGCGAACGCTCGCTTCCCTGGGTTGCCCGACAGAGCTGCGAGCTACCGGCGGAAGGCCGCCGCATACCCCCAGTAGCTCTCCGCCGAGCGCACGATAGCCGCGCGTTCCTCCGCCGTCACCTCGCGCTTGACCTTCGCCGGCACACCCGCCGCAAGCGTCCCCGGCGGCAGCTCCGCCCCCTCCAGCACCAGCGCGCCGGCGGCGACGATGCAGCCCTCGCCCACTACTGCGCCGTCCAGCACTTTTGCGCCCATGCCGATGAGGCATTCGCGCCCGATGGTGCACCCGTGCAGCACCGCGTTGTGCCCCACGGTCACATACTCGCCGACGGTGCAGGCAAGCTCGTGGGTGACGTGCATCACGCTGAGGTCCTGGATGTTGCTGAACGCGCCGACGCTGATGCGGTTGATGTCGCCGCGCAGGACGCAGCCAAACCACACCGACGCATGCAGGTGGAGCCGCACATCGCCGATGAGCCAGGCGCCGGGCGCGGCGAAGGAAGGCGTCTCCAGCGCGGGCGTGTGTCCGCCGAAGGGCATTAGCTGCGCGGTTTGAAGTGGTTCCATCGCGGGCGATTATACCAGCGCTCAGTTATAATGTGTCCGTGAGCATCCTCTGCCTGGACCCCGGGGAAAAGCGCATCGGCGTCGCGGTGGCTGAGCCGCCGGCGTACATTGCCGTGCCGCTGGAGATGGTGCCGGCGCAGCCCGCAGAATCCGCGCTGGCGCGCCTTTCCGTCATTGTGGCGGAGCGCCGGGTCAAGCTCCTGGTCATCGGCCTGCCGCTGCAGACGGACGGCAGGGAAGGAGCGGCCACCCGCGCGGCCCGCCGCTTGGCCCGGAGCATGGGGGAGGCGCTGAAACTGCCGGTGGAGTTCCAGGACGAGCGGATGACCAGTAACGAAGCGCAGCGCGCCCTGTCAGCCGGTGGCGGCCGTGCCCGGCGCAGCTCCGGCCGCGCCGACGCGGTGGCGGCCTCGCTGATACTCAGAGCCTATGTGGAGCGCACCCGCGGGGACGGGCCATGAAGCGCAGGCGCTCCAACTTCATCGCCGACTACACCTTCGAGCGGGTCACCAGCATTCCGCTGGAGTTCCTGCGTGAGGTGGGTGTAACCGGCGTCATCCTTGACCTGGACAACACCCTCACCCGCTGGGAAGAGGACGAAGTCCCGGCGGACATCGCGCAATGGGTGCAGTCGCTGATGGATGCGGGCTTCGCGCTGGTGATACTCAGCAACGGCCTGCGCGGCAAGCAACTCAAGGTCTCGCGCCAGCTAGGGGTGCCGCTGGTGGTTTCCCTGCTGCCCAAGCCTTTCCCGCTCGGCTTCGGTGAAGCGCTGAAGACGCTGGGGGTGCCGCGCGAGAACGCTGTTGTCATCGGCGACATCGTCTTCACCGACATCTGGGGCGCCAACCGCCTGGGGCTCAAGACCATCCTGGTGGAGCCGGTTTCGCCCATTGACTTCACCGGCACGAAGATCTGGCGGTTCTTTGAACGGCTGTTCAATCTGCGCCGCTCTGCGCGTCGTGGAGGCGGAGAGTGAGCGCTCCCGCGCGCCCCTACCTCACACGGGTGTCGCAGTTCGCCTGGCTGGCGTCATTCTGGTTCGTCGTTCACTTCATCTGGGCGACGCTGCTGCCGGTGGTCATCCCCGCACTGGTCAAGGGGATGGTGGCATTTGAGCAACAGGGCCGGATGCTGGGGCTGCTGCTCGGGGCGGGCGCGGCGGTTTCGGCGGTGCTGCAACTCACCATCGGCTTCGTCAGTGATTCCAGCGAGAGCCGCTTTGGCCGCCGCAAGCCCTACATCGTCATCGGCGTGCTGCTGAGCTGCGCCGCGATGCTTTACCTGGTCAACGCGCCGGGCTACTGGCACCTGCTGGCGGCTTATGCTCTGGTGCAGATTTTCCTCAATACCGCGAGCGTGCCCTACCAGAGCATGATGCCCGACCTGGTGGCGGAGCGCTACCATGGCCGCGCGGCCGCCATGATGGGCGTGTTTGACCTGACGGGCAAACTCAGCGGGCTCATGGTGGTGGCGCTGGTGCTGGCGGGCGTCGGCATGGGAGCCGCGCGCACCGCCGCCAGCGGCCGGCCGACCTTCGCCGTGCTGGGGGTGGTGTATTGCGTCCTGCTGCTCGTGATTGGAGCGGCGGTGCTGCTCAAGGCGCCCAGCTACCCCAGCACCCCTGCCGCAGGTTTTCTGCGCTTTCGCCCGGCGCAGTCCGGGCGCAAGCTCCTGCGCGAGTTCGCCAATTTCGGCTTCCGCGCCAACTGGGAGTTTGTCAAGCTCGCCCTCTCGCGCACCGCCATCCTGCTCGGCTACTATACTTTCATTCCCTTCGTCTACTACTTCGTGGAGGCCAACCTCCATGTCCCGCCTGAGCGCATCTGGCTGGCGGCGGTGCTGCTGGCCGGCATCATCCTCGGTGCCGTGGCGGGCAATATTGCCGGCGGCTACCTCTCTGACCGTGTGGGCAAGCGCCGCGTCATTTTCCTGGGCATGGCGGTGACCATCGTGTTCATGCTGCCGATGGTCTTCGCCCGCGACATCTTCACCGCCATCGGCTTCGGCATCGGCCTGGGTGCGGGCTGGGGCGCCTTCATCGCCGCCGACTGGGCCTTCGCCTTCACCCTCATCCCCAAGCAGAAAACCGCGCGCTACATGGGCGTATGGGACATGACGGCGCTGGCGCCGCAGATGGTCGCGCCGGCGGTCGCCGGCTTCGCCCGGGACCAGCTGCTGGGCCTTCCCGGCGGCGAAGCGACCGCCTACCAGCTCATCTTCTCTTTCGCCATCCTCTACTTCATCATCGGACTCGTTATACTTGGCTACGTGCAGGAAAGGCCTCTCCCGGAGGAGGACGTAGCATGAGCGCGCGGCTGGAGAAGGCGGCCCCGCTGATCGCCCTAGGCGCGGTGCTCATTGTGCTCGCCATAATCTTCCTGCCCGGCTTCATCCGCCAGCTCACGTTCAAGCGCGACCTGAACGAGTTCATCCGGCTGGTGAAGGCAGGAGAGCCGGAGAGAGCGGCGGACTTCGTGGCGCCGGAAGACCACGCCAGGGCGCTGGACCTCATTGCCTCCTATGTCCCGCCGGATTATCACGAAGACCTGGCCGCGCTCAATGTGCGCGGCTACGAATACATTGACGGCGTCTATGTCTGCGTGCTGGTGTTCCGCTTCGCCGGTGAGCGCTACCGGGGTCTCGGTCAGGCGCGGCTGCGCTGGCGGCGCACGCCCGGCGGCTGGCGATTCAGGCTGAGCGACGCGGAGGTGGCGGAAGGCTATCCCGAAGGCGACTTCATCCCGGTGCAGAACTACCTCAGCGGCCAGGGCTTCTTCGGTTACTGACGTGGCCTTGCCTCTTGCCTGCAGCCTGCTGCGTGCTGCTCACTTCTTCTTCCCATGAAACCCCAGATACCCGCGGAACAGATACCGGCTGTCGGCAACCGAGATCATGCAGTGGCCGTCCGTGGCTGAGGCGATGCTCACCACATCGTGCACACACCGGCGCGGCACGATGCTGAAGATGAGGTCGGTGGGCCCTTTGCGCCCGCGCCCCGGCACCACCGTGGCGCCGAAGTCCTGCGCCCACATGGCCTGCGCGATGGCCTCGCCTTTGCCCTGGGACATGATCCGCACCTGCGACTGGCCGATGGCGAAGTACTCCTCCAGGTACAGCCCCAGGAAGGTGCCGGCGGCGAAACCGCCGGAGTAGGCGAGCATCAGCACCGGGCTGTCCAGGTGGCTCACCACCTGGCTGATGGCAAAGATGAAGATAGTGACCTCCACAAAGCCGATGCCGGTGGCCAGCCACCGCCGCCCCTGCATGATGTAGACCGTCCGCATCGTCCCCAGGCTTACGTCGGCGACGCGCAGGACGAAGATGAGCGCAAACCCCAGTAGAACATTATCCAGCATG
>CAZXPM010000153.1:0-4233 GCA_964643155.1 uncultured Planctomycetales bacterium | reverse complement strand
ATCTTCTATCTGCGCGACCGCTTCCGCCACCGCTGCGGGGATGTCCCGCTCCGTCGGCAGCACCGGCACGCCGAAGCCGGCGGCCGCGAACTTGCCCGCAGTGGAGACCTGATGCGCGACTACTGGCACCAGCACCAGCGGCACACCCAGATGCGCCAGCTCGTAGAGCGTGAGGCCACAGGAACTTATGCCAAAGGGAGCGTCCAGGAACAACTGGTAGAACGCCCTCCGGCTTTCGGCCAGTGGCCAGACCTCCACGTTGGGTGGAATCTGCCCGTGCAGACCCTGGTAGTTAGTGATGAAGGCAAAGCGGTGATGGCGCAGCGCCTTGCCACCCAGCGCCTGCACCAAGCCTGCCGCCACCACCACTTCGCCGCCACCGAGGAACACCGGAACCGGCGCGGAACCGTGGCGCTTCGCCGGTTTCCAGCGCTTCAGAGACTTGAGCTCCGCCGGGAGGATGAGATAGTCGGTGCCGACGAAGCGCTTCTGGCCATTCGCCTCGGTCTGCATCGCGCCGAAGGGCGCCAGCAGCGAGTTGACAACATAGTGGAAGCGAGGCGCCCGGTAAGGTGCACGCTCAGTCCGCGGGCTGTTGCGCGTGTACACGTCCAGGCCGAAGAGCACCGACAAGGGGAAGAGCTGAGGGAAGAGCTCGCGAGCCCAGAAGGTGTCGGCGAAGTCGTACATGTCAAAGATGACCACATGCGGCTTGTAGAAGGGGTAGCGGCGCCGCAGCAGACCCGCCAGCAACTTGCGGCGGGACGCCCACTTCAGCTCCCACGCGGGAAAGAACAACACCTCCTCACAGAGGTTGCGCGCATGCTGCAGCGCGGTTTCGTCACCGAGCAGAACGACCTGCACCTCCGTGTCCGGCTCCCGGCGCAGCGCCTGCGCCAGCGTTACCGAACGCGAGAGATGGCCATGCCCGAACTCGGCATCGGCGCGGGTCAGCAGGAGTATGCGGTGCGCCATCGCTCTGCCTGCGCCTAACGGCGGCTTATCACATCCTCGTTCCAGAAAGCCAGGCGGTCGTCCACCTGCCAGTGGTAGTCAAAGAAGCCCATGGCCGACACGCCGCCCAGCCCCTGCAGCTTGAAGTCGTCGCCCCAGACCATCCAATCGGGGAAGCCGCTGCCGGAGTAGATTCCCATCACCGAAGGCAGGCGCTTCATCGCTTCCAGGCTGGTGCCGCCCTCAACGAGCACGAGCGTCTTCCAGCCTGTCTCCGGATTGGGATATACGAATTTGTAGGCCAGATCCTGGCCCGGGACAAGCCTTCCGCCCACCATCACTCCACCGTCAGCGGGCCTGATGGGCATCCGCTCCATCAGGCGCGCAGTTACCGCATTGCACTCGGGCCCGCCCAGCAATACGAGGTTCAGCCGCGCCCATATCAACGATTTGCAGTCCACCTCCGTGTCGGCATACACAGAGGCCGAGCCGTTGGCCCGGTACCACCACTGGTAGGCGTAAAGCCGCGCCAGTTGCAGATTCCATTCGGTTTGCCCGGGCGTACCGGTGGTGCCGTAAACCAGCACGAAGGGCTTCATCAGCGCCTGTTTCCAGGGGCCGTAGGAGCCCGGCGTCTTGGCCGGAAGTTGCGGCTCGTAGGCCTCGCGCCGATGCCACCTGCCACCCTCGCGCACGAGCACGATTTCGCTTCCGCTGGCGCGGTCCACCGCCAGCGCCTCACCGTCAATCGCCACCGTGACCTCTCCAGGAGGAATCAGCTCCGGCGCGAGATCCAGTTGCAGCGCGCGCACGTTGGCAGTCGTGACCTTCACGGTTGTGGGTGAGACCACTTCGGCGCGGACCACGAGATCGTCATACACGCGCTCGGGCGCCAGCACCTTCACCCAGTAGGCGCCGTCGCTGAGGGAATAATTGTGGGTGCGGAAGACGACTTTGTGCGGCCACGGGTCGCGCAAACGAGTGCGCCAGAACTCGTTGTGGTAATCGTTGTCCACGCAGTCGGTGAAGGACGTGTCCGGGTCGTTCCACCAGTGGCCCATGCCGGGCACCTCTTCATAGGTGATGTCGTAACCGCGCCGGGCGAGCTGCTCAAACAACAGGCGCGGCTGCTGCGGCGGGACATTGTCGTCGGCGCCGCCCTCCAGCGCGTAAAGGGGCAGGTTCAGCGCGTTCTCCGCCAGCACCAGCGTGTTGTCCTCACGCATCGCCAGATTCCAGATGTAGTTGGCGCCGGGCGCGCCCAGAATGAGGTTCTTGCGCAGGAACATCGGCACGTAGAGGTCAAAGGTCGTCCAGCCAGCGCTGGGCGCAGCGGTCGCCCACAGGCCGGGATAGGTGAGGGCGTTGTACCAGGTGCCGTGCCCGCCCATGGAGTGGCCGGTGAGGTGGATGCGGTTCTCGTCAATGTGGTAGCGCGACTTCACGTCGTTCAGCACTTCCAGCATATCCAGCCGCCCCCAGTCCTGCCAGTCAAAGCCGAAGCGCCGGCGGTTGGTCGGCGCCACCACGAAAGCCCAGTCCTTGGGCTGGTAGGCGTCCACCTGCCCGGCCGCTTCCACTCCGGCGCCGTGCAGCGTGAGGATGAGGCCGTACTGCTTCTCCGCGTCGTAGTTCTCCGGCGGAAGGAGCGCATAATACTGCACCGACCCGTCCACTGCCGAGACGAAGGTGACACGCCGGGATTGCTCCGGGTCGCGCACTCTAACCGTAAGGTCAAAGCTCAACTCGCCGCCTCCGTATTTCACGACAGTGGACACGGTGGCCTCGTCCGGATAATCGTCCGGAACCGCTACCTCGGTTACGCCCGGACACCAGTTGAAGGTGCGGAGCCCCAGGGGCGGAATGCGGATCTTGACATATCCGCAACCCTCGCACAGGTCGCCGCAGCTCACCGTGGCGCCCTCTACCTGTATCCAGCGGTCGGTCGTATTGAGCAGCGCCACGCCGAACCACCTCGGCATCACTTCCCCGCGCACCAGGTCAGGCACGGTCGCCGAATCCGTCAGCGCGATGAGGTCGGACTCCACCGGCTCTAGCTTCATGCTGAAACCGCCGCGCCGGCCGAAGCCCACCTTGAACTCGTTGCGCCCCTGCTGGAGGATGACCGGCGTCTTGAGCATGCGGTGGCCGTAAGAATCGCCGGGATAGGGCACGCCGTTGAGGGTGAAGCCGCCGGCGTTCTGCAGATTTACCAGCGCACGGCAGGGACCTTCCGGCACTTCCACCGCGCCGAAGGCGTAACCCACGCTCATCGCGCCCGCGAATCCCCACTCGTCGGTGACCAGCGTCATCGATTCCTCGGGGACTTCGGGGAAGGTGACACTGATAGCGCCGTTCTCGTCGCTTTCGTAGTACTGCCAGCGCGCCTCGCCGCCAGGCACCAGCACCGACGGAAACGCACCACGCAGCAGGGGATTACCCGGCCCACCCTCTCCGACGTAGTACGCCAGCGGATCTGTCCCTGCCTCGCGCACGCCACTCAGAAACGGCCCGATGACGCGCCAGCGTGGGATGACGATAGTGTGTTCCAGCGTGGGCAGCGCGTGGGCGGCGCTGGAAAGCAGAATGGCGCCCGCGCAGGCGAGCATCAACAGTGCGCAGTAGAACCCGCGTCTCATATCACTTCCCCCTGCATTCGTGTTCACTACATTGTAGCACCGGGGTACGCAGAAGCCGGGCTAAGACACGACGTACGGGGGAGTGGCGCGCATGGATGCCCCCAGGAGCGGTGGGAAGCAGAACGGCCGGGTCGCCCCCTAGTTGCCCCGAGATTCTTTGTGCTTCTCCAGGGCCGGGCGCAGAAGCTCGCTTTCCTCGGCGATGATCTCCTCCACCACCTCGCGCATCGTCAGCCCGCTCTGGCCGAAGGGCTGCTCCAGGTCCTCGTCGGACATGGAGGAGAGCGCGGTCAGCGCCTTGCCGTGGGTCTCGGACACCAGGCGGATGAAATACAGCGGGTGCAGGAAGGGGCCAGCTTCTTCCTCCTCCTCGGGGCCGAGGACTTCGCCGGCAATCTCCTTGTCGTGGTTGACGATAAGCTCCAGCACGTCCAGCACGCTCATTTCGTCGCCCGTGGCGGCAGGGAGGGCGAAGTTCTTCTTGGCAATCAGGTCTGCCAGCGCCATCAGCGTCAGCGCGCGTTCCTGGGACAAGCGCTTGCACAGTTTCTCGATCAGGTCCTTGCCCACGGGTTAAGTCTAACACATCCGCTGCAGGGGTGCCAAGAACTAGTAGTAGATGGCGAAGCGGAGTTCGTAG
>CAZXPM010000152.1:0-4258 GCA_964643155.1 uncultured Planctomycetales bacterium | reverse complement strand
CTGATAGCTGCTAGTCCAGCGTCTCCAGCTCCTCCAGCAGCGCGATGTAGTCATCCGGCAGGCCGCGCGTTTTCGCGCCCCCCACGATGAGCTCCAGCATGCTCTTGCTGGGCTTGCTCGGCACCTCGTCCGGCACCGAGATGACATAAGTCAATGCGGCGTATTTCCGGCCGCCGCGGTCGGCCACCTGCAGTCCGCGCTGGTGGAAGCGGTTGGGCACGCCCCGGGCGTGATCCAGGTCGTCCAGCTTCTCGTTGGTGATGTCAAAAGTGACGCCCCAGACCGTGTCCTCCGGCCGGCGCGTGCGCACCATGCTCGCCAGCCCGCTGCCCCGGGGAGGGAAGAACTTGTTGAACACCAGCGCGAAGCCGGGCGCGCGGCAGATCATCTCCTGGCGGGGATTCTTGAGGTAACGGCTGATGACCGACGGGTGCATCAGTTCGTCATAGACGAACAGGCGCTTGACCTGCCCGACGCTGGGCATGAAAGCGTCGTCCATCGGCAGCGTGTCCAGCTCGGCCAGCTCCTTGAGCGCGTCCTGCAGATTGTCCACTGCAACGTCGGTGTCCCGCTTGGAATCTTCCACGGTTACCCCCCTAGGGAAGGTTCTCGTAACACTTTATCACAAACCGGTGCCCGCCGTAGGCGAGGGTGGCGTAGGCGAGACCGCGCATGGTCAGGCCTGGCCGGGGGAAAGCGGCGAAGAAGCTGGCCTCCGCCGCCGGCGCGACCCGCGCCGGTGGCCGGAAGCGCCCCAGGATGCGCGAAACCTGAGGGTACAGCTCATGGCTCTCGTCCACCGTCTCGGCCGTGGCCTGGCTGCCATCAACCAGGTGCAGCGTGACCACGGCGGGTTCGCCGCCGCGCAGCGGCGCGCCGGTGCGGTTTTCAATGCGCACGAAGAACATGGAGTATCCGGCGAAGGCTTCGTTTTTCAGCTCCATCCGCTGAAGGCTCGCCGCGAGCATTCCCCCGGCGGCGAAGCCACAGCGCTCCGGCACGTCGTGCCGGCGGAGCAGCCGCTTGATGTGCGGCAGCGCCTGCGGCAGCTTGACGACCTCGTGCAGGCGTGTAAGCTCCTCCAGCAGCGACATCAGCTTGGAGTCGAGATCCACCTGCGCCATACGGCTGGTGTCGCCGTAAACTTCCCGCTCCCAGCGCTCCACCGCGCCCAGCCCCGCATGCACGTAGGCCGCTTCTTCGGTGGCGGCATCCTCGGCGTGCAGCTGAAGGGGCAGCGCGGAGAGGAGTAAAGCTGCGAGCAGGACAGCCGGTAGTCTGCTTGCGCGCATGGCGTCAGGACAGCTTGCGCATCACCTGCTGCACCATCTGCTTCAGGTACGGATCCTCGTCCATCGCCCGGGCGACCTTGGCGACGCCGTGGCTGACGGTGCTGTGGTCGCGGCCGCCCACCTCTTCGCCGATCTGCGCCAGCGTGAGGTTGGTGAACTCGCGCCCGAGGTACATGATGACCATGCGCGCCTCCGCCACTTTCTTGCGGCGGTCGCGCCCCATTATCAGGTTGCGGCTCACCCGGAAGACCTCGCAGGTGGCCTCAATGATCTGGTCAACCGACAGGAGCCTCCGCCCCCGCTGCCCCTTGATGTAGTCGGTGAGCACCCGCCGGGCAATCTCCACGGTCGGCCTGGTGGCGGAGAAATCGCAGAAGGCCAGCAGGCGGATGAGCGCCCCTTCCAGCTCGCGGATGTTGGTGGGCACATTCTCGGCGATGAACGCCGCCACTTCGTGGCTGATGCTGGTGCCTTCCAGCTCCGCCTTCTTTTCCAGGATGGCCACCCGCGTTTCCAGCTCCGGCGCGTCAATGTCCACCAGCAGCCCGCTGCCGAAGCGCGAGACCAGCCGTCCTTCCATGTTCTTCAGCTCCTGCGGCGGGCAATCGCTGCTGATGGCTATCTGCTTGCCGCCGTCCACCAGGTTCATGAACGTGTGGAAGAACTCCATCTGCGTTTCGGTCTTGCCGGCCAGGAACTGAATATCGTCAATCAGCAGCAGGTCGCACTGGCGGTAACGCTGGTGGAACTCGTTCATCTTGCCGGTGCGCACCTTCTCAATGAAGTCTGTGGTGAATTTCTCGCTCGTCACGTAGATGACGGTGCTGTTGGGGTAAAGCTCCAGCGTACGGTGGCCGATGGCGTGCAGCAGGTGGGTCTTGCCCAGCCCCACGTCCGCGTAGATGAACAGCGGGTTGTAGGCGAAGCCGGGGCGTTCCGCCACCGCCCGCGCCGCCGAGCAGCAGAACTGGTTGCTGGGGCCGGTGACGAAGTTCCCAAAGGTGAACCGCGGGTTGAGCACCGGGCGCGGGTGGGCGCGGCCCTGCCGCGGCAGCACCTTGGACAGGCTGGGGGAGGACTTGCGCTCGCCCGCGTTCACATCCACGATTACGTTCAGCTCAACCGCGGTGCCCAGGGCGGAAGAGAAGGCCGCCACGAGCTTGTCCCAGAACTCGTCACGCAGCCATTCAATGTGCTTCTCGCCGGTTGCGAGCAGCGTGACGCGGTTGCCGCTGATGTCGTCTATCTTGAGCGGGAGGATGAGAAGTTCGTACTTCGGGCTGGGGATGCTGTGTCTGAGCTCATCTCTTACCAGTTGCAGAATATTAGCAGCTTGGGTCCCGACCATCTTGCAGCTTCCCAACGGAGCGTTGTCTTCAATCAGCGTTTATGTTCACCCACCAGCCAGGCCGGTGGCGGCTCAGTATCAGCGGTGAGTTTCTTCCGGGAAGTGGTGGCAGTACTCCTGCTCTGCCGGTTGCACCGTGTATTGGGACTCCCCTGGAAAACCCACCCATCCCCGGCGATTGCGCCGGGAGGCAAATCTTACACCACTTTCGGCGGCGTGCGCAAGGTATATACAACGGATTCTGGGAATTGCGCAACCCGCTGAAGGAGTTCATTCCCGAAAACGCTCCCGCCAGTAATCCAGCAGGTCGGACAGCGTCCGCTCTAACGGGATGCCCGGCTTCCAGCCGGTGGCCTGGGTGAACTTCGTCGCGTCACCGCAGAGAACCGGCACGTCTGACGGCCGCATCCGCGACGGATCCTCCTTCACTTCCACCTCCCGCTGGGCCAGTCCCAGCAGGATGTCCAGCACCTCGCGGATGGTCACGGCCTTGCCCGATGCGATGTTGTACACCTCGCCCGGCTCGCCCCGGGTGCAGGCCAGGTAGTAGGCTTTCACCACGTCCCGCACATCGGTGAAGTCCCGCCTGGCCTCCAGGTTGCCCACCAGTATCACCGGCTCGCGCCTGCCCGCTTCAATTTCGGCGATCTGCTTGGCGAAACTGCTGGTGGCGAACACCTCGCCCCGCCGGGGTCCGGAGTGGTTGAACGCCCGGGTGCGCACGACCTTCAGCCCGTAGCTCATGAAGTACTGGTAGGCCAGCATGTCCTGCGCCACCTTGCTCACACCGTAGGGCGACAGCGGCCGCAGGGGCGAATCCTCACGCAGCGGCAGGTCCTCTTCATCCGCGCCGCCGTATTCCTCGCTGCTGCCGGCGATTTGCACCCGTGCCTCCGGCGCGTGCCGGCGCATCCCCTCAAGCAGGTTAAGCTGCGCGCCCACGTTGTTGAACAGCGTGTAGCCCGGGTAAGTCCAGCTCGCCTGCACGAAGCTCTGCGCCGCCAGGTGGAAGACGAGATCGGGCTTCACCTGAGCCAGCATCGCCTCAACCGCCGCCGCGTCCGTCAGTTCGCAGTCAATCAGGGTGATCCGGTCGGTGATGGCGGCCACATTCTCCATCGGCGAGCGCACACGCTTCGTGCCGAAGACCTCCAGGCCCCCGGCCAGCAGGTGGTCCGCCAGGTGGCTGCCCGCGAATCCGGTGATGCCCGTGATTAGCGCTCTCATGGTGTCGGCCTCACAGTATACTCCAGGTTCATCGTGCGGGCGAACCGGCCGTCCACCCACCGGATTCCGCCTTCGCCGCCCGCCAATGTGACGGTTATGCGCTGTCCCGCGGGCCATTGCGCCACCGGCAGTATCTCCAGCGTGTAGCCTTCGTCGGTCAGCGCGTAGAGGAACGGAACGGGCCGCCCGCCTGCGGTCACAGTGATGTTGCCCGGCAGGGAGTCGGCCTGCACTTGCTGCAGGAAGGCCACCCGCAGCTTCTGCGCCGGCCCGATGCTGCCGCCCGGCTGGATGCTGGCCGCACCGCCGACGGTGAAGCCCTGCGCCATCCCGCCGCAGCCCGCCAGCGCGCCGAGCACGACCAGCGAAACAAGCGCGGCCAGCATCCAGC
>CAZXPM010000151.1:1276-4281 GCA_964643155.1 uncultured Planctomycetales bacterium | reverse complement strand
ACCGCTCCCAGCGCAACGGAAGCGTACCGCCGCACCAGCTCCTGGCGGACACGCCACAGCACCAGCAGCCCCGCTCCCACTGCGAGCATCGCCAGCACCAGCGCCACCATGGCCGCGGCCGCCGCCGCCAATTCCGCCCAGGGGCGTTGCTCCACCCGCGCAAGGACCGACAGGTAATACAGTCCGGCCAGCACCGTGCAGCCGCCGTAGGCGCCCGCGTGGCTCAGGAAGCGGCGCATGATGCTGCGCAGGCCGCCACCCAGCCCGCTGTCAACAACACACACTGCGTGAGACCAGCTCGCAGCCACGACATATCCAGCAGCCGCAGCCATGCCCAGCCAGAGCAGCGCGAACGGCGTCCCCGCCTGCACCCGCGCCATCTCCTCGCCCTGCAGGTAGTTGGTGTTGTAGAACAGCGCAAGCGCCGCCGCGCCCATCAGGGCCAGCGAGGTCACCAGCGCCCATCCGGGCGGCGCCAGGGGCCCGCCCCTGCGCCACCGCCAGCCCAGCAGTTGAAACCTCCGCAGCGCCAGGTCCGCGCCCGACCGCACGAGCGCGGCCAGGCCCAGCAGGATGAAAGAGATGATCCCTGCGAAAACGAAGCTGACCAGTAGCTGGATCAAGATGCGCAGCCACAGGTTGTGGATGACCGAGAGCAGGAAGCTCCCCTGGTCCACATAGCTCTCAAACGCCCGGACGTGGTTGAGGTAACCGCCGCCCACCTGCGCGTTCATGTAGGGTTCCAGCATCGCCTCCACAATTCCCCTCAACCCGCTGGCCACCAGCGCGTTCACCACCACAGTGATTCCAGTTACTGAGGCCAGCAGGAACACAAAGGCCAGCGCCCGGTACAGCGCAATGCTGCGGATAATCAGCAGCAGAGCTGAGCCCGCTCCCAGCAGCATCACCAGGAAAGAGGCCATCACGAAGCAGAGCACCAGTACGTGAAGCCCCCAGGGAAGGCGGAACAGCTCATAGTAGTACCTGGAAACCACCATTCCCGGCGGCAGCATGAGCACAAGCGGCAGCAGCGAGAAGGACGCGAGGAACGACAGGTACACGATGTTGCCGAACAGCCCGCCCAGTGACGCGCTCACCATTCCGGGGCGCAGCCGCAGCCCCGGCCGCTCCAGCGATGCGTCAAAGTCGCGCACCAGCGCCGGCACGAACCAGAGCGCCAGCACTGCGATGACGCAGAACTGCAGGAGCGTGAACTGCACCTGGACTTCCCGGTAGTGGGGAAACAGCAGCCGGAAGGCCACCGCAAACACCAGTGCGCCGGCGGACACCCCCAGGAAATACCTGCGCGCCTTGCGCCGGCGCTCCGCCCAGCCGGGCCAGTGAGCCTGCACCCGTCCGGCCCCCTGCACCGATGCACGGGCGTCCAGCTCGCGGAGTGGTAGCGGTATTCGCGTCATATCATTTGAGCCGGTGGACTACAATCTCGTAGTGCGGGACGGTGCACCGCCGCCCGGACAGTAATAGCGCCAGATCTCCTGCCCGCACTCCAACCACAGTGACCCCCTCGCCGTCGGCGACCAGATTCCGCATTACGTGGCGCATAGCCCGCAGCAGCATTATCCGCGTAGCCGCCTCCACTCCCTGTTCCTTCCCGCTGTAAGCCTTTTCAATGTTCCAGCCGACGTAGTTCTGGATGGCGGCATCGACCAGCCGCACGTTATATTCGCTGAAGCCTCCCACTTCCTCCGGGAATACCGGCAGCAGCAGCTTGACGCTCTCGCCGTCGCGCAGGTCTCCGAGGTAAACGCACAGGGGCCCGTTGACCAGGAACGCTGACTCCAGCCCGCCCGCCTGGCCGGTCAGCACCACTCTCCTGCCGTCCTCCGCCGGGGCGAAATCAGCGGCGATGGGCGCAGCGGCCGGCTCCAGGGTGCTGACCGCTGTCTCCTGCGGGAACAGCGCTTCCACCCGCACCTCTGCCGACCAGGCGTCTCCCTGGCTTGACCTCACGGGGCCGTCTTCAGCCTCCCGGGGCGCCATCCCGGCGAGCAGTGCGGTCTTGTTGTCCAGGCCCAGTTCCACCGTCTGCGCAAACGAGGTGTAGGTATACGCCAGCGTCCGGCGTTCCGCCAGGTCTGACAGCGAACTGCTGCGCAGGCTGGATACGGCGACCACCTTGACGCGCGCGGGGTTTACCGCGCCCAGGCTTGCCAGCAACCATGCCCCCACTACCAGCACTACGGCGGCAAACCCCGCAGCAAACCACCACAGCCTGAGGCGGGGCCACAGGCTCAACAGCGCCAGCGCCACGGCAGCCAGAGTGAACCAGGCCATTGACCGGGCTATGCCGCCGGCCACAGCGCTTCGCAGGTTGCGGTTTAGAAACCACCCGTACTTCCAGCTCTGCCGCGGGCTCCACTCGGCCAGCTCTTGCCGGGCTTCATCCCTGGCGGCGGACATCCAGCGGAATCCCAGTGACGACACGGGTTCGCTCAGCGCAGGGCGCGTGAGGTAATCGTAAACCCACACCGGGTTGACCCCTCTCACCGTCCCTTCACTGGCCTCTCCAATCCAGTCAAACTTGGGGACGAACTGCCGGGCCCTGCTCATCTCCCGGCTGCGGTACAGCTTCCACCCGACCTCGTCTGCCCCCGCCGCGTTGCGCGTAAGCTCGTAGGTGCACGCCAGGCGCTCAAGTATGCTCTCCCGGATGCCGCGCCGCACCGCCGCCAGGTCCGCACCGGTCACGGTCGCCTGGCCGTAGCCGAAGCGGACCGGCTGCCAGTCCGGCGTGGGGGCGAACGGCTCCGCTCCCAGCACAACCGGAGCCTCGGCGGCGTACACCACCAGCCGCGTTCCCATCGCCACCGCGTCCGTGAGCAGCTCTTTCATTGCGCCGTCAAGCAGCTCCCAGTCACGGTGCGCCACCACCACGTACTGGAAGTGGCGCAGCACGCGGAAGTCGGGGCCGATATCGGAGGCGGCGGCCGATAGCAGGCGGCTCCGCACCACAAACGGGACCGGCGCGGACCTTCCGGTGAACT
>CAZXPM010000151.1:0-1266 GCA_964643155.1 uncultured Planctomycetales bacterium | reverse complement strand
AGACCTCCTCGCCCGGGAGCAGCCCCCTGCCCTCCGGCTCCACCAGCAACGAGTAAACCGCCTGCCCGGGCAGGAACCGCACCTCAACGCTCTTGGCTGCGAGCAAGCTTCCCCGCTCCCACAACTCCACGTCCAGCGTGGCATGCTCCATGCCCGGCGACGGCGGGTACAGGCACACCGGCAGGCTCAGTTCATACTCCGCCGCCCCCGGTGGGATCGCATATGCCAGCACCTGCGGCGGAGGGGAACCCTCCTTTGAACTGAGGGGATTGTAAGCGCCGGGCTCAATGAACAGCGCATTCGCCGTCGGCAATCCCACGATGCCGGCGTCGGTGCGCACTACAACCCTGCCGCCGGCGGCCATGACGCCCACCCGCACCCGCACCGGCGTGGGCGAGATGTCATGGTATATCGTGCTGGCCTCGTAGGTGTCGCGTTCGCCTGCAAGCAGCAGGAGCGCCGCGTAATCGGCCAGCGGATTGGCCCAGCCCGCGAAACCCACGGATACGTCCAGCTCCGGCGCGGCCTTCGCCTCCGCGGGAGTGGGCGCGGCAGCCAGCGCAATGCCCGCGATGCTCAAGGCCAGCCAGAACAGATGCCGTTTCACGGCTCAAAGGCCAGGCGCCACTGCGGCCGGGCGGCGACGGCGCCGCGCAGCCTCAACAGTGCGCGCTTGTGAAGTATGCTGATATTCGCCCGCGTGCAGCCCAGCGCAGTGGAGACCTCATCCTGGCTCATCCCCTCCTGGTACATCATCCGCAGTATCCGCTCCTCGGCAGGCGTCAGCAGCAGCATCAGCTTCTCCGCCAGCCGCAGGGCTTCGAGCTGCCTCTCCGCCGGCACCTTCTCGCTGAAGCCGATAATGCGCGTGAACTCGGCGAACTCCAGGGCGTCGGTGCTCACCGGCAGCAGCGCGCGCCGCCGCAGGTAATCCAGCATCCGCCCCTTTATCCGCATGTACGCGTAGGTGATGAACTTCACGCCGCGCTCCACGTCAAACTCGTCCGCCGCCTCAATCAGCGCCACCGTCCCCTCGGACACCACGTCATACTGCTCGTCCCGCGGCACGTGCGGCAACTGCCGGTAGATGTGGTAAACCAGCGGCTGGTAGCGTTCAATCAGGCGGGCGCGGTTCTCCACGGTGAAATCGCGCCAGAGCTCCGCCTCTTCCGGCAGCGGCTCCGGCGCGCGTGTTGTTGCGTCCCCAGAATGCACTGGTGGCCCCATTATAGCAGGTCGGTCGGTACACACCGTGCCTAGTAATAG
>CAZXPM010000150.1:2347-4292 GCA_964643155.1 uncultured Planctomycetales bacterium | reverse complement strand
GATATGCGCCTGGCATTTCGCCGCGTCAAAGTCCACCGCAACTATGCGCTCGGTGCCGTCCTGGCCGTACAGAAGCTGGTCCACCCCGCTAACCATCCCGCAGCAGCTCCTCGCAGACATTGAACACCAGTGAAGATGGTTTGTCCCGCCCCAGCGACACCCGCAGCCTCACCGGCTGGCCGTCCGGAGACGCTCTTTCGTTCAGCCCAAAGCGGGGGTAATTGCTGGCAGCCAATGCCACCCGCAGCCTGTGGCCCTTGTTCACGATATATGCGATGTTGCCAAGCTCTACCACCACCGCATAGTACTTGCCCTGCGCGAGAGACCGCCTGCGTTCGTAGGGCGGCGGCAGCGACATCCGGGCACTCGCATCCAGCAGCAGAAACGACGTGCCATCCGGATACACATCCGTCAGGCGAACCGACACGTCTGCATCCGGAGCATCCACTGCCAGATGCAGTTGCGCCCGGACTGCCCCGGCAAAGGGAAGGGGGCTGGTCAGCCTGTCGGTCGTGAATGAGATAACATCTGTGCGCTGCTCCACCTCGCGCTGGTCCGCCGGCCCTGCCGGCAGGTGCAGGTTGCGCCCGCCCCTCGTTGGCACCGGATTCTGCGGACTGAACGTGAACTCCACGCTGTGGCTCTCGCGGTCGGGCAGCCCGCCCAGCAGCCGTCCGTTGGGCGCCAGGAACAGCACGCCTTCGTCCCCCGAGGGCGGATAGTCACTCGCCTGCACCCAGAAGTTGCCCGGGGCGCCCCGTTCCGCCAGCGCGCCCATCACGAAATACTGCACCCTGGGGTAGTCTCCGCTGAAGGCGTTGTCCTCGCCTTTGAGGTAGCGGTCAAAGAACGCTATCGCGTCATCCACGAACGGCATCTCAGCCTGTAGCGGGAACCGCACTTCCCCCGCAGCCGCCTCAAACAGCGTTCCGTGGCTCCATGGCCCCATCACCAAGTAGGTATCTTCCGGCGAACCACTGCGGGCGTGGTGCCGCCGCAGGTCGTAACCGCGAATAGTCCCCTCAGCGAAAGTGTCAAACCAGCCGCCGATATACATGACCGGCGGGAACGCTACATCCTCCCTTTCCTCCAGATTCAGCCCGCGCCAGAAGTCATCGTAGAGCGGATGCGCCAGCATCAAATCCAGGCACCGTTCATCCCATTCATTGCCGCTGAGCCAGCGTTCCACCTGCGACTTCCGCAGCACTCCGCCAGGGTAGACTGCGTCGTGGTAGAGGCTGGTGGCCGCCACCATTATCACCTGTGCCTTGAGCGCGGGCGGCGCCGCTCCAGCCATCAGGTTCTGCGCGATTCCCATGGCTGAGCCACCAATGGTGCCAACGCGGCCGTTGCACCATTCCTGCCCGGCCACCCACTGCACCGTATCGTAGCCATCCTGGAGTTCGCCCCAGCCGTCGGGAAGGAAGGCGACGTTCTCCCCCTCCGAGTCGCCGCGGCCGCGCTGGTCTTGCGCCACAAACGCATAGCCCTCGCGAGCCAGCACGGCAAACCGTTCACTGGCCTTGCGCCCGTAGGGTGTGCGCAGCAGCACCGCCGGATATTCCCCCTCCTCCGCCGGCAGGTATACAGTTGCCGCGAGCTCAACCCCATCACGCATTGGCGCCATCACCTTTTCCATCACTCGCACCGCCAGCGACAGCTCAAAGGTGAGGGACTGCGGACGGTACGCATTAATCGGTGCGGCGCGGCGGAGCTCCTGCACAGTCGGCAACTGGGACGCCAGCTCCACGCCGCCGCAAGCCCTGTTACCGTAGAGCGGATCGGCCGTGAACACAATCATCCTGGCCGCGTTTCCCGCTTCGCGGGGTATCCGCAGCTCAAACTCGCCGAAGTTGTTCGTCAGCGTGCGCACCTGCGGCCTGACGCTCTCGCCATCTGCTAGATTGCGCAGACTCGCCGCTGCTACCGCTCCAACACTAATGCG
>CAZXPM010000150.1:0-2337 GCA_964643155.1 uncultured Planctomycetales bacterium | reverse complement strand
CGCCCAAGCGGCTGACCGCTTTCTGCGTCCACCACTTTCCCGCGCAGCACCGGCGCGCCGGCTCCCGCGGGCGAGCAGGCACCGAGAACGGATACCAGGACAATCAGCTTTATTGACAGTTGCACGCTCTTCATCGTTATAGCTCAAACATACAGTAATCCGCTTCGCGATTGACACTGACACAAACCGTTTCTCTGGCGCGCAAACGCGCGTGACCGCCGTAGACCAGCGCGCCACTTACAAACCCGCTTACAAACCCGCAGGTCGGCACGGCGCTGACATCCTGCACAAAGGGCGAATTCACGCACTTGAACACCCGGCCGCCGCTCACCGGCATGAACGCAATGCGCGTTTCCGGCAGCAGCGAACGCAGTGCGCTCAGCGCCGACTCCACTGTATCCTTGAAGGGGGCTCGAATCGGCTTTCGCCTCGCCGCACCCAGCTCACTGAAAGCGATCTCGCCCGCAAAGAACGCCACTTCGGTGAAGGCTCCGCTTTCCAGCAGGCGTTCCACCAATCTCTTCACCGGAATGTCAGAAAGCGCGCTAATGTCTTTGGTCTGTTCCAGCGTCGCCAGCGTGGTGTGATACTCCCGCTCCAGCTTCTGACAGAGCGCAAGGTCATGACGGGCGAGCGCCAGCCACAGCGAATAGTACACGATTGGCGCAATCCGCGGCGGAGCTTCCATTGCCCCGATTCTACCAGAGCTACCGCTGCGCCCGCCGCCGGCGCTAAACCCGCCGCCCCCGCAACCGATACATCTATTAGCGATGGTGCGCGGCTTGTACACACTTGCGGCCGGAATGCTGACTGCCTCCGAGCAGATGGACATTACGGCCAACAACCTGGCGAATGTGGATACCGCCGGTTTCAAGCGCGACCTGCTGCGCTACATCTCCGAGCCCACGATGGACCTCTGGCGAGTGGAGCGGCGCGGCGGGGAGCCGCTGATGGAGCCCATCGGCGCGCTCAGCACCGGCACGCTGGACACCAGTGTCCACACCGACTTCGCGCCCGGGGTGCTGGAGCGCACCGACCGCAAGCTGGATGCCGCCATTGCGGGCGACGGCTTTTTCGTCGTGAGCGACGGCACCCGGGAGCTGTACACCCGCGCCGGGAACTTCACTGTCTCTGCAACGGGCCAGCTCGTCACGCCCTCCGGTCTAGCCGTCCAGGGAACCGGCGGGGCGATTGACGTCAGCGGCTACACCGACCTCTCCATCGGCGAAACCGGCGAAGTGTACGGCGACGGCGAAGTGATAGCCCAGTTGCGGCTGGTCTCCTTTGCTGACCCGCAGGCGCTGGAGAAAGTCGGCGGCAACGCTTTCGCGGCCGGCGGCGGCGCCGTGCCCGACCCGGTGCTGTTCCCCCGCCTGATACCCGGCGAGCTGGAGAAATCCAACGCCGGCGTGGTGGACGAGATGGTGCGGCTCATCGCTACCATGCGGCACTTTGAGGCCGCGGCCAAAGTCGTGACCGCAACGGATGATACGCTGTCGCTGGCGGCATCCCGCGTGGGCACCGTGAACCAGTAAATCCGGGGAAGGACGGCCGGCGTCCGCGCGAGGCGGACGGGCTCCGGCAGCGGATCGGCTGAAGCTGCCACTTTCCCCCAATTGGAGTAATGCCTATGATGCGCGCGCTTTACACCGGAGCCAGCGGGATGAACGCCCAGCAGTTCCGCATTGACGTAACGGCAAACAACCTCGCCAACGCCAACACCACGGGCTTCAAGGCCGACCGAGCCGAGTTTGAGGACCTGCTCTACCAGGTGCTGAGGACGCCCGGCGGCACTTCCGCCACCGGCGTACAGTTCCCCACCGGCCTGCTCGTCGGACTGGGCGCACGGCCGGTGGCCACCGCCAAGCACTTCGCCCAGGGCTCGCTGGTGCAGACCGACGGCCAACTGGACCTGGCGATAGAGGGCGAGGGCTTCTTTGAAATCACCCTCCCTGACGGCACTTCCGGCTACACCCGCTCCGGTGCCTTCAAGATGGACAGCGAAGGCAACGTGGTGACCCCGGACGGCTTTGCCCTCATTCCCAACATCACTATTCCGCCGGACGCAATCAGCATCGTTGTCACTATTGACGGTAATGTCTCGGTGCAGACGCCGGGCTCCGCCACCCTCACCGACGTGGGGCAGCTAACGCTCGTGCGCTTCCAGAATCCGCAGGGCCTGCAGGCAATGGGCAGCAGCTACTTCATTGAGTCTGAGGCCAGCGGCGCGCCCCTGGCAGACATCCCCGGCAGCAACGGCTACGGCTTTGTGCGCCAGGGCTGGCTGGAATCCAGCAATGTGTCCATCGTAGAGGAAATGGTGAGCCTCATCATGGG
>CAZXPM010000149.1:0-4307 GCA_964643155.1 uncultured Planctomycetales bacterium | reverse complement strand
AGCGCCTCCGCCGCCTGGTCTTTGGCGTAGCGCAGCGCGCGGGCGTAGTCCTTGGCGGCAATAAGCTCCTCCAGGTGCGCGTCCTTCTCGCTGGCGAGGAGGCTGGTGCGGGCGCTGGGCCGGGTCTGCGCCCCGCGGCGCATCCGGTCGGAGCGCTTCATCTCCTGACGCCAGGCTTTGGGCTCAGCTCCCCGCGGACGGGGCGGGTAAGCCAGGCGGCATCCGAGGTAGCCGAAGGCGACAATCCAGAACAGGTAGGGCAGAAAGATCGACCCCACTGCGAGCGTGAGCACGAGGAGCCCCACGAAGGCTCCATACAGCTTGAACGCGTCGTAGACGAGCCAGCCGAGGAAGAAGACCGCGGCGAGCAGCATAAGGCCGCCGAGGACCAGGGACAGCAAGGTGAGCGAACCGCTCCCTCCGGAGCCTCATCCCTGCAGCAGCGCCGCGGGCAAGGCAGAGCCTGCCGTCATTTTCTTCCCCCTCCCCGTGCGCGGATGTAGCCCGCGTACTTGCGGTAGCGCTCCATTCCCCTAGTGTCGCCAAAGCTCTTGGCGGTGTCAAACTTCTCCCGCACCAGCGCCAATGCCTCCTCCACCTTTCCCTCAGCCAGCAGCAGGTCTATCTCCTCGTCGCTGTCGCTGGCCGAGAGGTTGACGTCCGCCGCCGGATGCAACGGTTGCTGGTCAGTTTCGCTGCCAAGACGGGAGCGCCAATCGTACTGCGAGACCCGCTCGGCGGGCGTGGGTGCGGAGGGGCCGCCGTGCCAGAGCCGGTACTTCATGAATAAGTAGCCCAGAACCAGCAGCGGGAAGAGCGGAGCGAGAAAGAAATAGAGCATCAGCAGCACGAAGCAGCCGCCCGCGCCGTGCGTCTCCCATACATCGTTGGCCATCCACAACAGGGCGGTCAGCCAGACGATGATGAACACAATCACCAATGTAAGGTTCAGGCCCTCCATCGTAAATTCTCCAATTGTCCTAATAGACTAGTAGATTATACCATTACTCCGGGGTTTCGTCAAGGGCTCAGGAGGGGAATCGCCGGTGGGGTGGAGCTGGCGTGCACGGCACCGGCCCGGATAGAGGCTGCGTTGGGGGAATGAGGACTGTGGGCTAATACTCCCCGCGCTCGATCTTGCGGATGTACTTGCGGCAGATGCCGGCCATAGTCAGATCGCCGAAGCCCTCAGCCGTCTTCAGCATCGCCTCGGCCGACTTCAGGGCTTCCGCTGCGTTGCCGGTGGACAACAAGCGGTCCAACTCAGGAATCCGCCCGGTATGGGCGATGGTTTCGGCGTCCGCGCCGCCATACACGTCGGGCAAGCCGAGCCTGGCGGCCTCCTTCTGCGGAACGCCCGAGACGCGTAGCCCGAAGCGCTGCTGTTCGTCTTCCTTCAGCTTGCGGTTCTCGTGATACTGAATCCACACCCAGTAGATGCCGTAAAAGACAACCACCACTGGAATCAAGACTAAGACGAAGGTGAAGATATGGAGCAGCACCAGGATAAGGCCAAAGCCGGGGTTGAAACGGTCGGCGGCGTCCCAGAACATGAGGATGCCGCCAATGACCCCGCCGGCGAGGAGGACAAAGAAAATGAAGCCAGCCCAATCGGAGGCACTCATAGTGGAGATCTGCCCGATTATCTGGTCAAGCATCGCCTTTCCCCGGCGCTACAGCGACCACGCCATGGCTATTTTACTTCGTTTCTGGCCTTGCCGCCACAGGCCGGGGCAGGGATTGCCCGCATTCCGCGCACACGGTATAATCAACTTGAGCGCGGAGGCATCGCCAAGTGGTAAGGCAAGGGTCTGCAAAACCCTCATCCCCGGTTCGATTCCGGGTGCCTCCTGAGTGTATCCGGGCGGTTAGTTCAGTGGCTAGAACATTTCGTTGACACCGAAAAGGTCAGTGGTTCGATTCCACTACCGCCCAGTTGGAACAAGCTGTAACGTCCCCGTACATCAGTGAACCGGCTCACGGCCGGTGAGCTGCGTCTGGCGGCGGAACTTCTCGTCGCGGTGCACCTCGATCACCGTGGCGGGCAAGAGCCAATCGTAATCAACCGACACGTTGAACCTCTCCTCAATCTGCTGGCGCACGGTTGCCAGGTCCATCTTCCAGACCGTCCCGTCATCAAACAGC
Organism: uncultured Planctomycetales bacterium; assembly: GCA_964643155.1. GTDB lineage: Bacteria > 4484-113 > 4484-113 > 4484-113 > 4484-113 > CAZKNJ01. The sequence continues at coordinate 2,162 of CAZXPM010000149.1, read as the reverse complement.
ACCTTGTCCACCCACGCTGCGTAGTAGAGAGCCGAGACGTCGTTATTGAAGCTCACCATCCCGCCCTTGTCCAGCGATTTGCCCGGCGAGATGATAGCCCCGTGGAAGACGGCGAAGGTGTCGCAGTACTCCCAGAAGGCGTTGAAGGCGACAATGTTCACCTGGAGTGCCACGATATCCTGGCCGGAGACATTGGTGTAGCCAACTTCGTAGTTGTAGCCCGCTTCCCGGATAGGCGCCTCATCTTTGCCGTACCTCAGCTTGTCAAGAAACGTCTGCTTAGCACGGTCGCGGTACCAAGCCTTGTACTTGGTCATCACCACTCCGGATTGCGGGTCATTGACCAGCAGCACTTGCGCGTAATCCTCAAAATCCCTGGCGGGAGCGGCCAGGACAGCGCAGAACTGGGCCAGAACGACTGTGAACACGAAAACTACAACTCTGATGGACATGATCACCCTCCCGGTGTGATTGATTGTGGCAATTATGCCATACGGGCGATTATGCGGCCGCTACTGCTAGAATCAAAACATGGGCAGCTCGGTGCTCACAATCGTGCTCTTTTGGCTGGCGCTGGCGGTGGTGATGGTGCTCAACGGAGTTGTGGGCAAGGCGCTCTGGGAGCCACGGCTGGGCGAGTATGGCAATCACGTGGTGAAGAGCCTGCTGGGAATTGGGCTCATCTTCCTCGCCGGCTGGTTGTTCTCGCTGACGGCTTACGGCGCCGCCGGCATCGGCGCGGGTCTCGTATGCGGCCTCGCGTGGCTGGTGATGACCGTGGGCTTTGAGTTCGTGGCGGGGCACTATGCCTTTGGCCACTCATGGGAGAAGCTACTGGCGGACTACAACCTGGCTTGCGGGCGGCTGTGGGTGTTTGTGCTCCTCAGCACGTTCGTGGCCCCCATCCTGATGACCTGGTTGGGCAGCCGGTAGGCCACCGGCGCATCTTTCCGGACTGCGCCGATTTCACACTGCGCGCGTATAGTGATAGAATACCCAGTGCCGCGGTCTCCGGACGGGGGCCGCAGCTGCCAGGGGGTTGCGGCTGGCTTAGAGCCCGCTTGCGCGGGTGACCGTACGAGCTTCCCTCCTGACAGCTGGCCGCTCTGGCGGTCCACGGCGCAGTAAACTTGGAAACTAATCTCTGGGGGAGTTTATGCTGAGAGTACTTCTTGTCTTGGCTCTGTTTGTGATCGTGATGATGGCCTCCTGCGTCCAGCCGGCCGAGGAGGACAGTGGCCCCAACACGATGGGGACCATTGACGTAGTTGACGAGGCCACTGACACCGCTGCAACCGATGCAGCCGTCACTGATGAGGCTGCCGCTCCCGAAATGCCCGGCGAGGGTGAGGAAGTTGCACCTCCGGCCGAGGGAGGCGAAGAGGCCGCTCCGCCCGAAGAGGGTGGAGAAGATGAAGGTGGCGGTGAAGAACCGGCCACTGAGTGAGCCTGGGTATAACGCATCGCGCATTGGCAAACTGGTAAAGCAGCGGGCGGCAAGGCCGCCCGGCGGTCTGTGCGCCGCGGGAAACCGCGGCGCACTGCGCTTAAGAGTGCTACAATCCTGGCGGTTAGTCTGCCGGCGCAGGCCGGTGAATGGAGGAAACTAATGCGTCTGATATTGCTTGCATTGCCTTTGCTGCTGCTCATACTGGCGGCTGGCTGCGTCCAGCCGGCTGAAGACGAGAATGCCGGCAGCCAGAACCTGGGCACGATAAAGGTAGTTGACGAGACCGCTGCTCCGCCCGGGGGCGAAGCCGCTCCCGCCGAGGGCACAGCCGCAGAGGAAGAAGCTGCTCCTGCGGAGGACGAAGCTGCGGTGGACGAGGAGACCGCAGCGGACGGCGAGGAGGCTGCCGGTGAAGCCGGCGCCGAGGAGGCACCCAAGATGATAACCACCCCTTCGGGGCTGAAGTATGAAGACCTGAAGGTCGGCGACGGCCCCGAGGCGAAAGCCGGCGACCTCGTCCGCGTGCACTACACCGGCACGCTGGAGGACGGCACCAAGTTCGATTCGTCGGTTGACCGCGGCGTGCCCTTTGAGTTTCCGCTGGGCGCAGGCCGTGTCATCAAGGGCTGGGACGAAGGCGTAGCCGGTATGAAGGTCGGCGGCAAGCGCAGGCTGGTCATCCCCGCCGAGCTGGGCTACGGCGACCGCGGCG
>CAZXPM010000148.1:0-4309 GCA_964643155.1 uncultured Planctomycetales bacterium | reverse complement strand
CCGGCCGGTAGCCATGTCCCGCACCGGGTGGTTGGCGCCGCGGTGGCCGAACTTCATCTTGTAGGTGCTGAGCCCGTGGGCCAGCGCCAGTATCTGGTGCCCCAGGCAGATGCCGAAGGTGGGCAGCTTCTCCGCGAGCGCGCGCACGGTGTCAAAGCAGAAACTCAGCCGCGCCGGGTCGCCCGGGCCGTTGGAGACGAACACGCCCTGCGGCTCAAACTCCAGTATCTCGTCCAGCCCCGCCGTCGCCGGGAACACCCGGCAGGCGCAGCCGCGGTCGCGCAGGTAGTTGAGGATAGACCACTTTATGCCGAAGTCCAGCGCCGCCACCCGGTAGCGCGGTTTCTCCGGCTCCATCCAGTCGTAGGGCGAGGGCACAACCACTTCGCGCACCACGTCCTCCTGCGAGAGCGTGGGCGCCGCCGCCAGCGCCTCCCGCGCCTCGGCCTCGTCCAGCTCGCTGGTGATGATGGCCTTCATCTCGCCGGCGTTGCGGATGGTCTGGGTGAGATATCGCGTGTCCACGCCGGTGATGCCGGTAATCTCCGAGTTCAGCAGCTTGTCGTGCAGCAGCCGGTCGGCGCGCCAGTTGTCCATGTAGGGGCTGTAGTCCGAGACCACCAGCCCCCGGGCAAAGATGCTGCGGCTCTGGTCGTCGTCGGCGTTCACGCCGTAGATGCCGATGAGCGGGAAGGTGAAGACAATGATCTGGCCGCCGTAGCTGGGGTCAGTGAGTATCTCCTGGTAGCCGGTCATGGCGGTGTTGAACACCACCTCACCGGTGGTTGTGCCCGGCTTGCCGATGAGTCGGCCGCCGAAGCTCTCCCCGTTGTCCAGCAGAAGTAGCGCTTTCTTCATAGCTTACCGGCCGTTGATTACGAGCCCCGGCAGCGCGCTGTAAGTAATGTCGCCGCCGAGTATGGTGAGCATAACCCGCCCCTTAAGCTTCATTCCCGCATAAGGAGACGCCTTGCACTTGCTGGCGAACGCTTCCGGGCGCACCTCCCACTCAGCGTGCGGATCAAACACGGCCAGATCCGCCATGTTGCGTTCGCGCAGTGTGCCGGGGTAGGTGTCCTGGCGCAGGATGCGCGCCGGTGCCAGGGTTAACGCGCCAAGCAGCCGCTCGGCGACCGGCCCCACTGGCGGCGACCCCAGCGCCGTGAAAGCCGCGGCCAGCGCCACCTCCAATCCGGCGATGCCAAAGGGCGCTTCGGCGAACGGGAGCGCCTTTTCTTCGGCCGTGTGCGGCGCGTGGTCGGTCGCCACCGCGTCTATGGTGCCGTCCAGTAACGCGTCGCGCAGCGCCGCGCGGTCGGCCGGCTCCCGCAGCGGCGGATTCACCTTCGCCAGCGCGCCCAGGCGCTCACAGTCCGCATCGGTGAAGGTCAGATGGTGCGGGGTGACGTCGCAGGTGAGAAAGCCCTTCAGTCCCGCCTGGGCGAACTGCCGCTTGCCCGTCCGCAGAAGCTCCACCGCGCCGGCCGTGGTCAGGTGAGTAACGTGCACCGGCACCCGGTACTCCAGCCCGAACCTGATGGCGCGGGCCACCGCCCGGTCCTCGCTCTCGCGGGGTATGCCCGGCAGCCCCAGGCGCCGCGACACTTCGCCCTGGTGCATCACGCCGCCGCCCATCAGCTCCGCGTCCTGGGCGTGGAACATCACCCGGGGGAGCACGCCCTCCGGCGCGCGCGCCGCCGCGACCGCCTGCATAACGCGCCGCAGCACCTCGTCGTCGGCCACGTCCGAGCCGTCGTCGGTAAAGACATGGCAGCCCGCTTGCAGCAGAGCTTCAAAGTCCACCGGCTCCCGTCCCGCGCGTCCCTTCGTCAGCGCCGCCGCGGGATACAGCGCCGGCAGCGGGCGGTCAAGGCTGCTCACCGCCTGCGCGGTCAGCCGCAGCTCCCGCAGCACCTGCACCATGTCGGGGCTGTCACAGGGGGGGTCGGTGTTGGGCATGGAAACTACCGCGCCGAAGCCGCCGCGGGCGGCCGCCGCCAGGCCGGAGGCCACGGTTTCCTTGTGCTCGCCGCCGGGCTCGCGCAGGTGCGCGTGCAGGTCGCACATGGCTGGCAGCGCCCACATGCCCGTCAGGTCCAGGTCCGCGGTCGGCCCGCGGTCAATTAGTCCGGGCGAGGCCACGTCATAGACGGCGCTGCCGGATATGCGCAGGTCGCGCTTGCCCGTAAAGCGCTCGCCGTCAAAGAGCTCAATGTTGCGCAGGTTGATTTCGGCCAAGGGTAGCTCCGGCGTGTGAGTATATCACAGCGATTCCGCCCTCCCTCCGGCCTCACGGTATAATGGGCGCAACCTACCCGGGAGGCTCACAATGATGCTCAGATACATGCTCGCAGGCACGGTTCTGGCGCTGGCGCTCGGTTTAGCCGCGCCAGCGTCCGCCCAGCCGTTCATTGGCGATTACGGGCTGGATCAGGGGATGATGCGCCTGATGCAGACCAGCTTCTACGCGGATTACGACCACAAGACCGTGGAAGACGGGAAGACTGGCGTGGTCAAGGGGCTGATCGCGCGGGCCGGCCAGAAGATGCGCATGGATAACGACATGCGCGGCATGGCCGGCATCGGCCAGGACGCCGCCTCGCAGATGATGATGTACACCGGTATTATCACCAAGCCCGACTCCCCGCTGATTATGCTCTACCATGTGCCCGAGAAGTACATGGTGATGGAAGAAGGCCAGGCCGATGACGCGAAAGACTACATGCACCCCTACCAGGCCGAGCAGGCCAAGCCGCCGGTGGTGAAGAGGGTCAAGGTCGGCGAGGAGAAGTTCGACGGACACCCGTGCATCATCTACGACGTGACCACCACCTACAACGATGGCCGGGTGGTCAAGGGCCGCGTGTGGGAAGCCACTGATTACGGCGACACCAGGCCTTACCTCAAGATTGAGGCCACCATAAAGGGCGTGAAGCACCTGCTCACACTGCACAGCGTCAAGCTCGGCGCGCCTGCGGCGGGCTGGTTTGTGGTGCCGGAGGGCTATGTCAGGATCAAAGACATGATGGAGCTCTTCAACATGAGCGCCCTCATGGGCGGCCGCTAGCGCCGGGCAGCAGTCGCGCCTGTATTCCGGCGGGTTTGCCCGCGGCGGCTTGGGCGCAAGGGGGACGCGCGACGGGCCTTGTGCTAGAATCTCCCGCCTATGTTCAACCCGGTGGCCTTCCACGTGTTCGGCTGGCCCATCCGCTGGTACGGCATAACCATGGCCAGCTCGCTGCTCATCGCCGCCTACCTCGGCCAGAAGCTGCTGGAGGCGCGCGGGCGCAAGGCCGACCAGATCTGGGACGGCGTGCTGTGGGCCGCAGTTTTCGGCATCGTCGGCGCGCGCACGGTTTATGTGCTCACCAACCTGGGCGATTACGCCGGCCACTGGATGGACGTGTTCAAGACCTACGAGGGCGGCCTTTCCATCCATGGCGCGCTGGCCTTCGGCCTGTTCGGCTGCTGGCTCTACTTCCGGCGCACGCGCCTGAAGCTGCTGGAGGTCATGGACGCGATAGCCCCCGGCGTGGCCATTGGCGTCATGCTGGTGCGCTTCCTCGGCAACTTCAGCAACGGCGACATCACCGCCTACAGGGTCAGCAAATCGGTTATCCCCTGGGCGATGAACTTCCCCTACGACGAGTACCACACCGCCCAGAGCGCCACTGAAATCATCACCCGCCACCCGGCGGAGCTGTACGGCGGGCTGGTGGGGTTCATCGTGCTGGTTGTGTGCCTGTGGGTGTGGTACCGGCGCTACGCCCCCGGCACCAACATGTTCACCTTCATCCTCACCTACTCGCTGGTGCGCTCGCTGATTGAGGAGCCCTTCCGCGCGGTGCCGCACTACTTCGTGGACTTCATCAACCCCACCTACGGCGTCGGCGGCATCACCATGGCCCAGTGGGTGTCCATCCCGCTCATCATCCTCAGCCTCTGGGCCATCATCCGCCTCAACCGCCGGGCCACCGGCCGCGAGTGGGACCCGCCGGAACCCGAACCGGAGGCGCCTGCCGTGGCGCCCCGTCCCCGCAAGAAGAGAAAGCGCGCCCCCGCATCCGATACTGGCCGCAAGAAGCACAAGCCCTTCGGCGGATAGGGGCTGGGAACCGTGGCGCGAGCCGCAGGACTGGCGGCAGCCGCGCGCCGTGCCCGTGCAGCCGCCGTGGAGTTTCCACCTTCCTTCACCACCCGGAGTCGCGGCCTTCCCGCCGCGATTCCTCTTCCGGGCTGCCGGCCTGCTGGCCCCTGATAGCTGCTAGTCCAGCGTCTCCAGCTCCTCCAGCAGCGCGATGTAGTCATC
>CAZXPM010000147.1:0-4321 GCA_964643155.1 uncultured Planctomycetales bacterium | reverse complement strand
ACCTGGAGCGCGCGGCCGAGAACCCGTGCAGGAGCCGCGAGGACTTTGAGCGGATGGAGGAAGCCGGGCGGATGGTGGAAGTCTGGAACCTCGTCTTCATGGAGTTCAACCGCGACGAGTCCGGCAAGATGACGCCGCTGCCCAAGAAGAACATTGACACCGGCATGGGGCTGGAGCGGCTGGCGACGGTGCTCCAGGGCCGGCAGAACGTGTTTGAGTGCGATCTGTTCGCCTATCTGGTGGAGTACTTCACCCAGCTCATCGGCGCGGCTACTGCGGAAGAGCGCGTGCAGCCGGCGCAGCTTCAGTACAACCCGTTCTGGCTGTGCGCAGACCACATGCGCACGGCCGCGTTCATGCTGGCGGACAACATCACGCCGAGCAACCTTGATCGGGGATATGTGCTCCGGCGGGTGGTGCGGCGCATCGTGAAGACCAGCTACTTGCTGGGCGTACGGAAGCCCTATCTGGCGGAGCCGGCGCAGCTCGTCATTGAGAAGATGGGCGACGCCTATCCGGAACTGCACAGCCGCAAGGACAACATTCTCACCTGGCTGGCGCGGGAGGAGGAGGGGTTTCTCAATGTGCTCGCTCGGGGATACGAGGACTTCGCTCGCGAGTGCTCCCGCTCGGAAGGCGGGCAGATCTCCGGCAAGTTCGCTTTCACACTGCACGACACCTACGGTTTCCCCTTTGAGGTGACGCAGGAGCTGGCGCGGCTGCGCGGATTTGAGGTGGACGAGGAGGAGTTCAAAGCGGAAATGGAGCAGCAGCGGCAGCGCGGCCGCGAGGCGGCGGAGTTCAACTCCGAGTTCCAGGTGGAGGAGGGCACGATGGCAAACGGAGAGGTTGAGTTCGTGGGATACGAGACGCTGACCGCGAAGGCAGTGGTGCGCGGCGTGAAGCCATTCGCGGGCAAGGTGGAGGCGAAAGAGAAGGACGCCGCGGGCGCGGATGAGGCGAAGGGCAAGGAGCTTCACCTGCTTTACACCGACCGCACGCCGTTCTACGCCGAAACCGGCGGCCAGCCGGGCGATATGGGCTGGGCGACGGCTGAAGGCGTGCGCTTCCGCGTCGTGGACAGCAAGAACCTGGGCGAGCACATCGGCTTTTTCGCCGAGGGTGATGCGTCCGCCCTCAAGGAGGGCGCAGAGGTGGAGCTGGCGGTGGACGAAAAGCGCCGCAAGGCTATCGCCCGGGCGCACACGACGGCGCACGCGATGCTGGCGGCGCTCAAGCAGGTGCTGGGCGACCACGTCAACCAGGCGGGCTCGCAGATATACCCTGACCGCATTCGCTTTGACTTCAGCCACTATGAAGCGATGACGCCGGAACAACTGCGCGAAGTTGAGCGCGTCACCAACGAGATACTGCTGGCGGATTACCCGGTGTGGACCCAGCAAATGCCGCTCGTGGACGCCAAGCGCGAGGGTGTAACGGCGGTGTTTGACGAGAAGTACGGCGAAACCGTGCGGGTGGTGAATATGGGCGAGGAGGGCCGCCAGGTCAGCCGCGAACTCTGCGGCGGCACGCACCTCGCGCACAGTGCGCAGGCCGGGAGCTTCGTCATTGTGAAAGAAGAATCGGTGCAGTCCGGCATCCGGCGGCTGGAAGCGGCGGTGGGGCTGGAAGCGCAGCGCTTTCTCAGCGAGTACCGCCAGTTGGGCGAGGAGCTGATGCGCGGGTTTAGGGTGCCGCTGAACGAAGTGGAGGAAACGGTGGAGAGGCTGCGGCGCGAGCTGAAGGAGAAGCATGAAGAGCTGGCGGTGCTCAAGCGCGGGGCGCTCTATGACCAGATTGCCGGCCGGGTGGCCGAGCCGGAGACGGTTGGCAGGGTCGCGCTGGTGGTCGGGCGGCTGGACGGCGCGGGCAAGGACGATGTGAAGAATGTGATTGACCGCGCAGCCCGGGAGCTGGCCAAAGCGGGCAAGCAGCCCTACGCCGTGCTCATCGTGCGGGCGGATGAGAAGTCGGCTGCGCTGACGCTGAAGTTCTCGCCTGAGCTGCCAAAGGCGGGAGTGAAGGCGGGCGCGGTGGTGCGCGAAATGGCCAGGGCCATGGGCGGTGGCGGCGGAGGGGCGGACGCGTTCGCCGAAGCCGGCGGCCGCGATCCCTCCAGGCTGGACGAGGCCATTCGGCTCTTGCGGGACAAGCTGGCTGCAGTCTCATAGCCTGCCAGAGCTGCGGCCCATCAAATGGGGGAAGATGATGGCTGCCGAAAACGTGCGGACTGTCGCTGCTCTGCGGCTCTGTGTGCTGTCGTTTCTGCTGGCGGTTTGCTTTGCTCTGGCGTGGCCGGAGGCGCCGCGCGCCGGGGTATTTGGCTTTGCGGAGCGCAAGCCAGCCGCGCAGGGAACGCTCTTTGACGCGGAGATTCCACCGGGCGAGTACGTCGCGTTCCGCTGGGACGGGCGCGAGTGGATATCAGAGCATACGCCTGAGCTTGACCTTACGGCGAGGGCGCAGCAGGCGCTAACGCATACGCCGAAGTGGCTTCGGCCCAGCCTGGCTTCAAAGCTGGATGGCCTGGAGCCTGACTTACAGGACGCGCTGGCGGATACCATCATTGGCGCTAAAGACACGCGCTACAAGGACGAAATCGCTTTCTGCGTGGCCCACCTGCCGGACCGGGAACTCACACGGGAGCAGTTCAACCCGATAATCATCGCCGAGAATGCCCGGCTGATTTACGAAGCGGATGCGCGGCTGGACTACGCGGAGCTGATTGACCGGGGGGATTACGCTAAGGGCGACTGGACAACCACCGTGCGCTACCGGCTGAGGGGCGCGGAGGGCGTGGAGGAGTACTACGAGCTGCCGTGCGGGATTTACTACTGGTACATCGTCTACCCCAAGCTCGGACGGGAGCATGTGGCGTACGTTGACCCGACCACCGGCGAGTTTCAGCCGCCGGAGCGGGGCGGGGTTTTCTGGCGCGAATACCTGATGCACGGCGATGCGCAGCTCAAGCGCTGCGCTTCCACGCATTTCATCATGGAATACCCCAATCTCATCGAACGGCTCCCCGCCAGCGCGGAGAGGGCTGAGCTCGCGCTCACTGGTTTCTCAATTGACCCCATTGCCCTGGCCGTGGATTCAGCCAGGACGCCCATTCTGTGCACGTTTTCCTGGCCGGGCGGGCAGTTTGACGGCCAGGTTACCGCCACCACGATACCGGTGGAGCTGGATTCCGGCTTTGGCGAAACCGATCTGCGGGAGAACCTGCTTCGTTCCGGCAGTTCGCTCGCTCTGTTAGACCCCGCCATTGTGCCCGACGGATTCGATAGTATCCGCATCGCCATACTCAAAGACCGCGACCCGTTCGGCGAGCCGACTATCGAGCGCGAATTGAAGCGCTTGGGCTTTGAGTTCAGCGTGTTTAGCTCCGACCGCATCGCGGAAATGCTGGCGGCGGAGGCCGGCTTCATCAAGGTTGTCATCCCCTCGGGCCAGCCGCGACAGCTCTATGAGCGGCTGGCGGAAAGCGAAGAACTGTGGCGCGAATGGATGAGCGACAAGGAGCTTTCGTACAACCGAAGCGTTGAGTTCCACGGCGCAATCGACCCGGCTCATCCCGGAGATAACTGGACTGGCTTGCGGATGCCGTGGGGATTCGGCTGCACAGCGCGGCAGGGCGGTGCGCTGTCCATTGGCGGTTACCCACGGCTGCTGGACTTGCTGTCCGGCGCGCAGTTTGTATGGGACAACCGCCCGCTTACGCTCAGCGGCGATGCCGGTATCTCGCCCGGCGCGTGCGTGCTGGAACTGCTGGGATACTACACGACGCAGAACCTGATCGACCGCTGCGCTGAGGTTCCGTTCTACTACCGGGGGCCTGACGGGGACGCTTGCTTTGACGGGAATGCGGCCGAGTACGTCCAAACGCTGAGAAAGCACTATCCCCAGCGCAGCCTCTACCTGCACTACGGCAACTGCGGCGAGGTGGGCGACATCCTTACTGCCGCGTGCCGGACCGCACTCATACCGGTGCGCGATGTGGTGGCGCATCCGGTTGACCACGTGTGGAACAGCGTCTACCTGATGGGCAAGTGGCGCGTCTACACGGTGTTCCGCTCCGACGGCGGCACGCGCTTTGATGATGGCGTGTACACCGAGAAGAACCACATCGGGCCCATGGCCTGCCGCTCCGACGGCTACGTCAGCAACACCATAGGCGACTACTTCGGCTCGACCTTCGTGCTGGAGGTGCAGGTGACGGACGCCAACGGCAATCCGGTGGACGGGGCGACGGTGGCGGCCATGATGGACTGGGTGCACGAGGAGCCGCCCCCGAAGATACACGCCGGCCTGGCATGGACCG
>CAZXPM010000146.1:0-4384 GCA_964643155.1 uncultured Planctomycetales bacterium | reverse complement strand
AAGTAAACTAGAGCCGCATCTTATATAGCGCCTACCGAATCACTCACACCAATCGGAGAATTCGCCTATGGGGGCACAGGACACACACAATCTGCTCACATTTATCGGCCGGAGAGACGAGCTGGACGAGCTGCGCGGCCTGTTCGCAGAGGGCAAACGCCTGGTGACGGTGGTGGCTCCCGGCGGCTACGGCAAGAGCCGGCTGGTCGCCGAGTTCATGCGCCTGGCATCGGGGGAAGAGGGAGACGATAGGCGGATTCCCTGGATCACCGCGGAGGCGCTGGGGTTGCGCCTGAACGATTCTGAGCCGCCGGAGGAGCAACTCGTAGGCTTCCTGAGCGGACGCAGAGCGGTGATACATTTTGACAACTTTGAGCACGTGCTCGGCGGGGCTCCGCTGCTGGAGACGCTGCTGACGGCGGTGCCGGAAGTGCGGATCATAGCCTCCTCCCGCGAACCGCTGAAGCTCCCCGGGGAGCACGTGCTGAGCCTGCGGGCGCTGCCGGTGGCTGAACGCGGGGAGCCGAGGCTTAAACCGGAGCCGCCGGCGGCGGTCAAGCTCTTCGCGGACCGCGCGTCGCGGTCGGACGCCAGCTTTATACTCACGCCCGAGAATGAGGACGAGGTGCGCCGGCTGTGCGAGTCGCTGGCGGGGGTTCCGCTGGCGATAGAGCTGGCGGCAGCGTGGGTGGACACAATTGACCTTAAGCGCCTGCGCGAAGAGCTGTGGGAGCAACTGGACCTGCGCGCGCGAACTGATGACGTCCCCGAGCGCCACCGCAGTGTGCGAGCCTCCTGCGACTGGTCTTACGCGCTGCTCAATGAGTACCAGCAACTGGCAGTGCGCTGCCTGTCGTTGTTCCGCGGCGGATTTGACCGCGAAGGAGCTGCCGCACTCCTGCCGAGCGTTGACCTGGACGAGACGCTGTCGGTGCTGCGCAGCAAGAGCTGGCTGGATGTGCGCAACACGGTGGCAGGGCCGCGGCACTTCATGCATAACGAAGCCATCCGCGAGTACGCTTACCAGAAGCTGTTGAACTCCGACGATTACGAGATAACCGCCAACGCGCATTGCCGCTATTGCGCGCGGATGCTCAAGCGGGAGGGGGGCTACCTGGAATCCCTCCGCCGCCTGGACACCTCGCGCGAGGACCTCTACCTCGCTGTGGAGACCGCACTGCACCAGGACGATGTCACGCTGCTGGCCCCGCTGGCGGAGCAACTGCACGAGTATCTGCTGCTGGTGGGGGCGGCCAAGCCTTGCGCCGATATCTACGCGGCTGTGCACGAACACGCCGTGGAGCTGGACACTCCTGAAGTTGAGCTGGTTGCCGACCATGCGCTGGGACGGGCGCTGATGCTGTTGGGCGAGTATGCCGAAGCCAGGCGGCACACTCGCCAGGCCAAAGAAGCGGCGCAGGATGCGGGCAACCGGCGTTACGCCGCGCTGGCGGATGTGACGCTGGGTACGGTAAGCATGATTGAGGGCGACCACGAGAAGGCCCGCTACCATCTGGTGCTGGCGCTGGACTACTTCCGGGCGGAGAACGAGGAAGACATAGTGTCGCGCGCGCTGTTCCAACTGGGCCGGGTGGCGGAGGTTGAGAGCGACTTCGCGACCGCGCGCGAGATGATAATGGAGAGCCTGGAGATTAACCGCAAGCACGGCGACCTTTACGGCATGGCGCAAAGCCTTAACAGCCTGGGCAACATGGCTTACCGCGAAGGCAACTATGCGGAGGCCCGGCAGACCCACCAGGAATCGCTGAAGCTGAGCCGCCAGCTTGGCGACCTGCGCGGCATCGCCCAGTCACTTAACAGCCTGGGCAACGTGGAGTTCGCCGAATGCGAATATCCCGCAGCCTGGACGCTTTACAGCCAGAGCCTGAAGATCCGGCAGGATATCGGCGAGCGCTTCGGCATTGCCGCCAGCTTGAACAACCTCGGCAACGTGCAGTACTGCGAAGGAAACTATGAAGAGGCGCGGCGGCTGCACGAAGAAGGCCTGGTCATCAAGCGCGATATCGGCGACTACATCGGCTGTTCGTTCTCGCTCAACAACCTGGGCAATATCGCTATCAGGCTCGGCGATTACCCGGCGGCCTGCAACGACCTGCGCGAGGCACTGACTATCGCGCGCGAGGTCGGCAGCGCGGAGTGCATGATTGCGCCGATAGCGGTAAGCTGCAGCCTGTTCGCCGCGAGCGAGCGATTCGGCACGGCCGCCGCCCTGGCTGCGGGCGTGAGCCGGCAGCTTGCGGAAACGGGGCTGGCGCTGGACCCGATGGACGGCGGGATGTTGCAGGAAGGCGAGCATGCGGCGCAGGAGCGCCTGCCGAAAATGGAGCTGGCGCACCACCGCGAAACCGGCGAGAAGATGGGCCTCCCCGAGCTCGTCTCCTACACCCTGATTGAACTCCAGGAGCTGTGTCCGGCGTAGGCGGGCGGCCTCACTCCAGCTGCATGACCCGCGCGACGTAGTCAAAGGCGAGGGTGGTGCGGTAGCCGTACCAGGTGATGGTGGCGCCGTCAACCTTGTATAAGCCGTCGTGCTGCACGCACGCCAGATCGGCGAACCGCTCGCGGAACTCGTCAATGTCCCCAAAGGTGAACTTGTAGGGCTCGTCGGGGAAGAACACCGCTTCCGGGTCAAACTCACGGAAGAAATCGTCGTCCACCTGCGGGTAACGCCGCTGGATGCGTGGCACCACCGGCTCCAGGCCTGCCTCGCGCAGCACCTGGTAGATGTAGGTGTCAGGCGAAATGGTCATGTAGGGGTCTTTCCACACCAGGTGCGCCACGCGCCTGAAGATGAAATTGCGCGCGAGCTCGGGCGCCCGCTTGCGCCCTGCTTCAATCTGCTGCACCATCGCCTGCGCCTGCTCGCGGTGATCGGTGAGCACGCCGAGGTCGGCGAGCAACCGTTCCGCGCCGCCCACATCCACCACATAGGACACATGCACCGGCGCGAGCTCCCGCAGCTCCTCCACCACGTCTTTTCTGTTCTCTTCCTTGTTGCAGAGGATGAGGTCGGGTTTGAGCCACGCAATCTTCTCCAGGTCGGGGTCTTTCACCCCGCCGACCCGCTCCTTGGCCTTGTACTGGCTCCAGGGTTTCTCGCAGAACCTGGTGAGGCCTACTAGTTGCGTCCCCGCGCCGAGGTAGTGCAGCGTTTCGGAGATGGAAGGCACGAGCGAAACGATGCGCTGCGCGGGGCGGCGCAGCTTCACCGTGGTGCCATCAAAGCTGGCGGCGGACACGCTCATGGCTCATTCAGTGGTGACGACGCGCACGTGGAAGCCCGCGCCGGACGCATACTTGCGCACCAGGTCGCACCACTCCTGAAGGATATCCTCCATCTGGCGCTCGGTGGTGAGCTGCGGGTGGCTGTAGATCACCGCGAGGGCGCTCTGGGTATCGGGCGTGAGCTTGCCGTCCATGGAGTCCTTGATGGGGCTGCCCAGCGCGCGGGAATCGCCGCCGTAGTAGTCGGCGGCGACGATCAGGCCGGTGAGGTCCAGCTCCTGCCCCGAAGGGTTAAACACGTAGCGTTCCTTCCCGCGCCCCAGGCGCAGGTGCGGGTCGCCCTCAAACCTGCCGGCATCCAGCACGCTCATCGGCAGGAAGTGCTTCAGCGAGAGGAGGTTATTGATGTCCACCAGGTTATTGATGTAGTTGAACTCGTGCGCCTCGGCGAGGTCGCGCAGGAGGTATTCGCTGGCAGGGCGGTTGCGGCCGCTGGGCTTAAAGCCGCCCTGGCGCAGCAACCCGCGCACGCCCTTGACGTACTCCTCGGGCATCTGCACCCCGCGCGCGAGGTAGTCACCGGTGAGGGTGGAGATTGCGTCCAGCAATCCCGGCGGGCTGGTCTTGATGGCCACCTGCTCAAACAGTGCCAGCCCGAAGCGACCGGCCACGCCGTCCAGCTCCACGCGCAAGCGCTCCAGTTCCATGAGCCGATTGTAGCACTGTGCTGCGCGCTTACGGCCTGATTTCTACTTCCGCGCCGATATACTGGGTGTAGGGCGTGATATCGTATTCATCTGGGTTATCACTATCTGGTTGTCCGCTGAAGAAGTAAGTGACGTCCTCGCCAAACCAGAACTGCGCAGTGCCGCTATCCAGCGCCTTGAACTTCAGATTGAACAAGGCTCCGGAACTGCCGGCAGGGACGCCCTGCGGTATCTCGCAGTTAATGGGGCAGACCGCAGTGGCCACCAGGCTCAGATCTGGATGAATGAAGGCCATCTCGGTGGTTGCCAGGTCAATCGCCAGTATGTCCTCAGGGATAAGCGCGGTGATTCCATCTTTCTCCCATAGCCCACCGCCCGGCTCGCCCAGATTCCAGGAATGAGCAACCGGAGCAACCTGGTCTGTGTAGTGA
>CAZXPM010000145.1:3966-4418 GCA_964643155.1 uncultured Planctomycetales bacterium | reverse complement strand
TGTCAAACTTACCTGGGCCGGCAAATCATCTGCCGTTGCGGGTGGACGCGGTCCGAAACCGTGACGCACCCCGGCCAACCATGCTGGCAGGCGCAACTGCCCGCCTCTGTCGTCGGCCCCATCCTCGTTGCCCCGCAAGGTGAGGCCGCGCTGGTGGGCTACGGCTCCCGTAGCGGCGAGGTGGGGGGGCTGGCCTGCGTGGAGTTGGAAAGCGGCGCGATACGCTGGCAGCACGACGTCGGCGCATCGGTGGAGGGGGGCGCGGCGCTGGCCAGAGGCCGCGTCGTCCTCTTTGGCGACACGCAGGGGCGGCTGCACGGCCTCCACCTGACCGGCGGCCAGCCCGCCTGGGAGCCGTTGTCGCTCGACGGCCCCATCACCGCCGCGCCGCTGGTGGTGCAGGAGGTGCGCGCCTGCGCCGGCACCGCCCGCGGCACGCTCTACTGCCTGGA
>CAZXPM010000145.1:0-3956 GCA_964643155.1 uncultured Planctomycetales bacterium | reverse complement strand
TATGGCGCGAGCTGGCAGGGCAATGGCAACGGCAAATGGGTCTGCCTGGACTGGCGCACCGGGCGCCAGGTCTGGCGCACGACGCTTCCCCGCCAGCCGCGCCGCCCCCGGCCGCGCATCGCCGCCCGGCCCGCCTGGGCCGAGGGGCGGGTGTGGGTCGGCGCTTACGACGGCCACCTCTACGCGCTCGACGCGGACAGGGGCCACCTCACGGACGTCTACGACGCCAGGGGCGAGATCCGCACCCCGTTGCAGGTCGCCGGGCGCTGGCTCATCTTTGGCACCAACGCGGGTATGCTCCACGCGGTGAACCTGCGCAGTGGCGATGAGGCATGGCCGCCCTTCCGTGCCGGGCGAGGCATCCCCGCCGCGCCGCTCTTGCGCGACGGCGTGCTCTACGTCCCTTCGCTCGACCATCACCTCTACGCCGTGGAACTGGCGAGCGGGCAACTGCTGTGGTCGCTCGACCTGGCCCACGGCCTGGCCACTACGCCAGCGTGGATCGAGGGAGGCTGGCTGGCGCTGGGAAGCAACGGAGGCGAGGTCATCGCCGTGGATGTGGAGCGTCGAGAGGTCGTCTGGCGCTACGCGGTCAACGAGGGGCAACCAGACGAGTGGGGGCGACCGTTCCCGGTGCTGGGCGGCCCGACTGTGCATAATGGCGTCGTCTACGCCGGGGCGGGGGACGGGCGGCTGTACGCGCTGCCCTGGCACGGCGGGCAGTGGGAGCGGGCGTCGGAACTGCTGGCGCGCGCCGGCCGGGTGGAGGAGGCGGCGGCCTGCCTGGCGCTCAGTCCCGCCCGCGATGCGGAAGCCCGCGCGGCGCAGTTGCTTCTGGAGCGCGGTCACCCCGGCCTGGCGGCGCGAGTCTATCAGGCATTGGGGCGGGTGACGGACGCAGCGCGGGCGTGCGAGCAGGCGGCCCGGTCAGCGGCGGGTGCGGAAGCGGCACCGCTGTGGGAGCGGGCGGGCAACCTGTGGCTCAAGTTGGACGAGACTCACCGGGCGCAGGCTGCGCGCCGGCAGGCGGCCCAGGCGCGCGGCGACCCGTTGCTCGATTTGGAATGGGTGGGCGACACCGCCTTCTGCGAGGGAGAGGCCAGCCACATCCGCCTGCGCGTGACCAACCCGACGCCCACCGTCGCCCGGCGGCTGCGGGTCGTCGCCAGCGGCCCGGGGTTCAACCCCACCGAGCGATGGCGCGCCGAACTGGTCCAGGGCGACATGTGGGACTGCCGGCTGGAGCGTCTGATCCCGGAATGTGCCGGAGCCGCCACGTTGCACATCGAGGCCCGCTGCGAGGGCGACGAGGGGCGCGTGGTCGTCTACCGCTGGCAGTTCCCACTGCAGGTGGCCGGTCGCGGGCAGCCGCCGACGGTGATCAACGTCGCCCGGCAGTTCACCGGTCCGGCGCACGTGGTCGAGGTGGAAGGAGACGCGGGGATGGTGCGGATGGACGGTGCCGTTGAGCCGGGTGCGGCCTCGGTCAGTGTGGGCGGGGATGTGGGGATGGTGTGCACGACCGGAGCGTCGCGAAGACGCGGGGAGTAGGAAGGTAGGTTGATATGGAAGAGCACAAAGCATTCACTTTGCCCAAGGGAACCCTCATCCTGGGCAAGTGCCGCATCGAGGAACTCATCGGCGAGGGAGCCTTCGGCTACGTCTACAGGGCCTTTGACACCCGCCTGCACCGCACCGTCGCGGTCAAGGAACTCTCCCCCAATAACCCCAAACTCTCCACCACCCTCTTCGACGACTTCCGCCGTCGCTTCGAGCGGGAGGCGCGGGTGCAGGCCCAGTTCACTCACCCCCACGTCGTCCAGGTGCACGAACTGGGGCAGGAGGGGGACGCCTACTATCTGGTGATGGAGTACGTGGACGGGCCGAACCTGCGGGATTACCTGGCGGAGAAGGGCCCGCTGTCCATCAAGGAGGCGCTACGCATCACGTTGGAGGCACTGGAGGCGCTCCAGGTGGTGCACGAGCACGCCTGGGACATTGTACACCGCGACGTAAAGCCCTCCAACATCCTGCTGGCGGGGAAGGGAGAGACAAAGTTGGCCGACTTTGGGGTGGCGCAGGTGGGGGAGGAGAGCCTGCGCACGCTGACAGAGCGGTTGCAGATGGGGACACCGTTGTACATGGCCCCGGAGGCGGCGCGGGGAGAAACGTACCTGTGGCCGCAGGCGGACCTGTTCGGGGTGGGGTGTGTGCTGTTTGAGATGGTAGCAGGGACGCCGTACAAGAAGGCGTTGCGGCGGCGGAAGGGGCTGCCCGACCTGCGGCCCGACGCGCCGGCGTGGCTGGAGGGGGTGCTGGCGCAGGCGCTGGCGAAGGAGCCGGAGGAGCGGTACGAGAGCGCGGAAGAGTTCGCGGAGGCGCTTGCGCAGGCAGAGGAAGAGGCCCGCCGGGAGGCAGCGGCGCGGGAGCGCCAGCAAAGGGAAGCGCGGGAGCGCAAAGAACGGGAGCGGCAGGCACGGGAAGCGCGAGAACAGGCAGAGCGAGCGCGGCGGGCACGGGAAGCGGCAGCGGCGCGGGCAGCGAAACTGGCCGACTTACGGAAGCGGGCAGAGGAGGCGCTGGCCCAGGAGCGCTGGCCGGAGGCCTTCGAGGCAGCGGACGAGTGGTTGCAGTTGGAGCAGAAGAGCGAGCGGGCGGCGGAGATACTGGCGCAGGCCCGGCTGATGCTGGAGGGCCCGCCGCTGCGCCGTACCCCGTCCGGGCTGGTGATCGCCACGCCGGAGAACTTGGGCTGGTTGCTTTCCTGGCCGGAGCCCCCGGAGCGGGTGTGGTGGGAGAAGGCAGAGATGGAGTTTTGCCTGGTACCGGCGGGCGAGTTCCTGATGGGCATTAGCGAGGGGGAGGCACGGCAATGGCATAAACAGTTCGGTGGGGAAATGGAGTGGCAAATGGCTGCAACCCCACAGCATACTGTGACCCTATCGGCGTACTACATAGGGCGCTACCTTGTGACTCAGGCCCAGTACGCCCGCTTCGTGAAGGCGACCGGCCACCGCGTGCCATATCTGGATCCAAAAGAGAGCGCCTGGGCCAAGCCCTACAACTGGAACAAAAGACGCAAGACCCCGCCGAAGGGAAAAGAGGACCATCCGGTCGTGCTGGTCTCCTGGAAGGATGCGGTGGCCTACTGTGAATGGGCCGGACTGCGGCTGCCGGAGGAGGCGGAATGGGAAAGGGCCGCCAGTTGGGACCCGCCTGCCTCCCCCCTCGTGGAGGGGATTGAGAGGGGGCGCAAGCGGACCTACCCCTGGGGAGATGAGTGGGATAGCCAAAAGTGCAACAACGCCGAAAAGTGGGCGGGACGTGAACTGCGGACCGACGACGAATGGAAGAAATGGTGGGATAAACTGGACCAGCGCCGCCAAGCGCGCACGACATCAGTGGGAGCATACAGCCCGCGCGGGGATAGTCCCTGTGGCTGCGCAGATATGGCTGGCAACGTATGGGAGTGGTGCGCGGATTGGTACAAAGGCTATCCGGGCACTACTTGTCAGCTGTCCGAGTTCGGCGAGACTTACCGCGTGCTACGGGGCGGCCCGTGGAGCGGCGATCGAAGCGAAGTACGTTCCGCACGTCGCTTCAAGAGCTACCCTGGCAGTCGCGGCCACGGCCTCGGGTTTCGTTGCTGTGTGTCACCCACGTCTTCTCTCTAGTGTTCTGGGTGCTGTGTTATGGTTTCTGGACCACGAAGGTCACGAAAGAACGCGAAAGTCGCGAAAGCCTTTCGTGTATTTCGTGCCCTTTCGCGACTTTCGTGGTTCAAGCTTTGCGTGTTTCAAGAGCAAGGAGGTCTCTATGATCCCCAACGTCTTTTGTCCCCACTGCGGGCGGTACATTGGCCTGCGGCGGGCGTGTGCCTTCTGCGAGTACGCTCGCCCCGCTGGGGAACTCTTGCCCGGCCCTGGCGGGCTTCTCTGGGAGACCCAGGCGGGGGA
>CAZXPM010000144.1:0-4424 GCA_964643155.1 uncultured Planctomycetales bacterium | reverse complement strand
CCCCTTGGCCCCGGCGGCCGCGAGGACGATGTTCTCGGTGCCCGAGGTGGTGGGCAGGTAAAACTCCACGTCCCTTCCCACCAGCCCGGAGGCGCTGGCCACAATGGAGTCCTCGTTGTGCTGGACCTTGGCGCCAAGCTCGCTGAGGCCGTGCAGGTGCAGGTCAAACTTGCGTTCGCCGATGCGGCAGCCGCCGGGCAGCGGCAGCTCCACCCTGCCCCGGCGCACCAGGCAGACGGCGAGGAGCAGAAGCGAGCTGCGAATACGGCAGGCCAGATCCCGGGGTATCTCTCCCGCAAGCTCGGAAGGGCGGAACTTCACGACGCTGGCGGCAGGGTCAACCTCTATATCCGCGCCCATGGCGCGGAGCAGCTCCAGCGTCACCTTGATGTCGTTGAGGCCAAGAGGGACATTGCGCAGCGTCACCTCAGCTTCGGCCATGAGGGCGCCGAACAGCACCGGCAGTGCCTCGTTCTTGGCGCCGCTGAGGGTCGCCACTCCGGAAAGCGGTTTTCCTCCGTGTATCACGAGCTTAGACATAGGCACACCTGTAACGCGCGGTCCGCGCGGGGAGAATATAGCACAGCCCTGCGGTTCTACTCCGGCGGAGGCTTGGCCGCCGAATCTGAGGTCCGCTTGAACAGGCTTCGGTACAGCCGGAGGTCGCTGCGCCGGAACAACAGGAAGTCGCGCAGGCGGATGCCGGTCATGCGGATGAAGATGAGCGTAATCACCACGCTGTTTACCAGGTAGCCGACGACACTGCCGAGCGCCGCTCCCGTAGCGCCCATCGTGGGAACCAGCGCAAAGCACACCGCGACGTTGAAGGCCAGACCCGTGGCCGCAGTCGCGGACACTCTCAGCGGGTGCCCGCGGGCCACAATGTCGTAGCTGAGCATGCGGTAGATGGAGAAAACCACGATGCCGGGCAGCAGGAGCAGGAACGGCGGCACCGAAGGCGCGAAAGCTTTGCCGAAGATGAGCGGCACCAACACCGGCGCGACCAATCCCAGCGCCACGGATGCGACCAGCGTAAGCAGGAAGACGCTGCGGGTGGCCACGGGCGTGAGTGCATCCGCGTCCTCGTCGCGCGAGCTGGCGGATTTGCTGAAAAGCACGAGCCCGAAAGAGTTGGGGACGAAGAGCAGCACTTCGGCCACATTCAGCGCGATGGAGAACTGCCCCACCGCCGCGTCGTCGTGGTAATAGCGCAGGATGTACAGGGACACGCGGTAGGAGATGAACGCCACGATGAGCACCACATGAGCCTTGACGCCGTAAGCCAGAAGGCTGCGAATCTCCCGCCAGCCGAAACGCCAGGAGGGACGCAGGGCCTGCGCCACCAGCACCACCGCAAGCACCGCCGCCAGCGAGCGCGCCGCTATCTCGGCCGAAACCACGCCCGTGATGCTCCGGCTGACGGCGAAGAGGATCAAGGACAGCGCCGCCAGATAGCCGACGCGGTCCAGCACCATCACCACGTTGTAGCGCAGTATCTGATTGAAGGCGAGGAAGATGTACTCCGCGTAGCGGGTGAAGAGCGTCAGCGGGAATGCCACCAGAATGACATAGAGGAGCGACCGTGGAATGTCGGAAAAGAAGAGCGGATGGATGTAGGGAACCAGCAGCCAGTAGGCCCCGCCGAACACGGTCACGAGAACAGCGAACAATGACAGCGCTGCCCCGAACAGCCTGGACGGGTCTAGCAGCTTCTTGCCGATGTAGTAGGTCAGCGCGGTCGGGATGCCGAGGGCGGCAAAGCCTATGAGGATGGTCAGGGTGAGGATTATCAGGCTGACCTGGCCCTTGCCCGCCGGCCCCAGCAGACGGGCGATGATCACGTTGGCGCCGAACGCGGCCGCATAGACGATGATGCGGCTGGCCATGGTGCCAACTCCCTGCCGGGCGTAGCTCATTGCCCCGGCTCCGGCGCAACGGGTTGGGCGGTGCCATCCGGCGGCCGGCCGACCACTCTGGCCGGGTTGCCCACCGCCGTCATTCCCGGCGGCACATCCTCCAGCACCAGCGCGCCGGCAGCTACGCAGGCGCCCCGCCCGATGGTGACCGGCCCGATAATCTTGGCGCCGGCGTAGATGACCGCGTCTTCCTCCACTACCGG
The DNA here is from genome assembly GCA_964643155.1 of uncultured Planctomycetales bacterium. Taxonomy (GTDB): domain Bacteria; phylum 4484-113; class 4484-113; order 4484-113; family 4484-113; genus CAZKNJ01. The sequence goes on along the minus strand of CAZXPM010000144.1, from coordinate 2,305 downwards.
ATACCCGCCGCCAGCGCCACTCGGTTCCGAGCGGCCGCGCGAGCCGAGGGTGACGTCCTGGTAGATGGTCACCCCGCGCTTCACCACGGCTCCAGCGCCGATGACAATGCCGGTGCCGTGGCCAAGCTGCACCCCGCCGTCAATCCGGGCGCTAAGGGAAATCCCGATGTGGTGGCGTTTCAGCGTGTAGCGTGGCCAGCAGCGGATTCCCAGCGAGTGCAGCAGGCGGGCGTAGCGCCAGGTGAAGAGCACGAAGAAGCCGAGGTTCAGGCACCAGTACTTCAGGCACTTGCCGAAACCGGCGCCGCCATCATCGCCGTATCGCCTCAAGTCCTCCCGAACGTCCCGGATGAACTGAGCCAGCTTCCCCATCAGAGGAGGTTCTCCCGGTACCAATCCATAGCGTTCTCAAGGCCGGCGCGGATGTTGAACCGCGGTTTGTAGCCCAGGAGCTTCTGCGCCTTAGCAGTGTCTGCCAGCGAATCCCGCACATCGCCCGCGCGGGGTTCGGCGTACCGCGGCTCGCCCGAAGCGCCCAGCAGCGAGCGGATGGTCTCAAACACTGTCTGGACGGTCACCTGCTCGCCGTAGGCGATGTTGAACACTTCGCCCAGTGCTGCTTCGGGGGCCTGGCACGCAAGCAGGTTGGCCTGCACGCAGTCTTCAATGAAGGTGAAGTCCCGGGTCTGCCGGCCGTCGCCGTAGATGACCGCCGGCTCGCCCCGCAGCAACGCCCGCGCGAAACGCGGTATGACCGCGGCGTAGGCGGATTCAGGGTCCTGGCGCCGGCCGTAGATGTTGAAGTAGCGCAGCACCACGGTCGGCAGGCCGTAAACGCGGTAGAACACCTGGCAGTAGTGCTCCTGCGTCAGCTTGGACACCGCGTAAGGCGAAAGCGGCCGCGGAGTCATGGTCTCCACTTTGGGGAGCGCGGGGGTGTCGCCGTAAACGCTGCTGCTGCCGGCGCAGACGAAGCGCTGCACGCCCGCGTCCCTGGCCGCCACCAGCAGGCTGACCGTGCCGTTGACATTGGCGTAGTTGGTGGACGCCGGGTCCTTCACCGAGCGGGGCACGCTGCCGAGGGCAGCCTGGTGCAGCACAAAGTCCACGTCTTTGACCGCACGGGCGCACACGGCAGGGTCGCACACGGTGTCCTCAATAAACTCAATGTCCGGCAGGAATGAGCGGAGGTTATCCCGCCTCCCGGTGGACAGATCGTCCACCACGCGCGCGTGGTGTCCCGCAGCCAGCAGGTGTTGGACTAGATTGGAGCCGATGAAACCCGCCCCCCCGGTTACCAAAAAGCGCGCCATATTCTATTGCCTCTGACCTGAGACAGTGCTATTCTAGCACACGCATTTCACCAAGCAGTTCTTGTGAACTGGACCGGCACTGGCGCTAGTGACGGAATTCACAGCTTGGGCAGGAGGTCTGGGTATGAATATCTCGGTCCCCAAAGAACGGCAATCTGATGAGTACCGCGTGGGCCTGACGCCCACAAGCACGAGGGTGCTTGTTGACGCCGGTCACAATGTGTACTGCGAGCAGAAGTGCGGAATTGATGCCGGGTATTCCGACAAGGAATACGCCGAGGCCGGGGCGACCATAGTGTTCTCGCGCGAAGAAGTTTACGGGCGGGGCGACATTGTCTGCGGCATCAAGGCACCGAGCCCTGAAGACTACGACATGCTGCGTGAAGGACAGATTGTCGGCGGGTTCATGCACCTGCTGGTGGCACCGCGCGCCCTGGTTGATGTGCTGGTGGAGAAGAAGATAACGACTCTCTGCTACGAGGAGATGACGGAAGACGGCTTTGCGCCGTTGCTCTCTCCCGCCAGCGAGATCGGCGGGCGGATGATGCCGCAAATCGCCGCGCGTTACATGGAGACCAGCGAGGGCGGGCGGGGAAAGCTGCTAATCGGGACCCCCGGCGTTCCTGCCGCAACGGTGGCCATCATCGGGGGCGGCTTCTTCGGTTACCACGCGGCGCTGACCTTCCTGCACGCGGGCGCGAATGTGCTGGTGCTGGACGCGGACTTCCGCAAGCTCCAGCGGCTAGACCGTGACTTCGGCGGCCATATCAACACGCTAATCAGCACGGAGAACTCCATCGCGAAGGTGCTGACTTTCGCCGATGTCGTCGTCTCTGCCGTCCACCGGTACGGTGAGGTTGCGCCCAAGCTCATCCGGCGGGAGATGCTCAAGACGATGATTCCACGCGCCCTGATCATTGACGTGTCAATTGACCAGGGCGGCACGGCGGAAACCAGCCGCCCCACCACCCTGCACGACCCGGTGTATGTGG
>CAZXPM010000143.1:0-4424 GCA_964643155.1 uncultured Planctomycetales bacterium | reverse complement strand
ATCTTGAGCAGCGCCTGCTGCACGCCCTCGCCCGATACGTCGCGCGTGATGGACGGGTTCTCGCTCTTGCGGGCAATCTTGTCCAGCTCGTCTATGTAGATGATGCCGCGCTCGGTGCGGGCCAGTATTTCGGCAGCGTTGGAATTAGGGGCCTGCGCCTGCGCCACCTGGTAGAGGCGGAGGAGGATATTCTCCACATCCTCACCCACATAGCCGGCCTCAGTGAGCGTGGTGGCGTCGGCAATGGCAAACGGGACGTCCAGAATGCTGGCAATCTTCTGGGCCAGCAGCGTCTTGCCCACGCCGGTGGGGCCGATGAGCAGGATGTTGCTCTTCTGCAGCTCAACGTTAGGGCTGGCAAGCGCGTTTATCCGCTTGTAGTGGTTGTAAACGGCGACCGCCAGGACCTTCTTGGCATGGCTCTGGCGGACTACATATTCGTCCAGGTAGCGGACAACTTCCTGCGGCGTCGGGACTTCGCCCAGCGCGACCTTGGGCGTCGCCTGGAACTTAGGGCCATCCAGGAGCTCCTTACAGATGTTTACGCATTCCTCGCAGATGTAGATGCCGGGCCCCTTGATCATCCGTACGTTGCGGGAGGCCTGCTCTTCGCCGCAGAAACTGCAGCGCGGGTTGCCGGCGTAGGTTCCGCTGTCATCACCGCGACCGCTCATAGATAGAAAATTATACCACCAAGAGGCATATCGCGCCTTTGCCGCGCCAGTGAACGCAACTCGGGGGGCAACCACGGCGGGCACATTCCCAACGAGACCGCAGATTATGGACTTCCGGCCAAGCGCGAGCGGCACACCGTATACCTGGAGGGCGCTCTTGAGGCTGACGCGTGGAGCATCAGGTTCACCGGCGGCGCTGACAGGCCGGGGAAGCTGCTGCTGGATTGCGAGGGAATGGAGCTGAACCTCGTGCTGCATCCGCCGGCGGAGGGCACGGGTAAGCTCATCATTGTCCAGGATGGCTCCCCGCTGGAACGGGCAGCGGCTGGCGAGCAGGTCACCTACGAGGGCGGCCAGAGCACCATTGCAGTGGACGTCCCCAGGATTTACCACCTGGTGCGCAACCGCAGCGTGGAGCGCCACCAACTGGAGCTGGGCTGGCTCACACGCGGGCTAGAAGGCTTCGCCTTCACGTTTACCAGTTGCTCTTGGGCCCTCACTCCTCGGGCAAGAGCATCCCGTATCCGCCGGACTTGCGCCGGTAAACCGCCGCCACCTGACTCGTGTCGGGCAAGCGGAAGAGGTAGAAATCGTGGTTTGAAAGCTCCATCTGGAGCACGGCCTCCTCGGGAGCCATAGGCTTCAGGCTGAACCGCTTGATACGCACCAGTTGCTCTTCCCGCGAAAGCCGACTCGGCTGAAGCACCGCTTCAACCTCACCCTCCCCGTTGCCCCTCCGGCTGTCAATGAGGCGGGTTTTCAGCTTCCGCAGTTGGCGCTCAAGCTTGTCCGCGGCCGCGTCCAGGCTGGCGTAGAACGAGCTGCCAACGACTTCAGCGCGGAGGACCTGGCCGGCGGCGTTCAGCGTAATCTCGGCCTTGCGGGTGCCCTGCCTTTTGCCGCTTGCCTCGTCAGCGAACTCAACGGACACTGACAGGATGTGGTTGAAGTACTTGCTCAGCTTGCTGACCTTACGGTTAGCGTACTCCTTGAGGCGATCTGAGACGTCCAAGTTCTTTCCCTTTATCGTCACTTGCATCGGTACGAAGTGCCTCCTTTCAAGGAACTTATCTGCCATCACATTATACAATACAGACGGCGGCCGGACAATTATCTCAGCCCGCCAGCGCGCATCCAGAGCCCCACACCCTAAGCGTCATCTGTGCTAAAGTTACTGCTGCTCCATGGCCTCTCAGAGGACAATCAAGAAACCCGTTGAGCTGGAGGGAAAGGGCTTCATCCACAACCAGCAGACCGGTGTGCGGCTGCTGCCCGGAGAACCTGATACTGGCATAGTATTCGTCCGCACCGACCTGGCTGATTCCCCAAGGCTGCCGGTCTCACCGCGCGCGCAGCGAGCTCGGCCCAACTGCAGCAGCATAACGGATGGAGCGGTTTCGGTTGAAGTGGTGGAGCACTTGCTGGCCGCCTGCTGCGCCCTCGGCATCACCAATCTCACAGTGGAGCTTGACGGGCCGGAACTCCCGGCTTTTGACGGAAGCGCAAAGACCTACGCCCAATACCTGACCGCCTCCGGATTGAGGGAACAGGACGCCTCCGTCCGTGAGATAGACTTCCTGCAGCCCCTTGTGGTCCGGGGAGATAACGGTGCGATGGTAGTACTGTCGCCCTTCAATGGACGCCGGTACTCCTTCGTGCTGGATTACGCCCAGTACCCCGAGATTGGAGTGGAGCATGTGGAGGTTGACCTGGACGCTGACGACGTGGTCAGCAGTGTGCTGCCAGCCAGGTCCTTCATCATGGAAGAGGACGCCCGCAAAGCGCAGAAGCAGGGGCTGATCGGGGCCGTGGACGAGAACATGGGCCTGGTAGTGCGGGCCGGCGTGAAGCCAGAGCTGCGCATGCCAGGCGAGTTTGCGCGGCACAAGATACTGGATATGATGGGCGACCTGCATGTGCTTGGACGCAGGCTGAACGCCCATATTCTTGGCGTGAAAAGCGGCCACAAGCTCAACGCCAAGCTAGTGCAGGCGATCGCGGCGCGTTACCCCTGACCTGCCCTACTCGGCTTTGGGTGGCTCCGCCGGTTTGGCCTCCTCTGTGGGCTTGCGCGGCTTTACCGCAAACCCTGAATCCAGCGAGTACTTCCCGGCGCCGGTCAAGAACAGGCCGGCGAGCACTCCAGCGAGCACCAGCGAATACTCGCCTCCACCGAGGTAGTTCATAACTACCGCACCGGATTCATCCACGCCCGGCATGCTGATGAAGAAGCCCGCCTCCATCTGGATAACGCCGAAGAACAGGACAAGAACGATGGCGTTCGCCAGCGCGCTGAGGCGCGTAAGCAGGCCGAATACAAGGAGGATGCCACCCACGAACTGCACGATGGCGATTACCCAGGCCCAGCCGAGCGAGCCAATGAAGAAGTTGAGACCTTGAAGCTCCAGGTAGTCAGCATACCCCTCCATCCCGATGCCGCTCCACCACTGGAACAGTATCTGGCCGCCGTGCAGGAGCAGTGACAGGCCAACCACCAAGCGCATAATGAGGATGCCAGAGCTGAAGGCGACAATACGCCCATCCTCTTTCATATTACCCCTCCTAGCGAAGTCCCAGAGTTGAGTTATTCTAGCATAGAGCAAGCGGAGTTACGGACGCTCCGGCTTAAGGCTGGAAGGGCCCGCCAGGGCGGGCCCCTCTATTCAAAGCGAAAAACCGGAAGCAGGCTTAGTCCTCGGGCCAGATCCAGACATCCAGCCTGACCTCGCCGCCGCCCTCCAGGTAGGTGTCTTCGGCACCCCAGAAGAAAATCTCTTCTATCCACTTGCGGGCCACCACCACATATGGCACATCGCCACTCGGCGGCAGACCGTCAAAGCAGTAGTAGCCCTCGCCGTTGCTCTCAGTTACCTCCAGCGGCTCCTGCCCCTCCGGGTCACCGTGGAACAGCATAACCACCGCACCGGGAACCGGAAGCTCGCCATCAGGGTTCTCCGGGTTCTCGCGGAGGATGTAGCCAAAGATGGCGCCGGTCTCAGGAGGTCCATCGTCTGGATGAATCACCACATCCACCCGAACCTCTTCGTTGGGCGGCAGCCAGATACCGTCCTCCCAACCGCTGAAATGCACTTCGCCAATCCACTTGGCCGCAAAGAGCGTGTAGGGAATTTCACCGCTGGGCGGGAGGCCGCCGAACTCAAACCAGCCTTCAGGGCCGGTCACGGCATCACGCACAGGCGGGCCGTCCGGCTCGCCGTGCCACAGCTTCACCACTGCACCGGGGACCGGGATGAACTCATCCGGGTGTTCCGGGTCGGGACGGAGCACTCTGCCAAACAGAACGCTGTTTGGCGGCGCCACGGGGAAGATGTGGATGTCCACCCTTTTCTCCTCGCCGCCCATAAGATGAAGGTCTTCAACCCCACGGAACAGCTCGCCTTCTATCTCCCTTTCGGCAACTACGATGTACGGCAGGTCTCCGCTGGGAGGAACCTCCCAGAAGTGGTAGCCGCCTCTCTCCCCGCTCCAGGTTTCTCTAACCGGCGGGTTGTCCTCCCCTGGGGGGCCGTGGAAGAGCAGCAGGTGCGCACCCGGGACCTTGGCGTCGCCTTCGCCCAGGAAGACGAAGCCGTAGATCGCACCAAGAGGTGGCGGCCCTTCAGGGTGCAGCGTGATGTGAAGCTCAACCACCTCGTCTTCGCCCAGTGGCGTGTCTTCCACCCCCACCCACATTTGGCCTCCCATCTCCTTGTGGGCAACCAGCACGTACTGCCTGTCCGGCTCGGTGGG
>CAZXPM010000142.1:731-4484 GCA_964643155.1 uncultured Planctomycetales bacterium | reverse complement strand
AGCCACAACGCGGCCGCTACAGCGAGCAGTAGTGCCCGGAGGCGCCAATAGGGTACCCGGCTGGCAGTTCGCCCGGGAGGCATGACCGTTCCAGCCTCACTCCGCGCGCATCAGTCTGCCGTTACCTCTCCGGTGAGGGCTCATCGCCGCTGGCTGGAGGCTCCGGTTCAGGCCGTATCGGCGGCTCGTACTCATGCGTCTTCCCGCCCGCGGCCTTTTCTTCTTCCTTCACCTTCAGCATGAAGTCCGGCAGTGAGAGCCCCGCGATGTTGAACAGGTTCTCCAGCGGCGGCAGCGATTTCATCAGGCTGGCCAGGTAGTTGGCAGTGGTGGAAGAGGTTCCCCCCTTGCCGTCTCCGCTCATCGCGTCCCAGACAACGACCTTGTCAATGTTGAGCCCCTTGACCGCGTCAACCTGCGTGCGCACCAGCTCAGGCAGTTTGTCGGTAATCATCAGCATGGCGGCGAGACGCGGATCGTTGGACGCCGCTTTGACGATTTCCAGCAGGCCTTCGGCCTGGCGCACCAGGATCTCACGGTTGCCGCGCGCCTCCGCTTCCAGCTTGGCGTAGATAGCATCCGCCTGGCCCCGGGCCACCCGGCGCAGCCGCTCGGCCTCAGCCTCTGCGGCGATTTCAATGCGCTGCTTCTCAATTTGCTGCGGCACCACGATGTCGGCGGTCTGGGTAGCGCGGTGGCGCTCGGCGCGCTGCAACTCGGCGGCACGCTCGGCCACGTAGGCCTCCTCCAGCGCCTTGGCGGCCTGGACCTTCTCCGCCGCGGTTCCGCGCTTGTTGGCTTCTGCTTCCTTCTCGCGGCGGTCGGCGTTGGAGTTGGCAATCTGGATCTTCGCCTGGTTCTCCCCGTCCACCGCCTCGGCGTCCGCCGCGGCCACCTGGATGCGCTGCTCCCGTTCGGCCTCGGCCCGGCCGATTTCACCGTCGCGGGTGCGCTCGGCCACACGCTTCTTGGCCTCGTTGATGGCCTGTGCGGCGGCTTCCTTACCCAGCGCCTCTATGTAGCCGGACTTGTCGGAGATGTCCTTGACGTTGACGTTGATCAGCCGCAGGCCGATCTTCTTCAGCTCCACCTCCACGCCCTGGGTGACATTGTCCAGGAACTTGTCCCGGTCGGCGTTGATCTGCTCAATGTACATCGTGGCGATGACCACGCGCAGCTGGCCGAAGATAATGTCCTCCGCCACGCGCTTCACCGCGTCGCTGGACAGGCCGAGCAGACGCTCCGCCGCGTTTTCCATTACTCCGCTCTCGGTGGAGATACCCACGGTGAAAGTAGAGGGAACGTTGATGCGGATGTTCTGCTTGGACAGCGCTTCACGCAGGTCAATGTCAATGGTGAAGGGCGTTAAGTCCAGGAACTGGTAGTCCTGGACGACAGGCCAAACGAACGCAGCACCGCCGTGGATGCACCGTGCGGACCTGCGGCCGGACGGCCCGCGGCCGACGCGCCCGTAGATGACCATGATGCGGTCGGGCGGACACCGCCGGTACCGCGACAGCAGCCAGGTCGCAAAGAAGAATACTACGACTACCAGGGCAACAATCAGCCCGATGATTCCCTGTATTTGCATAACTACTCGCTCCCCGATTTCCTCACCACAAAGGTTGATGGGTCAATCTGCTTGGTTATAAGCACACGGGTGCCCGGCGCCAGCCGCTCCTCCTCGTCGGTGACCGCGGCGACCTCCCGCAGCCGCCCCTGCACCACCACCTGCACCTGCCCCGAGCCTTCGCGCCTGGCCGGTATGGACACGTAAACTGTGGCACTGCATCCGATGGCGTTGGCGTAGTCAACGTTGCCCGCCTCGCGCAGCTTGAAGATGCTGTTCATCAGCCAGAAGGCAATCATCATGAACGCAAACCCGATGAGGGCCGCTACGACCAACGATAGAGCCGCGTTCTTGGTCCCGTCATACATCGCCACGCCGCCCCAGCCGAAACCCACGAAGAAGGCGACAATGGTGCGCACCGACAGGATGCCGATGCCGGCGTCGTGCGACACCACGTGGTCCCCGTCAGCGCCGGCGCCGAAGTCCAGATGCGTGTCAACGCCGCCGAAGTCCCCCGTGTCGCCCCCGAAGTCCGCATCGGCTCCGTGCGCCAGGCCGACAAGCGAAAGCACGAGCTGGATGACCATAACCAGTGATGCGGCAAACGCCACAGTGTAGAAGAATTGCTGTATCCCCGGTAATGCGCTCCACCATTCAGCCATGCGGGACCCCTCCTCCAGGACCGTTGCAGCGCCCCTGATATAGCTTGAGTTTAACACCGCGCGTCTCTCAGTGTCAATCAACGGGCTTCATCCCGCGGCAAGCCCGCGATACCGCGCTCTTCTCAATTGCGCCCTTTTCCACTAGAATAGTTGCGGAACCGCCCGGGTGCCTTGTGTGGAGCCGGGGCTTTGGAGCGCAGGGCGCAGGGCCAGGTACGAGGACCCATTATGAGGGTCAGAGCCGTCAGTTGGAACGTCCATAGCTGGAGGGACAGCTATTTCCGGCCGCAATTCAGCGACATGCTGGCGATTCTGCGCGATTTGCGGCCTGACGTGCTGCTCCTTCAGGAAGCCCGCTGGCACCCGGAACGCGGCGTGTACTCCCCTGAAATCTCCGCCCTCCGCACCGAGCTTGAGCTGGAAGGCTTCGCCTTCTGCCCCACCCATACCAGCCCGGTGCGCCACCACTCTGTCGGCCATGTCATCCTCGCCCGCCCGGGGGTGACCGACTGCCGCACCAGCACACTGGGGCAGTTCCTCAACGTGAAGCGGATGCTGCTCACGGCGCGCGCGCGCTTCGGCGGAACCGCGATCAACCTCGCGACGACCCACCTCTCTCCCTGGCCACCGCCGGCCTTCCCCGCCTGGCACTGGGACTGGCTGCCGCGCTGCGCCGAAACCAGGAAGCTGATTGAGTGCCTGGGGGAGTGCGACGGGCCCGTCCTCCTGGGCGTGGACATGAACGCCCAGCCGGCCGCCACCGATGTCAGCCGGCTGGCGAGCACGCTGCGCCCGGCCAGCCTCTCGCACTACAGCCACGTGACCGGCTGCTGCCTGGATTACATCTTCGCCTCGCCCAGCCTGCAGGTCAACCACCTGCCGGTGCACCTCACGACCTCCCCCTCCGACCACTACCCCGTCGCGGCGGACCTGATTCTGCCGGGGTAAAGGGGATGGGGCCTGGCTAGTGGACCATTCTTGACAATGTGCACACAGTATGGTTGACTCTGAGCCATGAAGAAGGACATGCGAATTCGCGCGCCGCAGTTCCTCAAGTTCCACGTGCTGGCTGCAGTAGAGTTCGACATAGGCGCTCGCGATGAGAGAGAAGCGCGTCGGCTTGCTGAAGAGGCTCTCTTCTACGGGACGAAATGCTACTCGTACGGCGACATATGCGTTGTTGGGTCAGAAACTGAATGGAAGACGGATGACCCGTTTTCCGAGGTCGGGCCGATAGAGCGGGACGGGACATTTGAGGACTATTATAAAGAGGAAGAAAACAACGAAGAAGACTGACCGTGCGTTTCCGGAGGAGGTCTATGAAAACATTGACCTCGACTCCCTCGTGACGTACGCTGTATGGTGTATTGAGCAAAAGGGCGAGGATTCAGATTGAACGCATACTCGACATTCTCTCAAGAGAGCTTATTGCTGCTAGTGATTCTCGAACTAGAGGATAAGGGCGAGTTCGCTTCCTTTGAGACCATAGTTCATAACGCCTTCACCTTGTGCCCTGAGAAG
>CAZXPM010000142.1:0-721 GCA_964643155.1 uncultured Planctomycetales bacterium | reverse complement strand
GCGATCGACCGTAGGCTCAGAGACATGATGAATCCTACGGGGCTCATCGAGGGAAAGGCCAAGCTTGGCTTCCAGCTCACACCATACGGTAGGAGCAACGCCGAGCGAATAATGAAGTTGGCTAAGTCGGGAGCTAGCCAAGGCACTATCAAGCCTACGAAGTATGGCGAGCCCGAATACAACGTTCTGAATTACACACTCCAGCATGCTCTTTTTCGTGATTTCGCTTCGTCGTGGTCTGCAGAGTCTTGGACAAAGGAACAAGTCTATGATTTCCTGAAGCTCCCGTTAGAGGCACCCAAACGTGTTGCGCTCGAGAAGCTCTCCCGATTCATTCACAGCGTAGAAGCTTTTGACCGCAAAGATGTAGTCGGTTTCATGACGGAATTGAGGGAGTTTACAGGGAGGCTGAGATGAACGGGAGTTTGCGTTTTCGGCCTGAGGAGGATATCTCGATTGATTCGTCGGTCATAGACAAGTCGAAAGACATAAACATTAAGGACGTTTTTCACGCACTAACGGAATTGATCACCAACTCTGACGACGCATACGTGGAACTGCACGTAGAAGGAAGGTCAGCACCCGGGGTAATCAATATAGGGATAATCAGAAACTTCCTTGGTAAGAGCATCCTAATCGTGAGCGACCACGCGGGCGGGATGAACGAGGAAAAACTTGTGGCTGCCCTCAGGTTTTCAGGTGAGACCTCAGCTTATCACAA
>CAZXPM010000141.1:821-4568 GCA_964643155.1 uncultured Planctomycetales bacterium | reverse complement strand
GTTCAATATAGAGAGCTTCCGCAAGGGGATGGCGCGGCGCACCCCGCGCTCGCGCGTGAGTTTCGGCCAGAACTTCCTCATCTTTGAACTGGCCTACGGCGACGACCTGTCGCGCCAGCTGGAGACCTTTGTGGAGAAGGTGGGGTTCGTGCGATGAGCCTGGGGCACTCACTAGTGCTGCAGCTGGACGCCAGCGGGCGGCGGGAACGCCTGCTGCTCTTCATCAACACCTGCCTGTCGTCTCTCATCGGGCTGCAGATTCTGGACCTGGGCCTGGACCGGCCAGACTTGAAGGTGGCTCTCATGTTGCTGGCGCTGGCGGGGTACTTCTACAGTTACTTTATCCCGGAGAAATACAGCCGCATCACCATCATCGCGGTGGACGTGGTTGGCATACTCGCGGGGATCCACTACTTCCGGCAAATGGTGGACGCCCCCTTCCTCATCGGCAACTACCTGGGGATGCTGCTCGGCGTTCTGCTCGCGCTGCTGGCCTTCATCGCCTTCACCACTTCGGTCCACCGCCAGCTGCTCCTGATCGGTGTAGTCTTCGTTCTCTTCTCGGCCACCACCAGCTACGACCTGCTGCTGGTGGTTTACTTCCCGCTGTATCTCGTCTTCACGACGGCCAGCTTCTACTTCATCAACACCATTGACCTGCAGAAGAGGATTGCCCATGTGGGCCGTGACGAGAAGCTGAGGCCGGAGCAGGCGGCGCAGTTCACCTGGGCGGTGGGCGCGCTCATCGTCAAGATGGTCATCGGCATAGTGGCGGCGTCTGTGGTCGTTTATGTCCTGGTCCCGCACTATACCGACATGAACCGCCCCTCCTTCTTCCTGCCGAACTCGGCGGTGCTGGATGAGAGCCTGCAAGACCTGCAGAGGCGTGCGGACGAATCCGTGAATCTCTCCTCGGGAGACCTCGCCGTCAGCGGCTTTTCCGGCACCTTTGACCTGTCGGGGCAGAGTTCCATTTTCGGCCAGCAATCCCTGTTCCTCAGCGACGACCCGGCGGTTGAGGTGCGCAGCGCCCGCAATGGCTACCTGCGGGGGATGGTTTTTGATGTCTATACCGGCCAGGCATGGAAGCGCTCCAATCAGGCGGAGGAGAATCTGCGCACAACCCCTATGAGGACGCTCAGGTATGAGGTAACGCCGTCCTACATGCTGCCGGTTATAGATTTTCCCAGCCGCGAATACGCGCGGGATCAGCTCAAAAAGAGGTACATTCGCGTTGACGAAGACAACCTCTACTCCCAGAACGAGATTTATGGCCTCAGCTACCGGATGTTCACCCAGGAAGTTACGTTCATCAAGGACCATCCGCCGGTGTTTCTCAGCTCCTACCAGCCCGTCAAGCTGGAGAGCATCTCTATGATACGGACCCGGGATGATGAGCCGGTGAGTGTCCCGCCGCTGCTGGACGACTTCTCGGTACCCCACTCCCAGCTCCCGCGCCACCCGGGTCGCTTCAGCTACCGCGCCACGATCCTGGCGCCCGATGTGCGCCGCGCCCAGATGAAGGAGAGCCTGGGCTCTCCGCCGCCGGAGATCCTGGAGCGTTACACCCGCCTGCCGGTCTCCTCCAACCTGGACGCGTACAAGAGCGCGTTCGGCGAAGAAGTAAACGTGGTGCCGGTCCCGGAGGAGGTCATTCAAGAAGCGGAGAGCATCGTGGCGGGCGCGACCACTCCCTACGACAAAGTCCTGGCGATATACAACTACCTGAAGGACACCGACAGGTTTGCCTACACGCTGGAATTCCCTGAGCTGAACGAGTATCAGGAGGCCTGCTCCTACCTGCTCTTCAACTCGCGGGCAGGTTTCTGCCAGCAGTTCGCCTCCGCGATGGCGGTGCTCTGCCGGGCGCAGAAGATACCCGCGCGCGTGGTTACGGGATACGCCCCGGGCAGCTACTCGGTCATCGGCAACAAGTACGTCTACCGCGACCGTAACGCCCACGCCTGGGTGGAGGTCTACTTTGACGGGTTGGGCTGGGTTATGTTTGACCCGACGCCGGCCTCCAGCGACCTCTTCAGCCTGAGCCGGATGCGCGAGATGGCAAGCAACACCATCAGCTTCCTGGAGAACCTCTTCGTCATTGACCCGACAGGCGCCCGCGAGACCATCGGCAGCTTCTTTGTAGGCCTGTTCAACCTGGTTGGCCCCGTCTTGGCGGCGCGCTGGTATCTGGTGGCCCTGGTGCTGGGAGGCGCTGTGCTGATAGGCTTGGCAGCGCTCCAGCTCCGGCGCGGTTTCCGCCGCAGGAGCCCGTTCGTTCCGGAGAACGAGCTGGTTCGCGAGTATCTGGCGCTGACCGAAGCGCTCACCGCTTCTTCGCTGCCGCGGTATCCCAGCGACACGCACAGGGAGTACAGCGGCCGGGTTTCAGGCTTCCTTGGCGGGCACGAAGAGGACTTGCGCCGTTTCATCGCCCTGTACGAAACCTCCGCATTTTCCGCCCGGCCTCCGCGCAGCGAGGAGGTCCGCTGGGCCCGCGACTTCGTTGAGATGGTGCGCCGCCTGGTGGAGCAGAAGAAGCAAGGGGGCGTCAGCCAGTGAATCTCATCTTCAACGCAGACGACTTCGGCTCCCACCCGTCCATCTCTCGCGGGATTATCCAGGCGATAGAACACGGGGTGGTCCGCTCCACTACCGTGATGGCAAACCTGGTGGATGACGCCTCGCTGGCCGCTCTTGCCGCGCTGCCGCAGGTCTCGGTCGGAGTCCACCTCAATCTGACCAAAGGCAGGCCGCTTACCGCCTTCCCGCCGGACTGCCTGGAGAACGGCTGGTTCTCCCGTGCGAAGTTGTTTCAGCCCGACGGCGCGCCCTTGCTGCCGGAGTACGCCATCCGCACCGAGCTGGAAGCGCAGGTGCAGAAGCTGGTGGAGGCAGGCCTCAAGCTCACGCACCTTGACAGCCACCATAACATCCACGCCTTCGTGAACGTGCTTCACGTGGCCGCCGGGATTGCCGCCGAGCACGGGCTGGCGGTGCGCACCCTTTCTCCCGCTATGTCGGGCTACCTGGACTGGAAGGGGGTGCCCCATCCTGCGCTGCTGATAACACGCTTTTTTGGGAAGAATAGTACCGGGGAAGACGAGCTTCTGTCGCTGCTGCATCCAGTGTGTGGAAGCGGCGGCAGCATTGAGGTCATGTGCCATCCGGGACTGACCGCGGGGCTGCCGCGGGAGCATACAGGCTATTATGAAGAGCGCGAACAGGAGCTGGCGACCCTGTGTTCGGCCCGCGTGAGTTCATGGCTGGAGGAAAACGGGTTCTGTCTGACGGATTACAGTAATGTGTAAGTGCCGATACATCGTACTGGCGCTGGCAACGCTCATTCTGGCCGTCGCCTGTGGAAAGACGGCCCGCTTTGGCGTGCGGCCTCCGGAGCCCGCAAGACCCACCCTGACGCAGCTCTACGCCGCCAGGCTGTCCCGGGCAGACTCCCTGGCTGCCGGCGGCTTTACCGTGCAGTGCCTGGACGCGGATTTGAACAACGCGCCGGACATGCTGGCAGGCGTCAAGCTCACGGCGAGCCCCGGAAGGCTCAGCGTCGCCTTCTCCTCCAGGCTCCATTCGTCCGCTTACCTCTACATCACCCCACCCGAGGGCTCCCAGCCGGTCGCGCTTACTTTAAACGCTGCTCGTGAGATCATCGGCCTGGCGCTCCCCGGGCGCCTGCCGGGAGTGCTGCCCGTGGGCGTGGCCGGCGTCGGAGGAGAGGGGCTGGACTTCCGC
>CAZXPM010000141.1:0-811 GCA_964643155.1 uncultured Planctomycetales bacterium | reverse complement strand
CTTCCGCCTGGACCTCACCTGCGGCAGCGGCGAGCCGCTGGGCCCCGTGTTCTTCACCCGCGGGAGCAAGCAGGCGCAAGCGCTCAAGACGGCGTCAGAGCCCTTTGCCGGCGAAGCCAACCGTGTCCACGATCTGGCGGTCAGCGTGGATGGCCAGCAGGTCAGCCTGTCGTGGACTGAGATTACCACTGGCGACTACGACAACAACGGCTCAGTGAGCATCGCCGATATTACGCCGGTTGCCGTCCACTTCATGCAGTACGTCAGCGACCATCCCGATGCGGAGATTGTGGACGGAGACCACAACGGCCAGGTGCTGATCTCCGACCTCACCCCCCTGGCGCAGAACTTCGGCCGTTTCATCACTGGATACGAAGTGTACGCCCTGTCAATCCCTTCTCTGGAAACCGAGGTTACAGCAGACGACTTCTACGGCCAACCTCCGTTTGACGACAGCCAGACGCCGACAGAACCGCGCCCCACGGTGAAACGGACGCGCTTCTACGTTGGCGACCCGCCCAAGCCCCCGCCGGCGCGCATTGAGTACTACTACACCCGCGAAATGCCGTCAGGAATCTATGCCTTCGCCGTCCGGGCGTTCTCGCAGGTGGATGACGACTACAATGACGTCCTGTTCTCCAACATCTGCAAGGCCGACCTGGCCGGCTCCGGCCAGAACCGGCCGCCGGTCTGGTTGAGTTCGGTCGGCCTCATCTCTGCCACTCCGGCGAACGGGCAGGTCACGCTCGCCTTTGGCGACGCTGCCGACCCGGACGGCGACAGCGTCCATTACCTCCTGTATTACGCAGAA
>CAZXPM010000140.1:4195-4635 GCA_964643155.1 uncultured Planctomycetales bacterium | reverse complement strand
TGGTGATACTGGGGCATCTCCAGCGCGGCGGCGCGGCCAGCGCCTTTGACCGCATGGTGGTCATCCGCGGCATGGAGATAACCAGCATCCCGCTGGGCGACGCCCTTGGCGCCACCCGCACCGTCCCCGACGACCTCGTCCGGGTGGCGGAACTGGTGATGTAGCCAGGCTATGCCCAATGCGGCTTGGCTGGCAACCCGCTTTCCAGCCGCGCGAGGACCTCAGGGAGCTTGGCCACGGCGTCCAGCGTGAAGTCGGGGACATCGGCGTGGAAGCGGGGCTGCTGGCGGTCCCACGGCGGCGAGAGTACGCGCACGGTCACCATCCCCAGGCGGTTGCAGGGGAAGATGTCGTTGTCCAGCCGGTCGCCCACCATCACCGACTCCCTGGGATCCGCGCCCACGCCCTCCAGGATGTGCAGGTAAAACCGCGCGTCGGGC
>CAZXPM010000140.1:0-4185 GCA_964643155.1 uncultured Planctomycetales bacterium | reverse complement strand
AGCCAGAGCTCCTCGGAAAGCCCGATGAAGTCAAAGTAGCGGTCAATGCCGAAGCCCTTCAGCCAGCCGTTCGCCAGCGTGAAGTTGTTGGACGCCACCGCGAGCTTGTACTTGCCCTGCAGCCCTTCCAGCATGTCGCGCACTCCGGGGTAAAGCTGCGTGCGCTCGTGGAAGCCTTCGGAGAGACTCAGCTTGATGCGGTTGATTATCTTGCGCAGCACCTTCTGATAAAGCCCGTAGTCGCCGTCCACCGCGCTCCAGAGGATGGCGCGGGTGAGGCTGGGGGCGTAAGACTGGATGGCGCGGTTCATCAGCTCCTCAAACTCCGCGTCGGTGTGCTTGATGCCGAGCTTCGCCAGCTCCTCGCGCATGTAGCCCCAGAGCTCCTGCTCCGATGCGTAGTCGTCCCAGAGGGTGCCGCCGAGGTCAAACAGGATGGTGGTAATCACAGGTCCAGCTCCCGGATGAGCAGCGCCAGCTTCTGGAAGTCGGCGATGAGCACATCGCGCAGCCGGGGATTGCGCAGTATCGCCGCCGGATGGTACATCGGCAGGAAGTGCTGCCCGTCAATCGTGAAGACCTGCCCGCGCGCCTTGCTGATTTGCAGCTTCGGGTTGATGAGCAGGCCCAGGGAGAAGCGCCCCAGCGTCACCACCACCAGCGGCTTGATGACGGCGAGCTGGGCGTAAAGCCAGGGCTTGCAGGCCTCAATCTCCAGCGGTTCGGGGTCGCGGTTGCCCGGCGGCCGGCACTTGAGCACATTGCCGATGAAGTAATCGCCATCCTCCATCCCCACGTGGGCGATCAGCTCGCGCAGCAGCATCCCCGCACGGCCGACGAAGGGGCGCCCCTGCTTATCCTCGTCCGCGCCGGGGGCTTCGCCTACGAACATCACCTTCGCGTGCGCGCCGCCTTCGCCGGGAACTGCATTGGTGCGACCCTCGCTCAGCGCGCAGCGCCGGCAGGCGGATATCTGCGCCGCAAGTTCGTCCAGCAGGCGTTGGGCGTCGGGCATAGCTACTTGGAGGGGATTCCGGGGAAGAGGCCGTGCTCGTTCATGATGCCCGCGAGGCGGTTCTTCACCTCATCAGGTGCCGGCGTCATCGGCAGCCGGAAGTTCTCGGAGACCAGCCCCATCATCGCCACCGCGGTTTTTACCGGGATCGGGTTGGTTGTGGCGAAGAGCGCCTTGAACACTCCGAGCAGGTCAAGGTGTATCCTGGCGGCGCGGTCCACGTCTCCCTTAACGAAGGCGCGCACCATCTCGGCCAGTTGCGGACCGACGATGTGGGAAGCCACGCTGACCACGCCCACGCCGCCAACCGCGAGGATGGGGAGGGTGAGGCTGTCGTCGCCGGAGTAGACGGCAAAGTCCTTCGCCGAGTTCTTGATGATGCTGCTGACGAAGTCCAGGTCGCCGCTGGCCTCCTTGATGGCGGCGATGTTGCTCACGCCGGAGAGCTGGTAGATGGCCTCCAGCGTCATGGAGCCGCCGGTGCGCGAGGGCACGTTGTAGAGCAGCACCGGCTTGTCGGTGGACTGCGCGATTATGCGGAAGTGGCGGATCTGTCCCCCGGTGTTGGGCTTGTTGTAGTAGGGCATGACGGCCATGATGCCGTCCACGCCGGCCTTGGTCGCTTCTTCCGTCAGTTTCGCCGATTCACTGGTGACATTGGTGCCGGTGTTGGCCACCACCATCAGGTTGTCCGGCACGCTGTCCACCCAGAACTTGAACAGCTCTACCCGCTCTTCCGCGCTCAGTGTCGCGCCTTCGCCGGTAGTTCCGGCCACCACTGCGGTGTCGGTGCCGTGAGCCGCCAGATAGTCTGCCAACCGCTTGGCCGCGGCGAAGTCAATGTTCCCGCGGCTGTCAAAGGGGGTGATTACCGCGGTTGCGATGCGTCCGAATACCGGATTTGCGCACATGGTTGCACTTCCTTGCGTTGTTCGCTCCTATTGTAGCAGAGGCCGGGGGCGGGCCCTCTTGCCCCTGAAGCCGCGCCTGGGGGGGTATAATAACTGCGAGCGCTACCGCGCGCATATGGAGTGCTTATGATCTACCGCAGCCTAACGCTGCTAGTGGCGATACTCGCGCTGCTTTCGTTCACCGCCCTGGCGGGGCCGGTGAAGGTGCACGACAACCAGCTTATTGTGAAGATGAAGCCGGGCAAGGGGCCGTCAGCGCTGGCCGCGACCGGCCTGAAGGCGGTTAGCCACCTGCGCACCATGAAGCTGAGCTACGACACCTACGAGATTGTGCGTGCGCCCGGAGGGGAAGACCCGTTTGAATACGCCCGCAAGCTGGAAGCCACCGGGTTGGTGGAGTTTGCCTACCCCAACGTGGTGAAGACGGTGAGCACGCTGCAGGAGCTGGAGGACGGGCCGGCGTTCTGGCCGGACGACACCTACCTGCTGAACCCGTTTGACCGCGTTGACGCCGCCTGGGAGAACCCCCGGCGCTGCCAGTGGGGGCTGCTGTGGACCAACGCGCCTCTGGCCTGGAACTACACCACGGGTAAGAGCAACGTGGTTGTTGCGGTGATTGACACGGGCCTGAAGTTCGGCCACCCCGACCTGGCGGGCGCGCTGTGGGTGAACGAGGACGAGATACCGGGCAATAGCGTTGACGACGACGGGAACGGCTTCGTGGACGACGTTAACGGATACGACTTCACCAATTATGTCGTGCAGTCGGGCACGGGCGGCGACCCTGACCCGACGGACCCGCAAGCGGATTCCAGCGCGCACGGCACCTGGGTGGCGGGAGTCCTTGGCGCGCGCACCAACAACGGGCGGGGCATAGCGGGCGTGGCCGGGGGCGGCCGCGTCGGCGAGACCGGCGTAAGGCTGATGATCCTGCGGGTGGGCACCAATGCAAATATCACGGTTGACGCCGAAGTGGCGGCGCTGGATTACGCCGTCAGCAACGGCGCCAGGATAGTGAGCATGAGCTTTGGCGGCCCCAGCGGCGGCGCGCCTGAGCAAAACGCGGTGGCGCGGGCCTACAGCAACGGCCTGCTGCTGGTGGCGGCCGCCGGCAATGTGGGCGCGGGCAACCCGGACGGAGTTGACCTGCCGGCGGCCTTTGACGAGGTTATCGCGGTGGGAGCGACCACCATCTTTGACAACACCCTGGTGTATCCCACCACGGGCCTTGTCGCCGAGCGGGTGGCCAGCTACAGCAAGAAGGGCCCGGAGCTGGAACTTACCGCGCCGGGCACCCATATCCTCACGACTTACGGCACTAACAACTACAGCAGCGATCCCTCCACCCAGTTCCGTGGCACCAGCGCGGCCACGCCGATGGTCTCGGGCTTTGCCGCGCTGCTGGCCAGCTACTTCCCGGCGGCTTCCAACGTTGAGCTGCGGACGATGATGCACGAGTCGGTGGTGGACCTGCCTCCCGCCGGCTTTGACGAGGACTACGGCTATGGCCGCATAGACATGGCGAAGGCCTTCGCCAGCTCTCCGCCGCCGCCGGCTCCCACGATTCCAGGCGATGCCGACGGCAACGGCAGCGTGGGGCCGGAGGATGTGGCAGTGATAGAGGACAAGTTCGGGCTGCGCCAGGGCGACGCCGAATACACCGCCGCCGCGGACACGAACTCCGACGGCGTCATTGACGAGCTGGACTTGTTCGCGGTGGGCCTGAACTGGGGCAAGTCGGTGGACGACCTCTAGCCGCCGGAGCGGGGCTTCACCTGCTGCTCGGGATGGAGGCGCTGAACCTCGTCTATCCACTCGGTAACTGTCCGCCCGCCGATTTCAATATGCTCGTTGACCTCGGCCAGCGGTATCAGCGCAAAGAGCCGCTCGGTCAGCCGGGGGTGGGGGATGATGAGGTCAGGCGTGACCAGCGTCAGCTCGCCGTAGAGCAGGATGTCCAGGTCAATCACCCGGTCGGCGTGTCCTCCGGCCTCCCTTGTCCCGCTGCGGTCGCGTCCGAGGTCCCATTCAATGCGCTGGCACTCGGTGAGCAGCATCGGCGGCGGCAGCGCCGTCTCCAGCTCCACCACGCAGTTGAGGAAAGCGCGGTCCGAAGCGCAGCCCACGGGGCTGGTCTCATAGACCTGGCTCATCCGCATGAAGCGTGACTTGGGCACCCACCGCAGCTCCTTCAGCGCCGCCGCCAGGTTCGCCGCCCGGTCGCCCAGGTTGCTTCCCACCGAGATGTACGCCGTGTGC
>CAZXPM010000139.1:580-4637 GCA_964643155.1 uncultured Planctomycetales bacterium | reverse complement strand
CCTATAGAGCAGTCAAAGTTGATGCTTATCCCGGCCATGGGGTAACGATAGTGCCCGACGCTGGAAAGCGTTTTGCTGTGAGGTATGGCAATGAGCTGGACTCGCAGACCATGCATGCGATCGAGTGCGTATCAAGCTCCTTCGCTCGAATGGGCGTAAAGGAGCTAGAGCGAGTCGCGACAGCTGTCTGGGTGTATTCGCGAGAGGGCTTGAGGGAATCAGATGAGATCGTTAGAGAGCTTCGTAAGCTAAAGCCCCATGTCGGCGAGGAAGAGGCAAAGGAAGCAGTGCACAAGATGAGAGACTTACTGCCTCAAGCAGGATAAGAGCACTTCCATTGCTCCTGTTCTTTCTGACCCCTGACCACTGATAGCTGATGCGCGCTACCGCTGCTCCAGCGCCTCGCGCATCTTCGCCGCCCCATTCTCCGGCGTCAGCGCGGCGCGGCCGAGAAGGTCTTCCGGCAGCCCGCTCATGAGGTACATGTCGGGGATGGCGACGACGCGCACGGGCACGCGCACATCGTTTTCCGCCAGCACGCGGCAGACCAGCGACCCCAGCCCCCCGTAGATGGAATGCTCCTCCATCGTCACCACCGCGCCGCACTCGCGGGCGGCGGCGCAGACTTCGTCCACGTTCAGCGGCTTGAGCATGGGCACGTGCAGCACCCGGCTGAAGACGCCGTCTTCCGCCAGTAGCTCTGCGGCCTTCACCGCGCGCGAGGTCATCAAGCCCGTGCTGATGAACACGCCGTCCTCGCCGCCCACCGCCGGCAGCGTGTGGTAGGGCGTGAAGGGCGTCGCTTCGCTTGTCACCGTGGGCACTTTCTCGCGGCCGAGCCGGAAGTAGAGCGGGCCTTCGTGGGTGGGTATCCACTCCATCATCTTGCGGGTCTCCCAGTAGTCCGCCGGCACCATCACCGTCATGTTCACCAGCGAGAGCATGTTGGAGAGGTCCTCCATGCTCTGGTGGGAGCAGCCGTCCAGCCCCACGCTGATGCCCCCGTGGGCCGCCGCGATTTTCACATTGAGCCTGGAGTAGTCCACCGTGTTGCGGGCCTGGTCCCAGGCGCGGCCGGTGAGGAAGATGGCGTAGCTGGAGAGGAAGGGGATGAAGCCGAAGGTGCTCAGCCCGCCGGCGGTGTTCATCATGTCCTGCTCGGCGATGCCGCACTCCACGAAGCGCTCGGGGAACTCTGCGCGGAAGAACTTGGTGTAGGTGCTTTCCGCCAGATCCGCGTCCAGCACCACGATATTCTCGTTCTTCCTGCCCAGCTCCACCAGCATTTCGCCGTAGGCCTGGCGGGTGAGCTTCATCTCCCATTCGCTGGAGGGCAGAACTCCGTTGAGGTATTCAATCTTACTTGCCATCGTTGTCCTCCCAGCCGTCGTATTCCTGCACTCCGCCCATCGCGGCGCGTGCCTCCTCCGGTGAGGAATAGTCGTATCCCAGCTCCTTCAGCATCTTCATCAGCTCGTCGTCCTTAGGCGGGCGTCCGTGCCAGCCGGGGATGTTCTCAAAGGAGGGGGTGCCCTTCATCATCACCGTTCGGAACAGGATTGCCGTGGGCTGGCCGCAGCCTTCGCCCTTCGCCGGGGTGCCCGCCGTCGCCTCGTCCCAGGCGCGCACGACGTCCGCCATGTCGTGACCGTCGGCCTCCACCACGCGCCAGCCGAAGGCGCGGAACTTCTCCGGCAGCGGGGCGATGCCCTTGACGTTCTCCACGTAGCCGTCAATCTGCGCGTTGTTCCAGTCCACCGAGCATACGAGGTTGTCGGTCTTGCGGTGCGCCGCGTGCATGATGGCCTCCCAGATGTTGCCCTCCTGCAGCTCGCCGTCGCCGCAGTTGCAGAACACCGTAATCTGCGGCTTGCCGCGTATGCGCGCGCCCAGGGCCATTCCGTGCGCCGCGGACAGCCCCTGGCCGAGCGATCCGCTGGAAACTTCAATGCCCGGCAGAGAAGTGCGGCTCGGGTGCCCCTGCAGGCGCGAGTCCAGGCGGCGGAAGGTGAGCAGATAGCCGCGGTTGAAAAAGCCGCGGTGAGCCATCAGCGCGTAGTTCAGCGCGGAGCAGTGGCCGTTGCTGAGCACGAAGCGGTCGCGCTCCTCCCAGTACGGGTTCTCGGGATCCACGCTGAGGTAGTTCATCCACAGCGCGGTGAGGTAGTCGGCGGCGGACAGCGGGCCGCCCGGGTGTCCGCTCTTGGCGGCGTTAATGGCGACGAGCACGTCGTGGCGGATGGTCCGCGCCAGCTCGCGCAGCTCGTCAACCGGCAGGTTCAGCGTTGGCATATGCCCTCCCAGCGTTGGGTTCGCGCGGCGTTGTGCGCGCAAAGTCGGCATATTGTAGCAAATCCACCCGACGGGGTTCTCCCCGGGCGCTGCCTTCGCAGCGCTCTGGCGTCGCGTGGTGCGCGCTGTGCTAAGATTACAGGTCTGTGTTGCGTGAGGTGAATGTGCTCGGGCACCGGGTGCTGGCTGGCAGCAGGCAGGCGGTGCTCATAAGGGTTGGCGACCGGCTGGCGGGCCGCGCCAAGACGCACATCGTCACCCTGAACTCGGAAATGGTGGTGGCCGCCAGAAGGGACCCCACTTTCAAGCGCGTGCTGGAGCAAGCCGAACTGGTGATTCCTGACGGGATAGGCGTGGTCTGGGCCGCCCGCTTTCTGAAGCGGGCCCGGATGGGCCGCATCCCCGGGATTGAGCTGGCCGAGGACGTACTGAAGCTGGCGCAGCGCACCGGTGCGCGGGTGTACTTGCTGGGCGCGCGGGAAGCGGTGAACATCCGGGCGGTGGAGTGCATCCTGGAGGAGTATCCCGGCATAGTGGTCGCAGGCAGCCATCATGGGTATTTCCAGGGACATGAGGAGTTGGTTATTGAGGACATCATTGCCAGCAAGCCCGACATTCTCCTCGTGGGAATGGGCTCGCCCGCCCAGGAGTTCTTCATCGCCAACGCCCGCATCCGCTTGCCGGCGGTGGTGATGATGGGCGTGGGGGGCAGCTTTGACATCTGGGCCGGATACCGCAGGCGCGCCTCGCGCTGGGTTCAATCGGCAGGCCTGGAATGGCTGTACCGTACACTTACAGATTTCGGCCGCATCCGCCGCCTCGCGTTCATTCCGACCTTCGTGTGGCTGGTATTGAGCGCCAAGCTGACCGGCCGCTCGCTTGCATGATTAGGTTCATTGACGTCAACCTGGCTTACTCCAACAGCGCCCTGGCTCTCAGGGGGGTTGACCTGCACGTGGAGAAGCAGGAGTTTGTCTTCCTGGTGGGCAGCACCGGCGGCGGGAAGAGCTCGCTCCTGAAGTGCATCTACCGGGAGCTGGTTCCCCAGAGTGGGCGGGTGCTGGTGTTCCGTAAGGACGTGGCCAGGATGCCCCCGCGCGAAATCCCCTTTCTGCGCCGGCGCATCGGCGTCATCTTCCAGGACTTCTTGTTGCTGCCGCAAAAGACCGTTTACAGCAATGTCGCCTTCGCGCTGGAAGTGCGCGGCGCCAGCCCCAAGATAATCCGCCAGGCTGTCCCCGAAGTGCTGGAGTGGGTCGGCCTGTCGCGCAAGCACAAGTCCTATCCCGACGAGCTGTCCGGCGGCGAGCAGCAACGCGCATGCATCGCCCGGGCGCTGGTCAATAAGCCGGACATCCTGCTGGCCGACGAGCCCACGGGCAACCTGGACCCGGAAACCAGCGTCGGCATCATTGAGCTGCTGCAGCGGGTGAACGTCCGCGGCACCACCTTGATCGTGGCCACTCACGACGAGAATGTGGTCAACCAGTTCCGCACGCGCACGGTGCGCCTGGAGGATGGGAGGATAATCTCCGACCGGAGGGAAGGTGGGTACTAGCTTCTCCAGCATCCGCTTCTTCTTCAAGGAGTTCGCCGAGAACCTCCGGCGCAATCCCTACATCTCGTTCACTCACGGCCTGCAGGTGGTGATGAGCCTGATGATACTGGGCTTCTTCATCATCTTGATGTCCAGCATCGCGTCGTTCCTCTTCTCGCTGCGCAATATGGTTGAAGTTTACGCTTACCTGGAGACCGACCTGACGGC
>CAZXPM010000139.1:0-570 GCA_964643155.1 uncultured Planctomycetales bacterium | reverse complement strand
ATCCTGGAGTACAACCCGCTGCCCCCGACTTACATCTTCCGGCCGGAGGACGTGAGCAAAACCGAAGAGCTGGCGCACCGCATAGAAGCCATTGATGGCGTCTGGCAGGTGCGCTACGGCCGCAAGGAAGTCAGCACCCTGATGAAGCTCCTGCTGGGGATGCAGGTGGTGTTCGCCCTGACGACGCTGCTGCTGCTGTCGGCGACCTTCTCCTCGGTCAACAACATTGTGCGCCTTTCCATCTACAGCCGGCGGCGCGAGATCCGCATTATGCAACTGGTAGGCGCGACCGAGTGGTTTATCCGCTGGCCCTTCCTCATTGAAGGGGCTTTCTTCGGGCTGGTGGGCGCGATTGCCGCTGTCCTGGCCATCTACCTTATCCGCGAGGTGGTGGTCAAGCTGCTGGCGTCGCTCAGGATCTTCATGCCGTCGCTCGTGGATTCCGGCCTGCTGTTTGTCGGGCTGGCCATCGGGCTGCTCGCGCTCGGGGTGGTTGTCGGCCTGGTGAGCAGCGCCTCGGCGGTTAACCGTTTCCTGCGGGTGGAGATGCGCCGCATCCAGGAAATGAGG
>CAZXPM010000138.1:2598-4662 GCA_964643155.1 uncultured Planctomycetales bacterium | reverse complement strand
GCTCCACGCCTTGCGCCTTGAGCAGGTGCGCGACCTTCGCCAGCGCCGTGGTCTTGCCGGTGCCGTTGACCCCGGCGAAGATGACCACGTTGAGCCTGTCCTCCCGCAGCAGTTGCGGCTCTCCGGCAGCGGCCAGCATCCCGGCCAGCATCTCCGCCAGCAGCCGGCGGACGCCATCCACCCGGGAAAGCCCGCGGTCCCCGGCGGCGGAACGCAGGTCGTCCACCACTTGCTCCGCCAGCGGCACACCCATATCCGCGAGGATGAGCGCGTCCGTGAGCGAATCGTAGAACCCGGCGCTGACTTCAACTTCGCCAACGGTAGCGAACTGCCAGGCGCTGGCGAGGTTGGCTTTGGTGCGATTGAGCGCTTTGCGCCAACGGGAAAGCTCCTCCGGAGGGATTGAGGCCTCGTCCGCCCCATCCTTCCCACGGCGGCGGAACAGGCGGATCACGCCGCCCCCCTGCCCGCGTAACCCTCGGCCTGGCGCAGCGTCACTTCAATGATGCGGGACACGCCCCTGGGCTGCGTCACCACGCCCACCAGCCGGTCGAGCACGCGCATCGTGCGCTTGTTATGGGTGATGATGATGAACTGCTCCTGCTGGGCGAGGTCCTGGATGAGGCGGCAGAAGCGCACGACGTTGACATCGTCCAGCGCGGCGTCAACTTCGTCCAGCACGCAGAAGCTGCCGCGCCGCACCGAGTGCGCCGCCAGGAACAGCGCGATGAACAGCAGGCTGCGCTCGCCGCCGGAGAGGGACTTGATGCTCTGCTTGCGCGAGCTCGGCAACTGCACCTCAATCTCAATGCCGGAGCTGGCCGGATCGTCGGGCTCGGTGAGCTTGAAGCGGGCGAAACCCCCGCCGAACAGGCGGATGAACAGCTCGTTGAACTTGGTCTCAATCAGCTTGAGGTTGCGGGAGAAGCGCTGGCGCGTGCGTTCCTCCAGCCGCGCGAGCATCGCCTCCATGTCTTCAATCGCGAGCAGCAGGTCGCGCTCCTGGCCGGTGAGGAAGGCCAGGCGTTCGCGCTTCTCGGCGTACTCGCGGGGCGCCAGCGGGTTGACCTGCCCCAGGCGCACCAGCGCCTTCTCCACGTTTTCCAGCTCGTCGCGTATTTCCCTGTCGCTGAGCGCGCTGTAGTCCAGCAGCTCGCAAGATTCGCGCTCCGGCGCGGCTTCGGTTTCGGCCTCGTGCGCACCCGCGCCAAACACCGGGAAGAAATCAGCGGGCTGAACCGCGGGCCGCAGCGTGTCCTCGTAGAGTTCGTGCATCATGGTGACGAGCGAGACGCCGAGGTCGCGGTGCAGCTCGCGGATGACCTCGGAGAGCTCACTCTCGGCGCGCCAGACCTTCTCCTGGAACGCGCCGCCGGAGGACTCCAGCCGCCCGCGTGATTCCACCAGCGTCTGCATCTCCGCGCGGAGCTGCTCGCGGTGAGCGGTGATATCGCCCAGCTCTTCGGCGGCGGCTTCGGCTTCCTGGCGCAGCAACGCCAGGCGCTCCTCCGCCTGCCTGAGCTCCACCGCAGTCTCCTTGACGCTCTGCGCCACCGCCTTCAGTTCCTCCTCCGCGGCAGCCAGCTCTTTCTCCTGCGCCGCCCGCTCGCCGGTGAGCGTGGAGCGTTCCCGCTCCAGCCGCGCCAGCTCTGAGGCGGCCATCTCGCGCTGCGCCGCCAGACGCACCCGCACGGCCTCCAGCTCCCTTATCTCCTCGCGGCGCTGCTTCAGGCCGCTCTCCACCGCCTCGTGCTGCTGGCGCAGCTTCTCCGCCACCTTCTCCTGCCGGGCAATCTGCGCGGACAGCTCCTCGCGCTGCCGCCCCAGCCGCTCCAGAGTCTCGTCCAGTCCGCTGATGGCGCGCGCAGCCTGCTTCAACTCCTGCGAGAGCTTGTCATGCTCGCCCGCCAGACCTTCCTCGCGGGATTCGGCCTGGGTCAGGCGGCTGCGCAGGTCGGCGGAGACCTCCTGCAGGTCGCGCACCGCGCGGTCCCAGTGGACAATCTGCCGGGCGCAGCGGCTGCCCTCCTGCTCCAGCTCGGCGATGCGGGCGGAGAGCGTCTC
>CAZXPM010000138.1:0-2588 GCA_964643155.1 uncultured Planctomycetales bacterium | reverse complement strand
CCGCTGCGCCGCCAGGCTGACAATCTCCTCGTCCACCCGCGGCAGCTCGGCGTGCTTGCGGAAAAGCAGCGTGCCCTCAGGCGCCCCCGGCTTGCGGATGACGCCGCGGGTGACC
The DNA here is from genome assembly GCA_964643155.1 of uncultured Planctomycetales bacterium. Lineage (GTDB taxonomy): Bacteria > 4484-113 > 4484-113 > 4484-113 > 4484-113 > CAZKNJ01. The sequence continues at coordinate 2,473 of CAZXPM010000138.1, read as the reverse complement.
AGGCTCAGCGCCGAGCGCAGCAGGCAGCCGGAAAGCTGCGGGTGCTGCGCCAGCAGGCTGCGGGCTTCCGCCGCGTCTTCCACCAGCGCAACCTCGCCCAGAGCCGAGCGCAGCGCGGCGATGACCCGGCGGTCGCCGTGCATCCGCTCCCACAGGCTCTGCCAGGGGTGGCCACCGCTTACGCTGTCCACCGCGGTGTCCGGCGCGATGAAGATGCCGTGCAGTGATTCCTCGCCCACGATGAGGTCGCCGGCGCTTTCGGTGCTGAGCACGAAGGCGCGCGCCACATCGCCCAGCGCGAGTTCCACCGCGTCGGAGATCTCCTCGTCAAAGCTGATGAGATCCAGCAGCGGCGTGAGCGCAAAGCCGGCGTCCTGCGCGTCCTCCAGGGAGTAGAAGTCCTCCTTGAGCGCCTCGTAGGTGCTCTTCATCGCGGCAAGGTAACTCGCCCGCTCGTTGACGGACGCCAGCGACTTCTCCGCCTGGCGCAGCTCATCCAGTATCTGTTCGTGCTGCGCCCGCAGCCCGGCAAGGCGCTGCACCTGCTCCTGCAGCTCGCCTTCCTTGGCTTCAAAGTCCAGGGAAATCTGGTTGCGGCCGCTGCGCAGCGCCTCCAGCCGCTCGCGGCGCTCCGCCTGCTTCTGCTTGACCTCCTCCAGCTCCTTTTCGCGGCGCCGGCGCTCATGGCGCGCGGTCTCCAGCTTCTCGCTCACCACGGCCAGCTCGCGCTCCAGTGTGTGGAGGCGCTTGGCGCTCTCCGCCATCTCGTCACGCAGCCAGGCCGCGGAGTTCTCCTCGCGCAGCAGCAGCTCCTCCGCCGAGCGCAGCTCCGCGGCAGCGGACTCCACTTCTTCGTCGGAAGCAGCCGCCTTCCTCTCCGCCTGCGCCCGCTCTTCTTCAATGGCGCTCAGCCGCTTGGCCGCAGTCTCCATGCGCTCGCGGCACTCCTCGCGCTGGCGTTCCAGGCTGCGCCTGCGCTCGGCCTCCACGCTCTCGCGTATCTTGAGCCGCCCCAGCTCCTCCTGCAGGCGGTTGAGCCCGGACTTGAGTTCGCGGTCGCGTTCCTGCAGGCGCGCGGCCTCCTGCTCGGACTCCGCCAGCTCGCGCTCGCGCCGGGCGATGTCGTCCTCCAACTGCGCCCGCTTCCCCGCGTAGGAACGCTCTTCCTCCAGCACCTTCTCGCGGCGCGCCGCCGCCTTGAGCAGCCGCCCGCGCAGCAGCGTACCCGCAAGCTTGCGCCGCAAGGACTGGAGGTACTGGTGGCGTTCGGCGTCGTAGGCCTTCAACTCCAGGCGCTCCACCTCGTCTCCCAGGGCGCCGAGGATATCCTTCACCCGTGTGAGATTCCGCCGGGTGCGCGCGAGCTTGCGCGAGATCGTGTCCTTGGCGCGCAGCAGCAGCGCGACACCGGTAGCCTCCCCCAGCCACTGGCGGATCTCCACCGGGCTGGCGAGCAGCTTCTTCTCCACCTCTCCCTGGTTGATGGAATAGGCGGAGAGCCGCCCGAGCTGGTAGCGGGTGAAGAACTTGTCCACCGTGCTGAGGCGCACGGTGTGGCCGTTTATCTGGTACTCCGACAGGCCGTCGCGGTAGACCTTGCGCGAAAGGGTGATGATGTCGCCGGGCTGGAGGCGGCCGATACCGGCGGATTCAAACTCCTCGTCGTAGGCGGCCGGCTCTACGCCGTCCGGCAGCTCCTGCACCTCGCTGCCGTAAGGGGCGGAAGCGTAAGTGACGGTTTCATCATCCTCCTCCAGCGGTACCAGGCCAAACTCGTCCAGCACCGCCGGGCCCTCCTCGCCGTCCTCGCCCTGGAACTCAAAGGTCAGGCGCACCCGCGCGAGGTTGAGCCGGCCGTGGGTGCGCGAACCGCCGAAGATGAGGTCGGACAGCCGGCTGACGCGCAGCACCGTCGGCTTCTGCTCGCCGAAGACGAAGTGGATGGCGTCAAGCACGTTGCTCTTGCCCGCGCCGTTGGGCCCGACCACGCCGAGCAGCATGTCCCCGGTCTCAATGACCGTGGGCGCGGCGAAGCTCTTGAAGCCGTTCAATTCAATTTTGGTTAGCCTGAGCAAGGGTCAATCCAACAGCGCATAGTGGATGCCCGATTATAGCGGACAGCGGGCGGTGGGGGTAAGGGGGGAAGACCGAGAGTAGCGACCAGCGAGTAGCCGGGCTGCTTGCATCGCGTATTGTCATTGAAGCGCTTCAGGGGGATTGGGATTGGAGGGGGAAAAGAGCAAGAGACCCGCCACGCTGCGGCGTTGCCTTGCGTGACACAGGTGATGGTCCTCCCCCTACCGCCCCCGCAAATCCACGATGCGGAGTTCCTTGGGGGCGTCGTCCAGCTTGAGGAGCCTGGCCAGGTCTTCGCGGCTGTAGAAGAGGATGCGGTCAAAGTGCATCTCGTAGCGGGCGTGCATCGCAGCGTTCAGGCGGGCGCTGATGCCGTCTTCGTCCACGCCGGGCTTGA
>CAZXPM010000137.1:0-4698 GCA_964643155.1 uncultured Planctomycetales bacterium | reverse complement strand
TGCCAGGAGATCACGCCCATCCGTCCGCCGACAAGCAGGTGGCGGATGGCGGTTACCCGCCCCCCTTGAAGCTCGTTCATCTCGTCATTGGTGACGATGCGGATGGACTGGAAGACCCTTGCGCGGATGGCACTGAGGTTTCGCCGCTGGGAAGGGGGAACTGCGCGGTCTACCGTCTCCACCAGCTCCAGCGTGGTGCGGATGGGTTGCTTCTCGCGGCGGCGTACAATCGCGCTGGCGATGCGGCGAGCATAGCGCTCTTCTCCGTAAGTTGAGATCATCTGCGCCAGTTCCCGCTCACTGGAGCCATTGACAATCTCCAACGCAGTTTTCGTGTCACCACCCATCTGCATGTCCAAAGGTCCATCGGCCTGGAAGCTGAAGCCCCGGGCCGGATCGTCAACCTGGAAGGCCGAGACGCCGAGATCAAACAGCGCCAGGTCAAAGCCGTCCACTCCCAGGTCCTGCAGCACTTCTTCCGCTTCGGAGAACCGCGCTTGCCGGAGGACAATCCGGCATTCGGGCCAGGTTTCCCGGAGGCGCTGAGCCCGCTGTATGGCGAACTCATCCCGGTCCAGCCCGATAGCCAGCCCGGTCGTTCCCAGATGCGGCAGGAAAGCCGAGAAGTGACCGGCTCCCCCGAGGGTGAAGTCCACGAAGGTCTCACCCTGCTTCGGCTGCATCAGCTCAATAACTTCATTCAAAAGTCCAGGCCGGTGAACTATTCCGTCCACGGCGTATCCCTCACTAACGATGGGAGCCGGTGCAGACCCGCCGGTAACCGGCTCCCACCGCTATTCGCGTGTGTCACCTCGTCCGAACAACTCGGACGGGTCAAAGTCAATCTCATCGGTCTGCCGCTGGTAGTAGGCCTTCTTCTTCCATATCTGAAGGTACTTTCCGGCGGACAGCACGATGAGATCGCCATTAAGGTCAATCTCGTCGCGGATGAACTTGGGGATGCTGATGCGCGCCTGGTCGTCAACATCCACTTCGGCCTGGTTGGAGTAGAAATTGGTTAGATAGGCCTGGAACTTGCCAGTCATGAAGTTGCGCAGGCCGGAGTCAGTGCTCAAGTCCATCAACGGCTGAAGCCTTGCTTCCAGTTTGTTGAACTCCTCCACGGGGAAGACCATTAGGAACGGCCCGTTGCCTTTGGCGATAATCGCCTTGGTTCCGAGCCCGTCTTTAAAGCGAGCTCCGAGGAGGATTCTCCCCTTTGAGTCCAGCTTGGTGCTTACATTTCCCCGAAACATAGGTCCCCGCGTGGATACCAAACTACTGGGGATATTTGGGGCTGTCAAGGGGTTTCAAGGGGATTTTTGGGATTTCTCTGGGAAAATGGGCGTAATCATACATAGATGTTTAGTAGTTGGCGTCGAAATGAGCATATTCGCCGTGATTAGGACGTGGTCATTCGCAGATGGTTGTGGTTAGAGAACCAGCTGCTCGGCAATCAGCAGGCCGTTCAGGGCAGCGCCGATGTGGAGGTTGTCGCTGACCGTGAACAGCTCAATGCAACCGCCGCCATCGCGGACACGGATGCGGCCGACGATTACGCGGTTGGGGTACTGGATGGCGTGGAAGCTGGTAGGGGTCTCGCCTGTCTGCAGGACGAGCAGCGTGGGATTACCCGCCAGTGCTGCCCGCACCCGGCTTTCGTCGACCGGGCCACTTACACGGAGGTGTATGGCAATGCAGTGGCCCACCAGGACGGGGACTCGCACAGCCGTATTGTAGATGCGTTCAGCGTCAAGTCCCAGTATCTTCGCGCTCTCCAGCCTCAGCTTGGTTTCTTCCTTGTGTTCGTCGCCAATGAGCTGGTCTATGGCTGGTATCACCTGGAGAGCTGCCGCGGCGCTTTCAGAGTACGCACTTGGCTCGCCCTGCAGCGCCTTCCCAGCCTCGGCCCAGAAGTGGTTGACACTCTCCCTCCCTGCACCAGAAAGAGACTGGTAGCTTGCGGCCACCACTTCTTCTATGCCAAACTGCCTCAACGGCGCGACGGCGTGGGCAAAGCCAATGGTCGTGCAGTTTGGGTTGGCCACAAGACGAGCGGAACCGATATCGTCATCGTTCACCCCCGCCACTACCAAAGGCACCCCCTCCTCAAGCCGGAAGGCGTTGCTCTTGTCAACGACTTTGGCGCCGGCCTCCAGTGCTTGGGGCACGAACTCGGCGGAGAGGGCGTCTCCGACTGCAAAAAAGGCCAGGTCTACATCCTCAAAGCAACCATCCCGCAGTTCCTGTATCTGGTGCGTCCCGGCCTCGTTCTCAAGCACTTTGCCGGCGCTGGAGGAGCTCGCCAGGAGGACCAGCTCTGCGTCAGACAGCCTTGATTTGGGCAGGATGCTCAGCAGCACCTCCCCGGTCAAGCCCGTTGCGCCTGCAATTGCGATCTTCATTGCGGCCCCTCCATTACGTGTTTCAGGCCCAATCGCAGTCCAGTATGCTTGCCCACTGCTTTCAGCGCAAGCTTGACGCCGGAAAGGAAGCACTCACGGCTGATGCTACGGTGCTCAATCCGCAGAATCTCCTGGTATCCACCGAACGTCACCTCCTGTTCCGCCAGCACTCCGTCAAGCCTCTGAGAGTGGATACTGATGCCGCAGACCTTTCCGCCGCGGACTCCTTTAATTCTCTCTTTGTCCGGGCCGGGGGACATTTGCTTGACTTCGTGGATGCTCTGGGCGGTGGCGATGGCTGTGCCGCTTGGGGCGTCCTGCTTGCCCAGGTGGTGACGCTCCACGATCTCTACTGTATGGAAGAACTCAGCCGCCCTGCTGGCGAACTCCACCATAAGGTTGGCTCCGAGCGAGAAATTCGGGACCACCAGGCACTCTCTTCCCGCTCTCCGGGCTGCGTTGTCCAGCCGGGAGACGGTCTCCTCGGAGTAGCCGGTGGCGCCCACCAGATAGTGTTTGCCCGCTAGAAGCACCCTTTCGCCGTGCTCATCCACGGCGGGCCCGGTTGAGAAGTCAAGCACGTGAGTTGTCGGAGCCGCGAGAAAATCCTCCAGGCTGGTGGTTATGCGCCCAACTGTAGGGACGTCTCCCTCAACTATGTCGTACAGCGCGTCTACGCTGAAGTCCTTGTCTTCCTGCAGTCGGGGGGCAATGACCAATCCCATGCGTCCCGCAGCGCCTATCACCCCCACGCTGATTTGATCAGGTTCACTTGGTTTCATTTGCTGCATCCTCTCTGGTGTACCAGTCCCGTTTTTCCTCCGCTTTCGGGCGCATCCGCTCGGGAAGGAGGTCCTCTATCGCGTCCATTATCTGGCGGAGCGTGGAATCAAGCAGCTCTGGAGGAATCTCCTCCTGGCCGACCTTCTTGAAGGTCAGCGGCGGCCCGAAGCGCACCGTGACTTTGCCCGGACGGGGGAGTTTCGCGCCGGGGGGAAAACACTCATGGCTTCCAACGATGCACGTTGGGACAACCGTGGCCCCGCTCTTCAGCACAATTACAGCCGCGCCCCGTCGCCCGCGGTTTAACCTGCCGGTGCGTGTGCGCGTGCCTTCGGGGAAGAAAATCACAGCCTGTCCCTTCTCCAGCCGCTCAATGGTCTGATCAAGCGCGCCGCGTCCGCGGCTGCGGTCAATGAGTATGGTGTCAACTTTCCGCATGAACCACTTGAGGAAGCGCGATCCGGCGAGCTCCTGCTTGGCCACGTAGGTGACCTGCCGGGGCACTCCTATGCCTACCAGGGGCGGATCCAGGTGGGATGCATGGTTTGATGCGATGAACAGCCCCCCTTCCCGGGGTATGTTCTCTACGCCTTCGTGCGTGATGCGGAAGACCAACTTGCTTCCCACATACAGCAGCGCCTTGGCGCAACGGTAGAAAAGCGGGGGAGTGTTACCCACGCGCAGATTATAGCAAGACCTGCTCCGTCCCGGGATGAGCCCGGTGATATAATCCCGTGCAGGGATGACAACAACTGCGAGAGCTTTCGTTTCCGGTTTCATCTTCGCTCTGGCGTTCGCCGCCGCCGCCTGCGGGCCCCGGGCTACCGAGCTTTCCGGCATCGTGCGCGCGACCGAGTACCGGCTCGGCAGCCGCGTGGGCGGAACGGTGGCGGAACATCTGGTGGAAGCGGGCGAGGTCGTGGAGGCGGGAACTGCCCTGGGCCGGCTGGACGCCTCGGTTCTGCTCGCGCAGAAAGAAGTGCTGGCAGCCGCGGTCGAGGCTGCCTGGGCAAGCTACAACGACCTGAAGGCTGGGGCAACCGCTGAAGAGATAAGGTGTGCGCAGGCCGAGCTTGCGGGCGCGGAAGCCCGGTACGAGCAAGCGCTGGACGGGTTCCGCACCGAGGACATCAAGGCCGCATCATTCCAGCGGGACTCCATAGCTGCTCAGCTTCAAGCTGCAGAAAAGAACGCTGCCCGGCTGGAGAACTTGCACCGGGAAGGGGTGATTGCCGCCAGCGAACTGGACCGGGCGGTAGCCGAGCGCGACGCGTTGAGGTCCCAACTGGCCGCTGCCCAGGCCAATCTGGACAAGCTCGCAGGGGGACTGCGGCCGGAGGAGGTCTTGGCTGCGGCTGCGGCGGTCAGGGCGCGCAAGGCCGTGCTTGACCGGTTGCTGGTTGGGCCCACCGCCAACCAGTTGGCGGCGGCGGAGGCGCGTGCGCGCTAGGCTGATGCGCAACTGGCGGCGCTGGAGCTGGACCTGGCCGTCCTCACGGTGAAGGCTCCC
>CAZXPM010000136.1:0-4802 GCA_964643155.1 uncultured Planctomycetales bacterium | reverse complement strand
GGTATAGGCGTGAGGTCCAAGAGATCGGTTGCGCGGGTGTATGCGCCGGCAGCGGCAGTGGAAAGCGCAGAGGGGCTGAGCGCGGGCGGCTGCTTTACCCGCGATGAGCGCGGCTTCGCCGGAGCGGGCGCGCTGCCCGCGAAATCCAGCTTTCCCTGTGAGTACAGCAGCGCGAAGCTGGCGATGAGTGCAGCGAGCCACATCATCATGAAGGTCTTGCCCGAAAGCGCGCCGATGCCGTTTTCCATCGTTACCTGTATATCGGCATCAGGGCGGGCGCATTAAGCGGCTAGTCGGTCTTTCCCCGCTTGCACTCATCCTCCACTTCCCGCAGGCGCGGCCGCAGCCAGTCGCAGCATTCGCAGAGCGCTTGTTCGTCACGGCTGCAAGCCCGCACCTCCACCCAGGCCCACTGGTCCAGTTTCGGGTAGCTGCCGATCATCACGCCGGGCCACCTCTCCTGCGCCTCCTGGAGGACATCGGCGAAGTGGCTCTCCCCCACTCTCACCTCAATCGACTCACGGTGGAGCTTCTCGCCCCGGAACTGCTCCTTCACTCCCTCAAACATGGCGTGCAGCAGCTTGGGAATGCCGGGAAAGACGAAGAGGTTGTCCACGCGGAAGCCCGGCGCTCCCGTCTGCTCGTTGGATATCAGCTCCGCCCCCGCCGGCAGCATGGCCATGCGCTTGCGCACCTCGCTGAGAACGCCTTCGTGTGTGGCCGCAATCATCCTGGCGGCTTCTTCGTTAAGCACAAGCTCGCGCCCGGTGGCGGCGGCCACGGCTTCGCGGGTGATGTCGTCGTGCGTGGGGCCGATGCCGCCAGTCGTTATGACGAACATGTACTCCCCGGAGAGCTCCTTCAGCCGGCGCACCAGCACTTCCATCTCGTCGGGCAGCACCATCACTATTCCCACATCGCAGCCTATCTCGTTTAGCTCCTGGATCAGCCACCGGGAATTGCTGTCCCGTGTGCTGCCATTCAGGATCTCGTTGCCGATTACCGCGATAGCCACTGACTCTTTGCGCATGGGCATAGTATACTACCCGGGACATGCCCCAAAGCATCCGTTCCCGCGCCGTAGTCCGGGCAATAGTCACCACTTTCTGCGCCAACCTCGTCGTGGCGGGCAGCAAGATCGCCGTCGGCCTGTCCACCGGCCTGCTCTCGGTTACCGCCAGCGGCTTCGAGTCGCTGCTGGACACGCTGAACAACGTCTTCGGCTACATCGCGATGATACTGTCGCAGCGCGCGCCCGACCGCGAGCATCCCTACGGGCACCGCAAGTTTGAGACCTTTGCCGCGATGATGGTGGCATTCCTGATGTTCCTCGCCGGAACGCACATCTTCCTGGCCGCGGTGCGGCGGCTGCGGGAAGGGGTTGAGCTAGAGCCCAGCCTGTGGGCGTACGGAGCGATGGCGCTGTCCATCGCGGTCAATGTCTTTGTGATTGCCTATGAGAGCCGGGTTGGCCGCAAGTACAAGAGCGAGTTCCTGGTGGCGGACGCCGCGCATACCTCCACCGACCTTTTCAGCAGCCTGCTGGTGATAGCGGCCATCGGCTTCGTCTCCGCCGGTATGCAATGGGCAGACCTGGCGGCCGCGGTGGTGGTGGTCCTGATTATCGCCTGGGTCGGCTTCCGCCTCATCCGCGAGGCCTTTCACATCCTCACCGACGCGGCGCAGGTTGACGAGGAAGAGGTTCTCCGCTGCGCCATCTCGGTGCCGGGCGTGGCGGAAGTACACAACATCCGCAGCCGGGGAACGCCGGATGCGGTGCTGGTGGACCTCCACATCAAGGTGGCGCCGTCAATGACCGTTGAGGAGGGACACGCGCTCTCGCATGAGGTGAAGGACTGCATCATCCGCGAACTCCCGGCGGTGGTGGACGTGGTGGTGCACCTGGAGCCTTGCGCCCGGCTTACAGCTCCCCCAAACGCGGAATGAGCTGCTTAAACCTCTCCCTTAGTTCGCCGTAGCCCTTGCGCTCGGCCGGGTAGAACTTTATCTGGGGCAGCAGGTACTTCATAAAGGCTGTTTCCTGCGGAGTGCCCAGCTTGCTGTAAGTGCGGTCGGCCACGCTGAACACCGGCACATCGGACTTCTTCCAGGGATGCCTGGTCGCCACGATGCCGACCGCGTAGAAGCTGCCCTCGTCGCCTTCCAGCCATCGCGGGTCTGCTGGATGGGCGGCCAGCGCACCGGCGAAGATGTCGCTGGGACCGTCCGCCGAGCGGTACTGCATTACCTGCGATTTCCAGCCTTCCTGGAAGCGCAGCAGCAGGTCTTTCAGGAGGGCGAACTTCTCCTCCAGCGAAACCTCCTCAAACTGCGGCCCGAGTTTCTCCGTCAGGTCTACCGCCGGATTGCCGCCGTAGACATGGTTCGCCTCCAGATCATGCGTGACCACTGAGCCCGCCAGCACCAGGCTGCGTGGCTGCGCGACTATGGGGGCCACCGAGCACTGCACGCCGATCCACACATCGTCCCCCAGCGCGAGGGGCTTCTCGCTGTCAAAACGGCAGCCCTGGAGTATGTCGCCGGCGCGGAAGTGCGTCCACAGGTTGGAGTATGCGGAGAGGGTGACCCCGTCGCCGATCCACACGGGAGCGGCGCAGTTAATCACCGCATTCTGCCCTACCCAGCAACAATCGCCCAGCCGCACCGGCGCGTAGCCGTAGATGGTCGTGTGGTTGTGAATAACCGTGTGGTCGCCGATGTAAACCTCGGGCGCCAGGATGCGAACATCGTTGCCGATGAAAACATGGTCACCGATGACGACCCGGTCAGCCTTCCCGTTTATCGCGGAGATGACGGAGCGCGCCTCCATGACTACGCCCCGCCCGACCGTCTTTTTTCTCGCGGCTATCCTGTCGCGCGCCACAGTTGACCTGTTGCTAAGTCACGAAATAGGGTGGCTGCCCGTACTCGGTTTCCTCGCCCGCGGTCTTTCCGAACAGATACCACTGGCCGTCCACTCTGATCCAGATCAGCTTTTCCGTGGCCCTGCCAGCCGCAGAGTCGTAACTCACCGTCACTTCTGCCCACTGGCGTCCCTTGGACTTGCGCACCTGGAAAGAAAGGTCCCCCGTCGTCACCTTACTCAGGTTTTCCTTGCCGGCCTTCTGCAGGCCTATAGGGAGCCCCGGCATAGCAAGTCCGCCAGGCGTAGACGAGCCAAACTTTGACAGAGATTCTTGAATCTTCGGCGTAAAGTAATCCACATATGTCTGTGGATTCTCTGGGTCGTAGCTGTGCAGGAAGCCAACTACCCGGTCCGGAAGGTTCCCTACCTGCGTCCCGCAGGACACCAATACCGCGACCGTAGTTGCCACCAGCACCAGCCACCGCACAGGCAGTTTACATGACATACAACAACCTCCTAGCAGGTAAACCGGTATTATGCCACAGTTGCCGAGGCTTTGCAGCGGCCCCGTTCCACACGACTAACGGCGCAACAAGTAGTAGCTGATAACCTCCAGGTTGGTGGTCAGGTCAACCGAGATGCTGATGACTTTCGGCGGCACAGTAAGCGGAATGGGCGCGAAGTTGAGCAGCCCTTTCACCCCCACCGCCACCAGCTTGTTGGCCACAAACTGGGCGGAGAATGCGGGCACCGCGATGATACCGATATCAATGGGGCCATTGGTCTGCACGAACTCCTCAAGCGTGAAGATGCTTCGCACCTCCAAGTCGCGGACGGTAGTGCCTATCTTGGCGGGATCGCTGTCAAACAGGCCGCAGATGACGAAACCCTCTTCAGCAAAGCCCTTGTAAGAGAGGAGCGCGCGCCCGAGGTGGCCAACTCCTACCAGCACCACCCGCCGTTCGCGGTTTAAGCCGAGAATGCGCCTGATCTCCTTGGTCAGGCTCTTGAGGTCGTAGCCCACCCCACGCACGCCGAACTCGCCGAAATACGACAGGTCTTTGCGCACCAGAAAGGAGTTCACCTTCGCCTCTTTCGCCAATTCGTTGCTGCTGATCTTAGTAGTACCCACTGCATGCAGCCGTTCCAGAATGCGCAAATACTGCGCAAGGCGCACCACGGTTGAATAAGGAATGTCCCCCTTCCCCGCCTTCTCGCTCTTTTTGGGCATGTGACCTCCAGCATGCGTGTGATTTCACAAGCAGGTAACAGAATAACATACACAGAGCGCAATGAAAAGTGTTCACAAGGGCTTGCGGCCGACATGCGCGCACACCGCGCCCATCCCGAAGGGGATTGCCCTGGTGTTTGTGAGCCCTGCGGCCTGGAACAGCCGAATCAGCTCGTCCTTTGCCGGAAAAGCCCTCAGACTCCGCCCCAGCCAGGAATACTCGTTGGCTGCTCCAAACAGCATTCGGCCGAGCCAAGGGACGCCGATGTTGAGCCACAAAGCGGCGAAGGGGCGAATCAGCGGAGGCACCGGGTGGCTGAGATCCAGGTTCACCAAGGCCCCGCCGGGCTTCAGCACCCGCTGGACTCCGCGCAGAACTGCATTGATGCTGGTAACGTTGCGCAAGCCGAAGCCGATGGTCACAAGGTCAAAGTGGTCTCCGGGCAAGAACGAGAGGTCAGTGGCATCGGCCTGGTGCAGGGCCACCTGCCCCGAATCCACTTCCGCGCGGAAGCGCGCCTGAGCAATCTCCAGCATTTCGCGGGAGAAGTCCACGCCGGTAACGGTGCAGCGGCCGGAGCAGGAACGCAGCATCTCGGCAATGAAGTCGCCGGTTCCACAGCAGAGGTCCAGGCCCGCTCCACCGTCCGGCAGGCCGCCGGCCAGATAGACGCAACCTCGGCGCCAGCGGCGGTGCAGGCCGAA
>CAZXPM010000135.1:3515-4805 GCA_964643155.1 uncultured Planctomycetales bacterium | reverse complement strand
CGTGGAAGATGATGCGCGTGAGCGCGTTGCTGGTCAGGCTGGCCGGATCCTCTTCCAGCGTGGTGATTTCGTCCAGCGGATCCTGCGAATAGACCATCACCGTCAGCACCCGCCCGTCCGCCGCCACGCCCAGGTCGGTGATGCGGCTGCGCAGCTTGGCGGCATAAACGAAGGATGAAGTCAGCGCCGCGTCCAGCTTCCCCTGCTGCATGATGTGGAAAAGCTCCGCCGGCATCCCCCAGGTCGGCTTGACCCTGGGGTGGTCCTGCAGCCGGTAAACCAGCGGCAGAGCGTTCAGGAATGGCAGCAATCCAACTCGGTATTTCTTCGGCATGATGGCTTGTCCGTCACAATTCTACCAGATGCCCGTACTTGGCGTCGCGCCTGACCGGCTCCAGCCCCGCCCCCCGCACGAGCTGCGCCAGCCGCTTCAGCGCCACTCCTTTCGGCGTGGCCGCGCCGGCGTCGTGGTAGATGCGTTCCTCGCCCACTTCCCCGTCCAGATCATCCGCGCCCCAGAGCAGCATCACCTGCGCGAGCTTCAGCCCGTACTCAATCCAGTAGGCCTTGACGTGCGGGAAGTTGTGCAGCGCCACCCGCGCCGCCGCCAGGTGCCGCAGGTCTTGCGCGCCGGTGGTGAACTCGCCGCCCAGGCGGTTGCCCACCGGGTGGTAGGCCAGGGGCACGAACGCCTGGAAGCCTCCGGTCTCCTCCTGCAGGTCGTAGAGCGCCAGCAGGTGCTCCGCTTTCTGCTCCGGCGTTTCAATGTGCCCGTAGAGCATGGTCGCATTGGTGGGTATCCCCAGCTCGTGCGCCGTGCGGTGCACATCCAGCCAGACTTCGCCGCTGGCCTTTTCCGGGCAGAGCCTGGCCCGCACCTCCGGCGCGAACACCTCCGCCCCGCCCCCCGGCATGGCGTCCAGCCCCGCGCGCTGCAGGTCCACCAATACCTCACGCACAGCCATCCCGCTCAGCTCCGCCATCCACGCCACCTCTACTGCGGTGTAGGCCTTCAGATGGACACCGGGAAAAGCCGCCCGCAGCGCGGTGAGCAGCCGCCGGTAGTAGCCGTAATCCGCCACCTCCCGGGGCGGCGTGGCGCCGGTGATATGGAACTCCTGCACCCCTTCCACGCCGGTGCGCTGGAGCTGCGCCACAATCTCGTCGGGCGTATGGAAATACGCGCGCTCATCGCCCGCATCCGCGCGGAAAGAGCAGAACGCGCAGTGGTTGCGGCAGATGTTGGTGGGGTTGATGTGCCGGTTGCGCACCAGGAAGACCCGCTGGCCG
>CAZXPM010000135.1:0-3505 GCA_964643155.1 uncultured Planctomycetales bacterium | reverse complement strand
TGCGGACTTCGTGCGCCAGCGCCCCGAGTTGGTGCAGGTCAGCCCCGGTGAGCAGGTGCACGGCCTCCTCCGGTGTGAGCCGTTCGCCGTTGAGCGCCTTGCGCCCTATTTCACTTAGGAGTTCGCGCGACAATGCGCCGCCATTCTAGACCACCCGCCCCCGGCGGGCAACCGGCCGGGAACCTCACCGGCGGCGCTCGCCCGCCGGAGCCCGGGCGAAGGGAGGCCCGCGCCTTGATTCACCTGCCGCTGGGGCACGCGGGCACTGAGCCGGGCGCTTCGCCCATCCCAACGGCCGGCGGCCGGGAGCCGGCAGCGCCCTTGCGCGCCATCGCCATTTGCTATAATACGGCTTCTGATACAGGAGGGTATATGAAACTCACCATCTCCCAGGAGCAGTTGAGCCAGGCGCTCAATCTCGTGAACAAGGCCGTACCCAGCCGCGCGCTGAACCAAGTGCACTCGCACATCCGTTTTCAGGTTACGAAGAAGACTCTCACCCTCACCGGCTCGGATGGGGATTTCACCATTGAACACTCGCTGGAGGTGCCGGGCGAGAGCGAGGGCGCGGTGCTGGTGCCGGCGCGGCTGTTCGTGGACCTCGTGGGCCGGCTGCCCAGGAAGGACGTCACCATTGAGCGCCAGGACGGCGTGCTCAAGATAATCAGCGGCTTCTCCGACTACGACATCGTTATACTTCCCGATGAGAACTTCCCCACGCTCCCCCTGTTTGAGGAGGGCAAGATCTCCCAGCTCTCCGCCGGGCGGCTGCGCGAGGCGCTGGGGCGCACAACCTTCGCCGCGCTGAAGGACCAGAGCGGAACCACCAGCCATTACACCCACGGCGTGCTGATGAAGTTCCGCGACGACAACCTGGACATTGTCGCCACCGACGGCCACCGCCTGGCGTTGGAGCAGATGGACAATCCCTCACCCGAAGTCAAGGACCGCAGCCTGCTGATACCGACCAACATCATAGACGAGCTGCGGCGCGCGCTGCCGGCGGAGGAAGAAAAGACGGTGGAGCTTTACTACCTGGGCAACCAGGTGTTCTTCCGCTTTGACCACACCGTTTTCGGCGGTTCCCTGTTTGACATCAAGTATCCCGACTACCTCAAGGTCATCCCCAAGGAGGCCAAGTCGGTGGTGAATGTCAACCGGACCGCCCTGCGCGACGCCCTCCAGCGTGTGCTGATTGTCTTCAAAGTACGCGAGCAAAACCCCGTCGTGCGCCTGGAGACCTCCGGCGACAGCGTGGTTGTCTCCAGCGAGTCCCAGGATGTGGGCAAGGGTGTGGAAGAAGTCCCCTTCACCAAGGGCGATCCCTTTACCGACCTCCACATTGCGCTGAACCCGTCCTACCTCACCGAGGTGCTGGCGGCGCTGGATGCGGACACGGTGGACCTGCTCTGGTCAAGCGAAGTTAACCCGCTGAGGGTCACCATACCTGAAAAGCCGGGGTATACTTATATTGTGATGCCTATCCGCATGGATTAGGCACACGGGTAATCTGGGTAACGGTAACCGGCCTGCCGGGCTGGTTTGTGACGCAACAAGGAAGTGCTCGTACTCACAAGAAAGCCTGGCGAACGCATTGTCATCGGCTCACGCACGACGCTGGAGCTGGTGGGCGTTGATGCGGCGCACCGCGCAACTCTGCTTGTAGAGTCGCCCGAAGCGTTGCGGCTGCGCTCGGACGACCTCGGCCTGGACCTCCAGATTCCCTCGCCCCCCGCTGGCGAATCCGCTCAGGCTTCATTCTCGCTTTCCGTCAACGAGCGCGCGGAACTGGGCGGGGTGCGGCTGATGGTGGTGGCGGTGAAGGGCGACCAGGTGCGGCTGGGGCTGGAAGCGCCGCCGGAGGTGGAGATTTTCCGCGAAGAGGTGTACCTGGAGATCCAGCGTGAGAACATCCGCGCCGCCCAGGCCCGGGGCAAGCTCACCCCGGCTGATGTCCAGCAAGCCATGCGCGAATTGGACACCGGGAAAAAGGAGTAACGGCCCTTACTCGTTGAAAGGGCCGGAATGCTGCTTCAGCCGCTCCTCTGTCGCAGCCAAAAGAGTAGCCGCATGCTTCAGCGCTTCCGCCAATTCGGTCGCTGAGACATGCAGATCGCCCTCGTAAAGGTCCCGGTGCCGTTTGCTCCGCAGCGTGTGGAAGTAATTTGTCCTTCTGTCGTCCATCCCCATGGTGGCGCGCAGCGTTTCCAGCGTCCGCACATGCTCGTCATGGCGGCCATTTAGCCGGTAGCCAGATGCCCGCAGCGCCAGTTTGGCCAAGGTGAGGATGCACTGGTAGGCAAGGCCCAGCCGGGACTCACGGCTCACTTTTTCGTAACTCGCGTCGTCTAGCTTGCGCTTGGCGCTGTTCAGCAGGTTCCGCAGCTCCTTACGGCTGGTCTTCAATCTTCGGACTTCGCCCTTCTCCTCCAGCTCAAGCAGATTCATCGGAGTCTCCTATCAGCGGGATTCTGGCGCCGTGATGCACTTCGTGCACAAATCCCTCGCCCTCCTCCAGCGCCTCAGCGTATTCACGGGGAGAATACACCGTCGGGTTGACCTCTCGCGCGAGTTTGTCCGACGCTTCCACCAGCGCTCCCACTACTTCCAGCACTGAAGCCTCTCCCACGACCATCACGTCCACATCGCTTTTGGCGTCAGCCGTGCCGTTCGCAAAGCTGCCGTATATGTACGCGAGCTCAATCTTGGCGGCTAACGGCCGCAGCGCCTCGCGCAGGGGCCCAGCTACTCCAGCCGTCTTTACAATAATGCTCAGCAGCTCGTTGAAGATGGGTGATTCCACGTTTGCACGGTAGTAGACCCGGTTTCCCGACCGCTCGCGGAGGATTATCCCGGCTTCCGCCAGGTTGTTGGCTTCCTCGCGGACCGCTGGAGCGCTCAGCCCTGTTTCGCGCGCCAGCGCCCGCAGGTGCCACTGCCTATCGGCGTAAGTGAGTAAGGCCGTAAGCACCGCCATTCGCGCCCGCGGCAGCAGCGCTTCCAGCATCCTGCTCGGGTTAATTGTTGGCATATTCCTTACAAGCGTAAGGTATCAACTTACAATTGTCAAGCTCTGCTACCTCTTAAGGGCTAGGTCGCCCCTGAGTCTACGGTCTCGCCATGGAGAAGGCAGGGCTCATGGAGCGGGACTTCTGACGCCCCCGCGATTCCAGCTTACTCCCGCCTTTTCCCTGCTGCTTTCTACCTTCTGCCTACTCCCCCATCATCCCCGCAAACCGGTCAAACAGGTAAAGGTTGTCTTCCGGGCCGGGATGGCCTTCCGGGTGGTACTGCACCGAGAACCACCGCCGGCTTTCATGGTGCATCCCCTCCACCGTCCCGTCGTTGATATGCACCTTGTCAATGAAGAGTCCCCCTCCCGCAGCGAAGGGCTCCCGCGCCTCCTTCGCCTGCTCCTGCGCTTCCTCCGGGAGCTTCACGGCGTAGCTGTGGTTCTGGCTGGTGATGTGGGCGCGGCCGGTCTGCAAATCGCGCACCGGGTGGT
>CAZXPM010000134.1:1495-4820 GCA_964643155.1 uncultured Planctomycetales bacterium | reverse complement strand
GGACTGGGATTTCCACCTGGCCGCGACGACAGAGGGGGAGTAGCCCCTCGCCATGCATCTTCCATTGAGTATGCTCGCGGGTGCGTGTGCACACTCCTTGCGGTAGAATGAAATGTGGATGTTGCGTTTCCCCGCAGGGGGGAAGCTGGGAAAGGAACCAGCGATGGAAAGCAACCGGCGAAAACGCATCTGGCGGCGCGTCGGCTGGGGCGCGCTGGTTGTGCTTGGATTGCTCATTCTCGCCACCTGCAAGCCCAAGCAAGAGGAAGCCAAAGCGCCGACCGGGCCGCGCCCACCAATTGCGCTGGACGAGGAGACCTTCGGCCTCGGGGTGAAGCTGGGCGACAACGCCAACGCTGAGCCGGAGTGCGTGTACCGTTTCGCCTCCAGCCGCACCGTGCGCAACAAGCTCACAGGCCCGGACGCTCCCGCGTTCAGCTACCTCTTCGGCGACTGCCTGGCCGCCACCTACGTTTACCGCGAAGACCTCTACGTCATCCAGGGGCTGATGCTCAGCGCGTGGATTAAGGACCTGTGCCCGCCAGCTCAGCGCACCGACGCCGAGGACTACTTTGCGCGGCTGGCGCAAGCGGCGCAGAAGGCGCGGGAGCAGTTCCCCCAGGTCGCAACCGGGCGCGGAGTGGGCATCGGCAGCACCAGGGCTGAGGTGGAGGCGGCCTACGGCACGCCGGACGAGGCCAACGAGGACGGCTGGTACGCCTACGAGGAAGGCTACTTCCGGCTCATCTTCGCCTTCGCCGACGACTGCGTGGTGATGGCCATCCTCATGTCCACCGTTAGCATGCGCCAGGTGCAGCAGGCCATTAGCCGCGCCGGCGGCGGCTGACGTTGAGCCGTAGCGCCCCGTGGGGGCGAGGTTACCCATTGACATCCCCCATCGCCCGTGCCACAATAGGAGTGTCCGCCGGCCCAAGGAAGGCGGTGTGAATCCGCCGCGGGCCAGCCACTGTGAGGTGGACCGGGCCGCCGTTAGCCCATTGGCCCCGTCAGACGCGGGGCTGAGAAGGGGGCGGCCGCGGGATGAAACCGAGCCAGGACACTTGCCGGCGGGCGTCAACACCGAGCTTCTCGGAACGGGTGAAGTGTTGGAAACACCGCTGACAATCTGCATTCTCTCAGGTAATCGCCTTATACCAACGCACAACCTTGCCAGCGCACGCGCCATCCTCCCACCCGCCGAAGCTCGCATCCGGGGGGCGCGATGGCGGAAGCACTGTCCGCGCAGGCGGTAACCGCAGGCTACAACGGCCGCAAGGTCTTGCGGGACCTCTCCTTTTCTCTCGCCGAGGGCGCATTCGCCGCGCTCATCGGCCCTAACGGCTCGGGCAAGACCAGCGTACTGCGCCTCTTCACCGGCGGCATCAATGTGACCGCGGGCAGTGTGCGCATTTTCGGCGCGGACGCGCAGCGGATGCCGGACGCGATGCGCGGGCGGACGCTGGCGGTGCTTTCGCAGGAGCGGGTTCCGCCAGTGCCCTTCACCGTGCGCGAGGTCGTGGAGCTGGGGCGGCTGCCGCACCTCGGCGCCTCGGCGCGGCTGAAACCGGCGGACGATGAAGCAGTCAAGCTCGCGCTGGCAGAGCTGCAACTGGAGGAGTTTGCCAGGCGGCGGTTCAACGAGCTTTCCGGCGGCGAGCGGCAGATGGTGCTTCTGGCGCGGGCGCTGGCGCAGCAGCCGCGCGTGTTGCTGCTGGACGAGCCCACCACCCACCTGGACCTGGCGCACCAGAAGCGGCTGCTGGACAGCCTGGCGCGGCTGCGGGCGGAGCGCGGGTTCACTGTGCTGGTGAGCCTGCACAATCTCTCGCTGGCGGGCAGCTACGCCGAGCGCCTGCTGCTGCTGGACAGCGGCGAGCTGGTGGCAGACGGCCCGCCGGCGGAAGTACTCGTGCTGGACCGCCTGGAGCAAACCTACCGGACGCACCTGGTGCTGCTGAAAGGCGCGAATGGCGCGCCCGTAATCACGATAGAACCGGAGCATCGTAATGAGGCCAACCAGAATCGCTAAGCGGCTTGCCGCACTCATCGCTATCGCCACCATCACGGTCGCGGCCATGCCCGCACGCGCGGTGACCGATTGTTTCGGGCGGGAGTTCCCGCCAGGGGATTACCAGCGCGTGGTCAGCCTGGCTCCCAGCCTCACGGAGACGCTCAGCTTCCTGGGTGCCTTTGACCGCATCGTGGGCGTCACCGATTTTGACACCTACCCGCCGGAAGTGGCGCAACTGCCCCGCGTAGGCGGATACATTGACCCCGACCTGGAGCGCATCGCCTCTCAGCAGCCCGACCTGGTGCTGGCCTTCCGGGGCAATCCGCTGCCGGTCATCCACAAGCTGCGCGGGCTGGGGCTGACGGTCTTCGTGCTGGACAACCCCGAAACACTGAGGGGTGTGCACGAGCAAGCGCTGAAGCTGGCGGAGCTGCTGGAGGCCGGAGAGGATGCGCGGAAACGGGTGGACGACTTAGGAGCCGAATTTAGCGCGGCGGCGCAGCGGGCCAAGGGGATGCCGCGCCATCCGCGGGTGCTGATGCTCGCATGCAGCCTGCAGCCGCCGTTCTACGCCGCCGGGCAGGGCACCTTCATCAATGACCTCATCAAGCATGCGGGCGGGGTGAACGCCTTCACCGGCAGGGGCTTCAGTGTCATCACGCCGGAGACGATTCTGACGGTGAACCCTGAAGTGATACTGCTGCCGGAACTGCAGCGTGAGGGCTTCCGCGAGAAAGCGGTGGCGGCGTTGCGACGCCAGCCCTGCTTTGCGTCAACCGAGGCGCTGAAGCGCAACCGGATAGTCTTCATCAGCGAAGACACACTCTCGCGGCCAGGGCCGCGCCTGGCCGAAGCGCTGCATTTGCTCCAGCAAGCCCTCAGGGACTACGTGGAGGAAGATGCCAGCCGCTAAGTCCAACCGGCTGCTCTGGCTAGTGCTGGCGCTGGCGCTGGCGCTGATTACTATCTGCGCCCTGTCGCTCTTGCTAGGTTCCGCGGGCTTCAATCCCGGTGATCCCGCCTTCCCTCTCATTCTCTGGCAACTGCGGCTGCCGCGTGTGCTGCTGGCACTTGGAGTAGGCGGGATGCTGGCGACCGCCGGCGTGTACATGCAGTGCCTGTTCCGCAATGCGCTGGCAGAGCCTTATATCACCGGCGTATCCGCTGGCGCGGGGCTGGGCGCAGTCATCGCCCTGGTGGCCCTCCCCTTTTCGGTGTTCGCCTCCATTGTCACGCTGCCTCTGGCGGCCTTCATCGGCGGGCTGGCCATCACCGCGCTGCTGGCCGCCCTGCTGCACGACCCGGGCCGAGCGC
>CAZXPM010000134.1:0-1485 GCA_964643155.1 uncultured Planctomycetales bacterium | reverse complement strand
CCCGGGGCGAGCGCCGCTGCGGCTGCTCCTGCTGGGCATAGCGCTGGGCACGCTGGCGGCGGCGGTGATGGCGTTCATATTGCTGCGCTTCCCCGACCGCACCTTGAAGGGCGCACTTTACTGGCTTTACGGGAGCCTGGCAGGCGCCAGCTACGCTCAGGCCGCCATCGCCGGCACGGTGCTGCTCCTTGGGCTCATCTGGGGGCTGCGCCAGCACCGCGCACTGGATGCGATGCTGCTGGGACAGGAGGAGGCGCACAACCTCGGCCTGAACGTGCGCACCCTCAGCCGAAGGCTACTGGTAGTGGCGACGCTGCTTGCGTCGGTCGCGGTGGCTTTCAGCGGCATTGTCTCGTTCATTGGACTGGTAGTCCCGCATTCGGTGCGCCTGCTCGTCGGCGCGGCGCACCACCGCGTCGTCCTCATCTCAGCGCTCGCGGGGATGGCGCTGCTCGGGCTGGTTGACCTGCTGGCGCGCACGCTAGTGGCACCAGGTGAGATACCGCTGTCAATAATCACTTCGCTCATTGGCGCGCCGTTTTTCGTTCTGCTACTGCTACGTTCCAGGGGTGAGACCATTGGCTAGGTGGCTCACGCTCGTTCTCTTGCTTGCGCTGGCGCCGCTCGGCGCGCTGGCGGAGGAGACGCCATCGCCAGCGGATGCACCTTCGCAGGACGAAGCACTTGAGGAAGCACCCGCCGATCGGTGTGCAGCGAACGGGCGGCGAAGGGTCGCTAACCACACTGAGCCTGCGGGCAGCGGGGGCGGCGGACACGCTGGTGTTGCTCAACGGCGTGCCGGTGGCCTTTCCCGGTGGATTGCCGCCGGACGTGGGTCTGTTTAGCCTTGACCAGGTGGAGCGCATTGAAGTGCTGCCAGGCGGCTCGGGCGCAGTCCATGGCAGCCGCGCGCTTGGCGGAGTGGTGAACATCGTCACCCGGGGCGGTGAAGGCGGCACCAGCTTCTCCCTGTCAGCAGGCTCATTCGGCACTGTTCGTACGTCTTACGCCCAGGCGACGGAGGGAGCCTGCTCCAATGAGATACTCACCGCCTCGCTGTTCAGCACCACGGGTGATTTCTCCTTTGAATCAGTGAACGGCGAAGTGCGCGCCCGGCGAAACAACGAAGCCAGACGCCTGAACGCCTACTGGCAGCGCCAGGACTATTCTGCGTCGGAGTTGCGCACAGCCTTTGTATCGCTCGCGGCGCTCAAGCGCGGCGTGCCCGGCTTCGCCGAGTTCCCCACGGAGCAAGCGGAGCTGACCGAGGAGCTGTTCACCGTGGGCATTAACTCCTTTCGTCCGGCGAGATCCAGCGGTTGGAGCCGGGAGTGGAGTTTGAGTGGAAGCCAGGGCTTCGTGCGCTACCGGGATGACCGGCCGACGATGGGTGGCCCGCAACGCTCCCGCGCCACCGACGCCAGCCTGCACAGCTCGGTCGTCCTTGCCCACGAACTGCCGGGGAGTACCACTGAGGTGGCGATG
>CAZXPM010000133.1:4481-4842 GCA_964643155.1 uncultured Planctomycetales bacterium | reverse complement strand
GGTGGGCACGTCGCTGCTTTTCAGCGCCACCACCATGTCCCGCACGCCGAAACCCTCCAGCATCTCCACATACCGGTGAGCTCCCTGCACAATCGCGCGGACCGGCTCCCGCTCATACAGGGCTTTCAGGTCGCCGGGGATACTCCCCGCATTCGCGCCGACACGCACGGGAGTCCCCCGCCGCGCCAGCTCCCGCGCGATTGGCGCCAGCCGCTCCTTCGTGCCGATGTTGCCGGGGTTCAGGCGCAGCTTGTCCACTCCCGCCGCCAGCGCGAGCAACGCCAGCTCCGGGTTGAAGTGGATGTCCGCCACCAGCGGCAGGCTGATGGCGAAGACTTGGCGGTATCCGTTCGGTTTTGAC
>CAZXPM010000133.1:0-4471 GCA_964643155.1 uncultured Planctomycetales bacterium | reverse complement strand
TGATGGCCTGTTTGATTGCGGGCAGCGCCTCCGCGCTCCTGCGGTCGGGCACCGACACGCGGACAAGCTCGCAGCCGACTTCTTGCAGCCGCCGGATCTGCGCGACCGTGGCGTCCACGTCAGACGTATCTGTGTTGGTCATAGACTGCACCGCGATGGGGTGGTCGCCGCCGATGGTGACGGTGCCGATTGCCACTTCGCGGCGGCGCGCGTAGGCACTGGGCAGCCGCTTCACCGGCAGCGTCGGGGGAAAACGAGGCTGGTACTGCGCTTCCGCCACGGAATGCTATTATAGCGGAGTGCCCGCCGGTTGCCGGCGGTGCCGGGAGGCTCATGGACGTTACGACAATCCTATCGGTGAGTGTAGTCGTGCTTGCTGCCGCGCTGGGCTACTCGCTCTATCTGCTGCGCCAGCGGACGCCGGCGGCAGCAGGAGAAGAACTCAAGAAGCTGCAGGACGATCTGGGGGCTATGCGCGACTTGGTGGTAGAGCTGAAGGTTGTGTCGGAGAACCAGGCGCGCACCGCGGGCGAGCTGCGCGACAAGGTTGAAAGCGGATTCTCCGGAAGCCGCGAAGAGCTGCAGAACCGCCTTTCCGAGCTGAACGAGGCCATGCTCAAGTTCCAGGCTTCGCTCAGTGAAACGGTCAACACCAAGATGAACGAAAGCAGTGAGAGCATTGCGCGGAAACTGACCGAGAACCTGACGACGATAAACAAGACCTTCGCCGAGGTTAGCCGCAATCTCGGCCAGCTGGATGAAGCCTCCAAGCGTATCTTTGATGTCGGCAGCGACGTGCGCACGCTCAAAGACCTGCTGCAGGCTCCCAAGGCCCGCGGCGGATTGGGCGAAGTGATGCTGGAGCAGCTTCTGGGCAACGTCCTGCCGCCGGAGAACTACGAGATGCAGTACTCCCTGGGCGCGGAGCGGGTGGATGCCGTCGTCAAGCTGCCGGACGGACTGGTGCCGATAGACAGCAAGTTCCCGCTGCCCTCTTTCCAGCGCATCCTGGCGGAGGAGACCGACGAGGCTAAGAACCGCGCCCGCCGCGATTTCATGAAAGACGTCAAAGCGCGCGTGGACGAGATTCGCACGAAGTACATCAAGCCGGAGCTGGGAACGGTGGACTTCGCACTGATGTATATCCCGGCGGAGAACGTTTACTACGAAGCGGTCAGCGCCGAGGTCGGCGGCGAAAGCCTGCTGGACTACTCCTACCGCCACAAGGTCATTCCCGTCAGCCCCTTCACCTTCTACGCTTATCTGGTGGCGCTCGCCTACGGCCTGCGAGGCCTCAGAGTCTCCGAACACGCTACCGCCATCCGCGAGCAGCTGGCGGCGCTGGTTAAAGACCTTGGCGCTGCGCAGGAGGATTTTGACACCCTCGGCCGCCACATCCGCAATGCCGCCAACAAGTACGATGAGACGGGCAAGCACTTCTCCGACTTCGCCTTCAAGCTGGAGCAGTACGGCCGCCTCAGCGCCAGCGAGCCCGCGGCCCTGCCCGGCGACGAACCGCCGGCGGATGCATGACGCGCCTGGGTCTGTTAGAATAACTCATCAATCCCAAAGGGGGGTGTGCGAATGGCTACATGGCAGATCGTGGTCATCGTGGTGCTGGTCGTCGTGGCGGTCGTCCTGTTTTTGATGCGCCCCAAGAGCGCCAAGGAGTAAGCCGCCCTCCCGGCCGCCTGCAGCGCTGGTTCTTCCCGCCACCGGCGGGCGGGTCTTCTGCGCCTTGACACGCTAATGATCAGACCTGACAGCTGGATTCGCGAAATGGTGCGGCAGCACCGGATGATTGAGCCTTTCGCGGCCGAGCAGGTGCGCGACGGGGTGATCTCCTACGGGCTGTCCGCCTACGGCTACGACCTGCGGGTGGCGGACGAGTTCCGCGTGTTCAACAACTACCTGCTGGGCGACATCCTTGACCCCAAGGCCTTTGACGCGAATATGTACACCGCGCTGCGCGCCCCCGTCTGCGAAATCCCCCCGAACTCCTACGCCCTCGCCCGCAGCCTGGAGTACTTCCGCATCCCGCGCAATGTGCTCGCCCTCGTCCAGGGCAAGAGCACCTACGCGCGCTGCGGCGTCATCCTCAATGTCACGCCGCTGGAGCCGGAGTGGGAGGGCTTCATCACCATGGCCATCATCAACGCCGCGCCGGCGCCGGTGCGCATTCACGCCGGCGAGGGCATCGGCCAGGTCCTCTTCTTTGAGAGCGACACTCCGCCGGACGTCTCCTACGCCGACAAGCGCGGCAAGTACCAGGCCCAGGACGGCATCACCGGCGCGAAGGTGTGAGAAGTCACATATGACGAGTTCTCCGAAGTACTGGTTCATATACATGGACGAGTCAGGCGACGAGGGGCTTGAAACGCGCCGAAGCCATTGGTTCTGTGAAACGAGTCTCGCGTTGCCCATGGATGAATGGCATGCTAGCGCTCAGGCTATTCTTGCCTTCAGGAGGAAGCTGAAGAACTCATTGGGTGTGAGGATTCGCGATGAACTCCACGCAAGAGATCTTGACGGAGAAAGGGGAGCTTTCTCCTCGGCCAGGTTGGGGCGAAGGCTTGAGGATGCAGAACGCTTCGACCTAATAGCTGGCTTTCTACGCTTTGTGAATTCAGAATTGCCAGTGCGAATCGTCAACTGCTATGCAGATAAGAAGGCGTTTAAGAACAAAGGATGGTCACTGGGGCTAAGGGATGTTGTGCTGGATAGGATGCTCAACCGGTACAACGTGATGTGGCACAAGCAAGGAACAGAGAATCGGGCTGTTGTTATTCACGATGATGGTGCAGAGCCGAGTGTGCGGTTGGTGGTGAGGAGACTCAGGGAGTACAACTGGATTGCTAGCCAGAAGAAGAGGCTTAGCCAGAACATCCCGCTGAAGTACATCCTTGAAGATCCTCTGTTCGTTCCATCACGTCACAACTGGTTTCTTCAAGTGTGCGATATTGTATGTTACGCCCTCAGAGGGCAGTACCAGAGCTTCGGGAAGCTCCACTCGTTCCCGCAGAAGGATCTACTGGGTGAACTCGATAACGTCCTGATGAAGGAAGCGAGTTCGCACCCACTAGGAGTGATTGAGATTCCTTGAGAAGAAAAGGCGGGGCCGTGTTCCAAGCACGCGCTTGGACCGGTGCCCGCACAAGTAGTCTACCACATTATGAGAACACCTGCAAATGACCAACCGTTTCGCGCACCGGAAATACCTTAACCGAGCTTTGGGTGTCGCTCATTTCCATCCTATGGTCGCCGCCACCACCACCGCCACCGCATACTCCTTCTCGTGGCTGATGGTTAGCTGGAGGTTCGCCGTCTCGGGGTCAATCCCCGCGGCGCGGAGCTTCTCCTTCGCCTCGTCGCTCAGGCCGAAGTAGGGCTTGCCGCCCGGCTCATGCTCCACCCAGACGCCGTGCCAGCCCGGCCAGACCTGCGTGGCCTTGAAGAAAGCCTCCTTCGCTGCAAAGAACCCCGCCAGGCTCTGAAACGCCGCCACACCCTTGCTCCGGGCATACTCCAGCTCGCTTGCGGTGAATGCGCCTTTCGCCAGCGGCGTGTCAAAGCTCTCGCCCACCTTCTGGCGCACCCGCTCCACCTGCACCAGGTCAACGCCGATGCCGGTTATCACGCTGGCCCCCCGCTGGCGTTCCTCCCGTGCAGCCACAGCCGCCCGAGGAACACTAGATACAGCAGGACATTCGCCCCGGCGTAGCCCGCGAAGTACCACGAAAGCCACGGCTGGTAGATTACCAGCCAGAGGTCCTCCTGCGCCAGCCGGGGGAAGAGCTGGTTCCAGTAGTAAAGGTCGCCCAGCCGGGCCCAGGCGGGATGCGCCAACGACATCGTGACCACCAGCCACTCCGCGCCAGCCATCACCAGCAGCGCGAATACGAATGAGGCGAACGCCGCGAGCCCCCCGCGCAGACGCGGGTTGGCGAAACAGTATGCCGTCACCGCCAGCACCACCGTGAGCCAGACGAGGAACCCGCGCTGCATAATCGTGAGGAGATGAACGAACTGCAGGCGGCCCGCCAGCGCAATGAGCAGTGCCGCAACAACGAGCAGCACGAGCAGCGCTGCCAGATGAAACCGGAGGGCGTACCGCTGGTAGTCCCATGTCGCGCTGAGTGATCGTCCACGCGACTGCAGGAACAGCTCCCACAGGATGATGCAGGCGAAAGCCGCAACCAGCGTCAGCTCCACAATGAGGTTCAGAGCGGACAGCAGCTCTTCCTCGTGCCAGCCGCCCTGTTGCGCCTGCACGCGGTTGAGATGAACGGTGATGAAGAAGGAGGCTGCGAGGACGAACCACAGCAACCGGTTGCTGAAGTGGCGTAAGACAATGCGCTCAACCTCATTGGCAAAGTTGGCGAGACGGCTCACGCGCTGATTATACTCCGCCGTCGGCGGGCTTGCGCCAAAGTTGAGTGTATGGTATATTCTACTAGATGAGTAATACAAT
>CAZXPM010000132.1:0-4925 GCA_964643155.1 uncultured Planctomycetales bacterium | reverse complement strand
ACATAGGTCTTCGTGCCCTTCAGGCCGGAGCACTGGAAAGCGTCCTTGTCGCTGCGCTCGGCGGCGTGGCAGTCCAGGCAGGTGATATTCGCCCGCCCGTGCATGGACGCGCGCCAGTCAAGCACGATCTGCGGATTGTGCTGCTGGTGGCAGTCCAGGCACCGGCGCTCCACGTCGCTCAGTCCGCGTTCAATCCCCACCACGCGGACTCCGGCAACGCCGTTCTTCGCCGCGTCCTTGGCTGCCAGCGCATTGGCGATGAGGGTCAACACAATCGCGAGCGCCATCAACGTCCCGCCAGCAATCAGGCTTTGAGTCAGTTTGTTCATAGTCAGCCCCTTACATCAGTCGTCCACTTCCCGCGCCGCATGCAGAGTCCGCACGGGGTAATGCACTAGGTTTTCATGGCAATCGGCGCAGCTCTTGTCCGTGCGCCCGCGCAGGTATTCGCGATGCGCCAGAAAGCCGCCGCGCGGCAGTCCCGGCGGTGTGAGATTCTGGTGGCACTGCCGGCAGGATTGGTCCCACAGGAAGCGGTTCTTGTGCTCCAGCTTGGCCCGCCAGTCAATCTGTTCAAGGTCTTTGAAAAAATGCCCGTACACATCCACCAGACCCAGCCAGGCCTTGGCCGTAAGGTAGGTCATTCCCTCCGGCGGCAGGTGGCAGTCCACGCAATCCGCCACCACTCCCTTGTCGTTGTCGTAGTGGCTGGAGAGCTGCCACTGCTCAATGAACGGACCCATCTCATGGCACGTGCCGCAGAACTCGTTGGTGCCGGTAACGTGAACTGTAAACGAGAAGAGGTGCATGAAAAGGTAAGCGAAGATCGCGCCCGCACCGAACACCAGTATCCACCCCTTCCAGCGCCTCCAGCCGCCGGCCAGAACTGCGCGGATACCGGCAAGTCGCCCTGGCTTGCGCTCAGTTTCGCTCATTGGGCCCCCGCTCTATTATCCCACGTGCGTCCACCGCGTGCACCCCGCCGGGCTAGGGCTTCACCGCCGGAACCGTGTGCTTGAGTTGGATGTCGCCGCGGATGCCGACCTTCGTAAGCATGAGCTCAATAGGCTGCTTCGACTCCGCGAGCGCCTGCTGGGCGATCTGCACCAGCCCGCCGCAGCACGGCACCTCCATGAAAGCGACCTCCACCGACCGGATGTCGTTGTTGGCGAAGATGTGCGCGAGCTTGTGCACATAGAACTCGGCGTCGTCCAGCTTGGGGCAGCCGATGAGCACGACCTTCCCGCGAATGAACTGCTCGTGGAAGTTGGCGAACGCAAACGGCGCGCAGTCTGCCGCCAGCAGAATGTCGGCCTCCTGGAAGTATGGCGCGTTGAGGGGCGCTAGCTTTATCTGCACTGGCCAGTTCTCCAGCTGCGGCAGCCCCGAGGTGTGCGGGTTGCCCGAACTGTAGGATTGCGCTTCGTGGCCACGCTGCAGCGACTGCGAGAGCGACCCGGGGCAACCGCAGGGCAGCGGCTCCGCTTGCTCGGCGCCCGCGCGCGCTTCACGAGCAGGCGCGTGGTGCATATGCTCCTCGTGCGCCTCCGCCGTCCGCCCGGTCTTCTGCAGGCGCTCCGCCACCGCTTCCTCGCTGAATTCGTCAGCCACACGCTCAATGATGCGGATGGCTCCCTGCGGGCATTCGCCCAGGCAGCTTCCCAGCCCGTCGCAATACACATCGCTTACGAGTTTCGCCTTGCCGTCCACGAGCTGCAACGCTCCCTCGTGGCAGGCGGGAATGCACAGCCCGCAACCGTCGCAAAGCTCTTCGTCAATTTCAACGACTTGCCGGAGAATTGGCATGTTTCCTCCAGTGTTCAGTTACCAGGTCCTTGAGTTTCGTTCCACGCAAGTAATCGCGTACCAGCGCGTTGATTGACCCCGCCAGATCGCCCAGCACGCAGTCGCACCCGCCGCAAACCGGATAGCCCAGCAAGCAGTCCGACGGCGCGTAACGCCCGTCCATCAGCTCGTAAATGTCCATCAGGGTGATGTCCTCGCCGCCCTCCGCCAGCTCAAACCCACCTTTCGGCCCCCGCTCGGAATGCACCATCCCCGCCCGGGCGAGCCGCTGCAACACCTTCGCCAGGTGCGCCTCCGATGCGCCGAGCTTCAGCGCGATCTCGCGGGTGGAAACCATCCTCTCTCCCGCCGCCAGCAGCACCATCGTGTGGATTGCCAGCGTCGCGGCTTCCGAGATTCGCAGAATAGTCGCCATGAGAACCGACAATTAGGTATTGCGGTATTACTATACCTGTTTCTCTCCCTGATGTCAAGGCGCCACTGCAAGGAAGATGGGGATATCGCTGCTACGCCCGCTTAGGCAGAGCTGCCACCGGGCTCAAGCGCAGGGTGTATAAGTCCCTACTCCTCCGCGGGCTTGAAGTTGCTTTTCAACGCGCCGCAGACGGGGCAGGTCCAGTTGCCCGGGATGTTCTCAAAACTGGTGTCCGGCGAAACCCCGCCGCTTTTGTCTCCCACCGCGGGGTCATAGATGTACTCGCACACCGTGCAGATGTATTTGCCCATTAGTTTCCTCCCCACATCATTTTTCCACTGCGATTGCACCGCCCGTCTTGGGCGCTCAACGGCCCTCCAGCGCACAGTGATTATCGTATATGGTTTGCGCAAGCGTGTCCAGCGCTCCAAAGTCCGCTTCCCGCGGCAGCCCTTTCACCAGCACCGGCTCCAGGAACTCCGCGTCCAGGCTCCCCAGCATCCCCTGCAGCTTCTCCACCGTGCGCCCGCCCCAGCCGAACGAACCGATAACCGTCGCCCACTTCGTTTTCGGCTTGATCATGTTCACCAGGTATGCGGCGTAGGCCGCCTGAGGATGCGGGCCGCCCGCCACTGTCGGTGTCCCGATGACCACCGTCGCCGCGTCCACCAGGGACATCGCCAGCTTGCCTATATCGGCATGCGCCAGATCAAACTGCATCACCTGCACTCCCAGGCCGCCCAGCGCGCGCACGAAATGCTCCACCATCAGCCGCGTGCTGCCTTGCATAGATACATACGCCACCACCGCCAGATTCTTCGGCGGCCCGGTCACCCACTCGCGGTAGGCGTCCAGGATGAAGGCCGGCCGGTCGTAGGCGGGGCCGTGACTGGGCGCGATGAGGTCAATCTCCAGGCCTGCGACCGCATCCAGGTGCTTGGCGATCTGCGTCCGGAAAGGCATCATAATCTCGGCGTAGTAGCGCTTGGCGGCCTCGTAAGTCGCCCCCTCGTCGGTGACGAGGGCCTCGCTCAGCGCCAGATGGGAGCCGAACAAGTCGCAGGTGAACAGCACCCGGTCCTCCCGCAGGTACGTCAGCATCGTCTCCGGCCAGTGAACCCACGGCGCGTAGATGAACTGCAGCGTTTTCCCCCCCAGCGCAAGCTCCTCGCCGTTCTCCACCGTGATGAACCGCTCCTCCGCAATGTGCAACAGGTCAATCAGCATTGCCTTGCACTTGGGGTTGGTCACCACCTTCGCGTCCGGCTGCCATTCCAGCACGGCGGGAATGGCCCCGGAGTGGTCCTGCTCCGCATGCTGGCAGACGACGTAGTCAATGCGCGGGTCGCCCAGCTCGCGCAGGTTGTCGCGCAGCACATGCTCCATCGCCGGGTCCACTGTGTCAATAAGCGCGTTCTTCTCGCCGCCCATCACCAGGTAGGAGTTGTAGCTGGTGCCGTCCGGCAGCGGTATAAGCTGGTCAAACAGCCGGCGGTCCCAGTCCACCGCGCCGACCGAGTGGATTTTCTCCTCAAGCTTCCGTGGTTTCATCGTATCCGCTCCCAGGCTCTTACGAGCCAAAGCCACGCCCGGTGGCGTGGTCCTGATTCTATCACGTCGCGTCTGAGCGGCGTCTAGTTTTCCTGCATGAAGTGCTTCTCGTACTCCGCCTCAATCTTCGCCTTATGGCCCATCTCCCACTTGGAAAGGTTGGCGAACAGCTCCCGCGCCGTGCCGTCATTCACCACTGTGGCCATGTGCTCGTAATACGCCGCAGCCTCCTTCTCGCGGTTGGCGGCGAAGACCAGCGCGTCTTTGTAGCTTATGTCCTCAGCGAACTTGGCGGGCTTGAGGTAGTCAACGATCTGCATGTCCAGCGGCTGCTTGAACTCAATGCCGCTGGTCGCGCCCTTGTCCTTCAGCGTGGCAAGCATATGCTCGTGCTTCTCCTCTTCGTGCGCCATTTCCAGGAAAAAGGACTTGGCGACCGGGTCATCCGAGATGTTGGCCATGCGCGCGTATAGCTGCTGCGCCTCCTTCTCCTTAGCGATGGCGTATTTGATAGCCTGTTCAAAACCGAGTTGTTCCATGTTGTCTCCTCCGGTAGGCTTATGCACTGCGTGTTAGTACTGACCGTCCTCCAGGCTCACCTTGCCGCTGAAGGCGCGGTAAGCCCAGACAGTATAGCCTATCACCGGCGGCAATAGCCACAGCGCCAGATGGGCATTGTAGTTCTGCATCAGCTGCGGCTGAGTGCGTGGCGGCCACCGAGATGAGCAGCAGCAGCCAGAACAGAGCATACCCGCCACACTGACCCATCACCGGGCATTCTGCGCTGCCCCGCTCTTCAGCTTCACCGCCAGGTAACGCGCGCCGTGCACTGCGAACATTGCGAGCCCTGTAAGTCCGATTAGCAGGGCGTAAGGGTTCAATAAGGACAGAAACGTGCCGGTGAAGTTGCGCGACGCGTCCAGCGGAAAACCACGTGATCTTCACGCTCAACCGCTTCCAGCCGAAGATGAGCACTCCGATGAACACCGACTCGAGAAAGAAGGCGAAAATGCCCTCTGCGGCCAGCGGGGCGCCGAAGATGTCGCCCACGAAGCGCGAGTACTCCGACCAGTTCGTCCCGAACTGGAACTCCATCGTGATGCCGGTGGCCACGCCCATGGCGAAGCTCACCACGAAGAGCCTCAGCCAGAAC
>CAZXPM010000131.1:0-4951 GCA_964643155.1 uncultured Planctomycetales bacterium | reverse complement strand
CCGTCACCGGCCCCACCGGAGCGGACACTTACCCCTTCACCCTCTCCAAGCTCGCCCGGGAGTGGAAGTATGAGACGCTAACGAGCGGCTTCTCCGTGAAGGATGCCAGCCTTGAGTGGGCTGCCAGCAAGCTCTGGGCGTATATGCGAGAAAGCTCAATTGACCCTCTCCTGGTTAAGGGCTATCTGTACAGCGGGCATCCTGGGGATTGGGAGATAGAAGAGATCGAGTACTCCCGCCACCTCGCAGTGAACTCCCATGGGGAGCCAGCGCTGATGGGGTGGTATGGGGCTTTCTTCCAACAGGACCTCTGCTATGCGCAGAAAGTGAACGGCCAGTGGCTCTTTGAAGTGGTGGAGGAAAGGCCGTTCCTCACAAGGGGAGACTTCGTATTCGCTGCCGGAGATGTCCCGTTCATCGCCTATATGTACCAGCGCTCCGAGCCGACCGTGGCGCACGAACTGCGCTACGCGCGAAAAGTGGATGGAGCATGGGAAAGAGGGCTGATAGACGAGGGCGGGGAGCCGGGAAGTTTCTCCCAGTGGATTGAGCTGGCGGCGGACAGCCAGGGCAATCCAGCCGTCTGCTATGGAACTGAAGGCAAGCTGTGGCTGGCCCGGTGGAACAACATTCAACAGCAGTGGGAAAGAGAAGTCGTCGATGAACCGGAGATGGCTGACTGGAGCATAGGGAGATTCCCCTTGTTGGAGTTCGATGTTGACGACTGCCCTTCTCTCGCGTACACCAACATCCTCCATGCTGATGAGCTGACTGAAGATCCCAACGAACACTACCTCGTTTATGCGGTTCGCGAGAGCGGTGGTTGGCAGAAGCAGGTAGTTAGGACGGTCATTGATGAGACCGGAGCGGAGGGCATCCAGGTAGGCCCATCCGGCTTAGCATACGATCCCTTAGGGCAGCCCATTCTAATGATCACCTACCCCTACCCCAGGGACGAGTTTGAGTTCCTGTGGCATGACGGCGCCGCATGGGTGCAGTGCGCCTGGCCCGAGGCGTTCACCGCGTATAGCGCCACCAGACTGCAGGTCTCACCGGACGGAACGCCTGCGGTGATGCTGGTGCGGAAATCGGACAGCAAGGAGGTGATGGTCGCCGTGTACGAATAGTGTGGTTTCACCGTGATTGACCCGACGGATTAGCCAGTTTGGTTGCTCGCGACAAGGCGGGCAACACCTGAAGCTAGGAGGTTAAGATGAAACTGAGATTACTCTTCGTTGCCGCGGCTCTCGCGCTACTGGCGCTTTCACCGGCTGTTTTCACTACAGGGTGTTCCAAGAATGCCAGCCGATTGGTCGCCGCGAAAGCTTCTAGGGACGCTGCGCAGCTTCCAGCCACCATTGCGGAAGCCTTGGCGGAGCTTGACGAGCTGCAGTGCCCGCCGAATACCAAGCCTGAGGACTTCAACCTCGTGAAGTCAAGGCTAAGGGATATCCTTACGGAGCCAAAGAGCTCCAAGCAGACTCGCCGGGCACCGGATGACACTGAGGACGCAGAGTGGAACCGGCTTTACGAGTTCTACTGGGAAGACGACGAATCAGCCCGTGGGCAGCTGACATGGACCTACCGCAACCGGGGGGATTACAACCAGGATGGGATTGTGAGCATTGCGGATGTTACGCCCATTGCGATTCACTACGGCTGCCCCGTGTACGGTCAGTGCTTGGTGTATCCAGACGAGGATATGTCTGAACTTCACGACATCCTAAACTGGCATTCAGACTATCCTCAACAAGAGGTCATAAACCAAGACGATGTTGAGGGAATAGGCGTCCATTTCAAGAGCCTTCTATCCTATTACTCCTTGCGCGGTTATGACGAGCCGGGCGACTCGTTTGACCAGTCGCAAGAGGTCGCGAGGATTCCGTTCAAGGACTACGGGACAGACTTCGGCGAAGACCCAGGTGATGATAAAGCACCCAACAAAGGCTACCTGCGCTACCACTGGCCGGTGCCGGAGGACTGGAACAACTACTACTGCGTAGCCGGCAGTGACGGTGAAGGTGACTGGGGGCCGAAGAAAACGGTGAAGCTCAATGTGAAGGTAACCAGCGTCTTCCCCACGAGCGGCATCCAGGGAGACCAGATGCAGCTGATGGTGAACACACTGGGGCAGCCGCCGTTGGTGGAGTACGCCTGGACCTTCCCGCAAGGTGCAACCACCCCGAGCACTTCTGATGCAGCGAATCCGCTCGTGACGCTGGTGGGTGAGCCGGGGATATATCCGGGCGGAAGCGTGACGGTGGAGAACCAGTTGGGCGCGACCGACACCTACAACTTCTCCATCACCATCCGTCCCGCCGTGGGGCCGGTGATTGAGTGGGTGCTGTTTGACACGCCCAGCCCCTACACCGGCCAGACTGCCAGCTTCTCCTGCAATGCCTATGGCACGCAGACGCCGCTCACCTATGAGTGGGATTTCGGCGGTGGGGCCACTCCGGCGACTTCCGGCCAGCAGAACGGAACGGTTACGCTCGGTGACCCCGGCGAATACAGCGGAACGCTTACGGTGACCGACGCCATCCAGCATGTGGACCAGATGCCGTTCAGCTACGAAGTCTTGGGGCCGCCGGAGGTGCTGGCGGTGGAGCCGCTGCATGTAGCCAGTAACGCGGAGAATGTGACTTTCACCGTGTATGTTGACACCGGCAGCGGTCCCGACCACACCTACGAGTGGGACTTCGACGGCGCAGCGGTTCCTGACGAGCTTTACTACGCAGATGAGCCCTCGGTGACGGTGCCGCTTGTTACCGGCACCTGCGGCGTATACTCCTGTTCGGTGACGGTGGAGAATCCTGCCGGGGAGGACGTCTTTCCCTTTGACCTGACGGTGCACGACAACCGGCTGTACATGACCTACCAGTTGATTGATCCTCCTCCGCCAGGCAATCTCCTCTTGGGGCAGAGGGAGGTTAGAATCACCGTTTGGCTGAACGATCCGGCGAACGACTTGCTGAACATTGATGACCTTCATATCCAGTTCCCGGCCTACCTCTTTTACAGCCTGCAGCCGGCGCCCGACTTCAATGTGGGAGTGCCGGGCGGGCCTACTTGGTTCGCGGACGGGCTTTGGCTGGGAATGGGACCGATGTTGCAGCAGGATCCAGCCACCTTTGGCGAATTTGCGGTGACCTACGACTTTGAGCAAGTGCCGCCGGGGCCGCAGGATGAAGCCGATCCGAGCAGGAAGTATATCCAGCTCTCACTTCATCCGAATCCTCTAGCTCCCCCTGTGCCAAGAGGTACTCCTAACGCCGCTGTGTGCAACTTTGTGTTGAAACGGGGCGATCCTGGGCTCGGACCGCCGCCGGAGCCAGAGGCGCTGATTAAGATACTGGTGAGGCGCTGGGATTATGACCAGAACTTCAACCTCCTTATGACCGAACTCACGCGCTACAACGATGGTCCACCCAACTACTACTTCTTCAGCAAGCACGACATCCTCCATATCCCGCTAGGCTAGCAGCGTTCACGCTCTCGGTGATTCACAGGAGGGCGCATCCTGCGCCCTCCTGCCATTTGTGCCTACAGCTTCTCAATGTCGCGGTGGATGGTGAGGACGCGGTGGCCGGCGGCTTCCAGATGCTGCTTGAGCCAGTTGACCAGGGCGACGCTGCGGTGCTGGCCGCCGGTGCAGCCCACCGCCACCATCAGGTTGATCTTCTGAATCTGCTCAAAACCCGGCAGCGTGCCTTCCACCACTTCCTTGATGCGCCCGGCGAACCACTGCGCCTGCTCGGAGCCCATCACGTAATCGTAAACCGGCGGGTCGTTGCCGGTGAGGGGCTTGAATTCCTCAATGTAGAAGGGGTTGGGCAGGAAGCGCGAGTCAAATACGAAGTCCGCGTCCTGGGGCATCCCGTACTTGTAGCCGAAGGACAGCAGCGTGATGCTCGTCAAGCTGATGCGGTCGCCGGCGATGAAGAGCTGGCGCAGCGCCCCGGAGAGCTGGTTCGGCGTAAGGCGGGAGGTGTCTATCACTTCGCTTGCCAGCTCCTTCAGCGGCTCCAGGCGTTCACGCTCCTGGGCGATGGCCGCCTCGTTGGAGAGGCCGCCCTGGGTCAGCGGATGTTGCCGCCGAAGCTCCTTGTAGCGGCGCAGGATGACGCTGTCGTCACTGTCAATGAAAATGAGGCGCAGGGAGCCGGACTTGCCCTTCAGGTCCTGCCAGACCTTGTGGAAGTCATCAAACAGGGCGCCGGAGCGGATGTCGCAGACAAAGGCCACGCCCGGCGGGTTGACGCCCGACTGCGCCAGCAGCTTCAGGAAGGTCTCAATGATCTGCGGGGGGATGTTGTCCACGCAAAAGTAGCCCATGTCCTCAAAGCAGCGCAGCGCGCTGGACTTGCCTGCTCCGCTCATGCCGGAGATGATGACCACACGCTCGGGGTATTCAGCCACTGGCCTGGATTATAACATCGGAATTGCCTGCCGGGGCGCGGCTGGTATAATTGCGCCGCTGCAAAATGAACGTGCGGTTAACCCAGCGACAACGGCAGGGCGGCGCATCGGCCGCGATGGAAGACGCCTGCTGCTGTAGGCCGGGCAGCCGCCGGCTCCGGCGAGGCTGCCCGGGCAGCGACCACCCTAACCGCCGATTCCACCAGGAGGGCCCATCATGGCTGTGACCATCCCCGAAGGACAGGTGTACCTGGACAACGCGTCAACCACCTTCCCCAAACCGCCGCAAGTGGAGGAGGCGGTCGCCAAGGCCGTGCGCACCGTCGGCCTGACGACCGGCCGGGGGACTTACTTCTGCGAGATCAACCCGGACGACGTGGTGGCGAACGTGCGGCGGAAGATCGTCAAGCTGTTCAACGCAGACAACCCCCAGCGGGTCATCTTCACCTACAGCGCCACCGACAGCATCAGCACCGTTTTCTTCGGCATGCTGGAGCAGGGCGACCATGTGCTGGTCTCGCCGCTGGAACAC
>CAZXPM010000130.1:4672-4960 GCA_964643155.1 uncultured Planctomycetales bacterium | reverse complement strand
GTTCTAACTCCGGCTGCACGCGCCATGGCCAGCAGCACGCGGGTGCCGGTCTTGTTGACGAAGGCGTCATCGCTCACCGCGTCCGCGCCCACCAGCGCCAGTCCTACTTCCGGCAGGAACTCCCCGAAGGCCATGTCAGCGTACACGGTGCACTGGATTCCCGCATCCGCCAGCTCACGCGCCAGCTCCAGGCCCTCGCACTGCGGGCGGCCTTCGCCCACCCAGACGGCGATACCAGCTTCCTTGGCCGCAAGCAGAGCATCGCGCACAATCCCGGAGTGGCTAATG
>CAZXPM010000130.1:0-4624 GCA_964643155.1 uncultured Planctomycetales bacterium | reverse complement strand
CCGCACGAGCCGCGCGGCCTGCGCAACCACCCGGTTCAGCGCCTCTCGCCATCTGCGCTCAACCGCCGCCGCTGCCGCTCCCACGGTTGCGGTGTTCTGGGCCTCCTCCAGGATGTGCGCGAGCGCGGCGTCCAGAGCCACCATTGCGGGGTGTGCGCGGCGCACTTGTTCGCGGCATGCCTGAATCCCGGCTCTGGCTTGGCGCGGCTCTAGTTCCAGGCTCTTGAAGTGGTTGAGTAGCTGCCGGGTCAGCACCGACGCGCCGTGCGTCCGGTCGCTCAGCAGCGCCTTGAACGCAGGATGTGAGGCCATATCCACGCGCTCTCCAGTCTATCACAGGGCTCGCGGCAATAGGCAGGAGACAGCCTTCGTGGTATAATATCCACAGGTTGCTGGACACCGTATCGCGGCAAAAAAGTCGCTAGCGCTAGGAGTGAGTGACCGGTCCAGCGGCCGAGACAAGCGGTGCGGCAGGTTCGCTAGCCGGATGTGCTTAGCAGCACTGCCCAGTCCAACCAGGACGGCGCACCAGTCGCCCGAACGGGGACATCCTCGCATTGAGGCGTTCCATCAGGCGCCGGTAAGGCGCGCGAACAAACGCGCGTTCCCGGCGGAAACAGGAGTGAAGAAAATGGCTGACACGAAGTACATTACGGATGTGATGAAGTTACCGGCTCTGCACGAGCAGGAAAAGGCGGAGCTCGCGGAAATCCAGCGCCTTTACCGCTTCAAGGCGCCACAGTACTATCTTGACCTTATTGACTGGGATAACCCCAACGACCCGCTGCGCCGCCTGGTGGTGCCGCACCCCGACGAGATGATCCAGTGGGGCCGCTACGACCCCAGCAACGAACTGGCGAACACCAAGCTGCCCGGCCTGCAACACAAGTACCCGCACACTGCGCTGCTGCTGGTAAGCGACACCTGCGCGGGCCTGTGCCGCTACTGCTTCCGCAAGCGCATCTTCCGTGAAGGCAACCGCGAGACTGCCGCCGATATTGATGCGGGGCTCCAGTACATCCGCGATCATCTCGCTATCACCAATGTGCTGCTTACGGGCGGCGACCCGCTGATGCTGCCAACGCGCCGCCTGGTAGAAATCGTGGAGCAACTGCGGAAGATTGACCATGTGAGGATAGTCCGCATAGGCAGCAAGGTACCGGCGTACAACCCGAGCCGCATTTCCGAGGATGAAGAACTTCTCGCGCTGTTTGAGCGCTTCAGCGATTCCCAACGGCGGATGTACCTCATGTGCCACTTCAGCCATCCCCGTGAACTCACCGGCGCCGCGCGCGACGCGACCGACCGGGTGATGAAGGCCGGTGTAGTGCTATGCAACCAGACGCCGGTAATCCGTGGCGTCAACGACGACCCGGTGGTGCTGGCG
This sequence comes from uncultured Planctomycetales bacterium, assembly GCA_964643155.1. Lineage (GTDB taxonomy): Bacteria > 4484-113 > 4484-113 > 4484-113 > 4484-113 > CAZKNJ01. Next base: position 3,237 of record CAZXPM010000130.1, on the reverse strand, counting down.
GAGTTGATGAACGAGCTCGCCGCCACGGGCGTTACCCCCTACTACTTCTTCCAGTGCCGGCCGACCCGGGGCAACATGGCTTATACGCTGCCGATTGTCCAGAACTACTTCATTATTGAAGAGGCCAAGCGGCACGTACACGGGCTGGCCAAGCGCATCCGCTTCGTGATGAGCCACGAGCGCGGCAAGATTGAGGTTGTCGCCGTGACACCGGCGCACATGTACCTGAAGTACCACCGCGCCAAAGATCCCGCCCGCGAGGGCAAGTTCGTGATATTCCGCCGTGACGACGAGGCTTACTGGTACGACGACCTCCTGGTGCAGGAGCGCCGCACCGGCGTGGTTCACACCGGCACCTTCCGGCCGCTGAAGCCTGAAGGAGGCCGCGCCATCGCCCACCTGGACGAGGTGGTCAACGAGCGCACGCGCCATACCGGCGACATGCTCCAGATGCCGATGGATAACTGAGCTTGTTTTGTGGCTGCTTCGGGAGTGGGGCTTGGGTCTACACCGGGGCCTTCCAATCGCCAAAGGCGGCCATAGAACCGTGGCTCCTCCTGCAGCCAGCCCTGGCTTCTCCCCGCTGGCCGCATCCCGTTAATGCTATAATACTCAACGCCTGTATAGTATTATGGCGCGGGACGAAACAGCCGGCAGGGCGCCGGTGCATCTTGCGGTGCACAGTGCCTACAGCTTCCACGGAGGCACGGCGCTGCCCGAACGGCTCGCCCGGGCCGCGAAAGAGCGCGGCTTCGGTACGCTGGCGCTGACCGACCTCAACGGCCTCTACGGGGCGGTGGGCTTCTACCAGGCCTGCCGCGAACACGGCCTTAAGCCCCTCATTGGCGCTACGCTGGACGACCCACAGCGCCACCGGCGGCGGGCGGTGGCGCTGGCACGCGACAGCAGAGGCTACGAAGCGCTCTGCCGCCTCTGCAGCGCACGGCAGCTTGAACCTGCATTTAACCTTTCGTCCTCGCTGCGCGAACACGCTGATGGTCTGATCATCCTCACCAGCAGCCCGCAACTCGTCCGTGAACTGGCGCCGGAGCTGCCGCCAGGCAGCCTCTACCTGAAAGTCCTCCCGCCGGAAGGTGCCGCCGATACCGCGCGGCTCAAGCGCCTTTTGGCACTGGCGCAGGAGCTGCACCTGCCGTTCGCCGCTGCGAACGATGTCTGGATGCTGGACGCGGCGGACTGGGAGACCCACCGCCTGCTGCGCGCCATCGGCCAAAACGAGATCATCCACCGCGTCCAGGATGCCGCCCCGCCGCAGCGCCATTTGCTCGCAGCCGCCGGGATGGAGCGGGCCTTCGCTGCCGTTCCTGAGGCGCTCGCCAACACGCGCCGCATCGCGGATGACTGCAACCTGGAGCTGCCGCTGGGAAAGATCTTCTTCCCGCGCTTCCCGCTGCCGCCGGGCGAAACACCGGAGCAGCGCCTGCGGACGCTGGCCGAGGAAGGGGTGCGCCGCCGCTACCCGAAGGTCACGCCGAAGGTGCGCGCGCGGCTCAACTACGAGCTTGGTGTAATCAACCAACTCGGCTTCGCCTCCTACCTGCTGGTGGTGCACGATATCGTGGCCGAGGCCAACCGGCGCGGTATTCCCAACCTCGGGCGCGGGAGCGCCGCCAACTCCATGGTCTGCTATGCGCTGAACCTCACGCATGTGGAGCCGCTGGCGCACAACCTCTACTTTGAGCGGTTCATGAACCCCGAGCGCGAATCCCCGCCGGACGTGGACATTGACTTCAACTGGAAGCGCCGCGACGAGATAGTGCGTTACGTTTACGAGCGCTACGGAGCTGGCCGCGTGGCCATGATTTCCACCCACGTCACCTTCCAGGCGCGCTCGGCGCTGCGTGAGAGCGCCAAGGCGATGGGGCTGCTGGACCGCGAGCTGGAGCGTTTCATCAAGCGCCTGCCGTTCTGGAGCGCGGACGGCTTGCTGGACAAGGTCGGTGCGGAGCACCCCGAAGTGCGCGGGCTGGACCTCAGCGCGCCGGAGTACCGCGCGATGTTTGCCCAGGCGGCGAAGCTCTCCGGCCTGCCGCGCCACCTGGGCATCCACGTCGGCGGCATCGTCATTGCGCCGGAGCACATCTGCCGCCACACCGCGCTTTACGAGGCCGCCAAGGGCTTCGTGGTCACCCAGTACGAGATGTTCGGCGTGGAGGATATCGGGCTGGTGAAGATTGACCTGCTGGGCAACCGCTCGCTCGGAGTGCTGGAGGACGCGCTCGCTTCGTTGCGCCGGCGGGGCATCACGCCGCCGGTGGACGATTTCACCGCCACCACCACCGACCCGCGCACAGTGGAGATGGTGAAAAGCGGGCGCACCATGGGCTGCTTCTACATTGAAAGCCCCGGGATGCGCCAGCTTTTGCAGAAACTCGGCACCCGCACCTTTGAAGAGCTGACCGCCGCCAGCTCCGTCATCCGCCCCGGCGTGGCTGAAAGCGGCATGATGCAGGAATACATCCGCCGCCACCGCAACCCCGAGTTCATCCGGCACCTCCATCCCAAGCTCGCGCAGGTGCTCACCGAAACCCACGGCGTGATGATTTACCAGGAGGATGTGATGAAGGTTGCGCACGAGCTTGCCGGAATGTCACTGGCGCAGGCCGACTTGCTGCGCCGCGCCATGAGCGGCAAGTTGCGCTCGCCCGAAGCGATGGCGGAGATGCGCGACAGCTTTCTCCAGCAGTGCCACTCGCGTGGAGTGAAGCCCGCGGTGGCACAGGAGCTCTGGCGGCAGATCCGCAGCTTTGCCGGCTACGCCTTCTGCAAGGCGCACAGCGCGGCCTTCGCCGTGCTCTCCTTCCAGGTGGCCTACCTCAAGGCGCACCATCCCGCCGAGTTCATGGCGGGCGTGCTCTCCAACCACGGCGGCTTCTACGCCACCGGCGTCTATATCCAGGAGTGCCGCCGGCTCGGCCTGCGGGTGCTGCCGCCTTGCGTTAACCGCAGCGAGCTGGACTTCACTGCGGAAGACGAGGGCAGGGCGGTGCGTGTGGGGCTGCGCGAGATTGCGGGGGTACACACCGCCACGCTGGAGAGCATTCTCGCCGCGCGGGAGCGAGACGGCGTCTTCACCAGCCTGCGCGACTTACTGCGGCGCACCCGCTGCCGCTACACCGACCTGCAGGTGCTGGCGCTGGTCGGTGCGCTGGACTGTTTCGGCTTCACCCGTCCGCAACTGCTGTGGTCGCTAATTCGCGATACCGATCCAGAACT
>CAZXPM010000129.1:0-5050 GCA_964643155.1 uncultured Planctomycetales bacterium | reverse complement strand
GTGGGCGCTGAGAGCGCCCTGGTGGCGGGCGGTTGTTGCGCTCCCCTGCGGCATAAGCCGGCTCCCTTGAGGCAATCATACCACGAAGCGGTTGCCGGTTCCACCGCCGCCAGGGCTGCGGCGGAAAAGCGCCGGGGTTCGGAGGAAAGAGAAGAGGCGGGCTGGCGCGCCCGCTGGTGTACGCCCTGGAGCAGAACCCCGTTCCTTGACACCGGCGCACGGGCGGCATAGACTCCTTGCGGATGGAATTTCCGCGGTCACGACGGGGGGCGCCGGCGGCGGCAATGGTGCTGCTAGTGCTGGCAATCATCCTGGCGCTGTCCACTGGCGAATCACCGGCCGGGCCCCAGAAGGCCCCGGCACAGTTCAAGAAGGAGGGCGCCTTCACCGGCGGGAGCAAGGTCAGCGGGGTTTACCTCACGGGCATCCGCTTCGGCCAGCACCCGGACTTTCTGCGCATCGTGCTGGACTTCTCGGTGATGAAGAACGGCAGGTTCGCGGGCGCGCCGAAGCACCCGCCCTACCGCATTGAGTACGGGAGATTCCCCTACCGCTTCAAGGTCCTGCTGGAAGGCGTCAAATACTCGGAGACAGCGACTATCCAGAGCCAGCACGCCGTGCCGCTGTCCATCGTCACCAGTGCGGACAACAGCATCCAGCTGATAGAGTTCTTTGTCAGCCGCCCGGCGCTGTTCAAGGTGATTGAGATTGACGACCCGGCGAAGCTCTCGCTGGACGTGAAGTACACCGCCACCGAGCCGATACCCACGGTGTGGGCGGTGCAGTTGCAGGACGTGCCGGACGTGGAGACCGCGTTCAGACTGCTGAATGAGTTTGATTTCCCCGAAGGCTACGAGCCGGACCTCATCGTGCTGGGCAACTCCATCTTTGTGGAGGACACTTACCTGGCGCTGGAAGCGGCGGCAGCCATGGTCTCCAAGCTGGAGGAGGCGGGGCTGCCCGCGATGATCACCGAGCGCGCCGGTAACGAGCTGCCGCGCCGCTGAATGGCAATATGGAGCACATCGGCCTCATCATCGCCGCCTTATCCCTGGTGGGCCTGATTTACCTCGGCACGGTCAACCGCCGCTTAGTGGCCAAACGCACCCGGAGCTTGCGCCAGGCGCGGCATGAGGCACTGCGCCAGATTGGCAAGCTGAAGAAGGCGCAGGACTTTGATCGCAAGCTGGAGGCCTACCACCACGCGGTGCTCACCTGGAAATACGGCGACCTATCCCCCGTGCAGCGGGCAAAGCTCGTGACCATCGTGCGCCACCAGCAGGCGCGAAGGAAAGCAGGCCATGGCTAGGCGCAGGCGCAAGCCCAAGGGCCCGGGCTGGCTGGAGATTACGGGCGTCATTGCCGGCGTGGTGTTCATCGTCCTTTGTATCGGCTACGTCGCGTCCGCTTACTGGATGTACGGACTGCTGGCGGACATTGCCCAGAAGGACTTCACCCCGGCCAACCACCGGCTCGATTCCTACAGGCAGTTCTTTGAGCGCATGGAGCGAAGCTCGGGGCTGGAGGTGGAGGAGAGCCCGCCTTACATCAAAGACGGCATCAAGCACTTTCTGTGGACCGTCACCATCCCCGGCAAGCCCGACCGGCTAATCTACCACTGGCAGCATGACCTGAACTCCAACAGGGTGGAGCCGCTCACCAGCCCGGCGACCTATGTGGATATTGAGTACGGCTATATCCGCCCTGACCAGGCGTCCATCTACCCTTACATAGTGGGCGACACGCTCGCGCTGCAAATCGCGAAGGGGATTTACTCTGCGGGCAGGCCGGAAGAGGTAACGGCGGAGAGCGAGCCGTCGGCAGCAGAACCCGAAGCAGAGGCAGAGCTGACTGAGGAAGCCGGGGCCGAGCCCGCCCTTCCCGATGAAGGCGGCGAGGAGGCGGCACCCGGCGAGGACGGCAACAGTGGAAAAAGCAATGGCGAAGGCGACGGAGGCGGCACTGACGAGGAGGAGCCTCCCCCGGACCCCGGCACCGGCGGTGACGCCGTGCCCATCCGGTAGCACTCTGGTAGAATCCGCTCCCACGTGCTCGCATCCATACTGCAAACGCTTGCCGAGTTCATCAAGAACGGCATCTCCACTATGGGCTATCCCGGAGTCATCTGGATGATGGCGGTGGAGAGCGCCTGCATACCGCTGCCCTCGGAGATAATCATGCCGTTCTCCGGTTTCCTGGTTTACACCGGGCGGTTCAACCTGCACGCAGTCGCCTTCGCCGGCGCCTTTGGCAACCTGATCGGCAGCATCGCCGCCTACGCCGTGGGCTACTACGGCGGCCGCCCGTTCCTCCAGCGCTACGGCAAGTACATCTTCATCCGGGAGCATGAGCTCGCCGTGGCCGACCGGTTCTTTGACCGCCACGGCCCGGCGACGGTGTTCTTCACCCGCATGCTTCCTATCGTGCGCACCTACATCTCGCTGCCCGCGGGCATCTCCAGGATGCGCTTCGGGCCGTTCTGCGTGCTAACCTTCCTCGGCGCGATCCCCTGGTGCTACGTGCTGACTTACGCCGGCGTGGCGCTGGGCGAAAACTGGGAGCACATCAAGCGCTACACCCACTTGCTGGATTGGATGGTGGCTGCCGGGCTGCTGGCGCTTATCGCGTTCTGGGCGGTGCGGCGGCTGGGGCAAACGCGGATGCGTTAAAATGTAGATGGTGGAACCCGCGATGTGCGGCGCAAGCCGCCGGAGGCCTAATGGATAACGCTACACCGACAGATGAAACCCGCTTGATGAATGAGCCGGACGCGCCCAGCAGCGAAACTGAGTGCCCCTACTGCGGGGCGGAGCTCAAGCCCGACACCAAGTTCTGTGGCGGCTGCGGCTATCAGCCCGGCTCGCTAGAAGGCGGCGCGGAAGAGGCGGCGAAACCGTCCGCGCCGGTGATTGAGCTGGCAGTTGGGGACGAGGTCTTCGACCTGGCCGAGGGCGAGCACATTCTCGGCCGCAGCGAAGGCGACCTGGTGGTCAGCAACGCCTACCTCTCCCGGAAGCACGCCAAGCTCGTGGTGCGCGAGGGCAGGCTCTTCATCGGCGACCTCGGCTCCACCAACGGCACCTTTGTTGACGGGGTGAAACTGGAGCCCGACGAGGAGCGCGAGCTGCATCCCGAAAGCGTAGTGAAGGCCGGCGAGCTGCCGCTCACGTTCACCTGGCCCGATGCACCTGTTGCGGAATCTGCGGAGCCTGCCGAAGGAGTTGAAGAGGCGGCGACTCAACCCGCTGAAGCCGAAGTCCCGGCGGCAGCGCATGTCGACCAGGAAGTCGCCGAAGTCGGCTCGCCCTGGCGGCTGAAAACGGCCGACCAGGAGTATCCGCTGCCTTTCGGCGAGATCCGCCTGGGGCGCAAGGAAGACCGCAATGACCTGGCCTTCCCCGCTGACGGCTATATGAGCGGCGCGCACCTGGTGCTGGATGTTGACCTGGATACGCTGAAGCTCAAGGACCTCGGCTCCACCAATGGCACACTGGTGCGCGGCGAAAAGGTTGCGCCGGATGAGTGGCTGGAGCTTACCAGCGGCGACGAGTTCCAGGCCGGCCAGACCGTCTTCACCGTGGAGGTCATCGCGCCGGTGGAGACCCTGGAGCCGATGGCGGATGAACCCGGGCCCTCAGAGCCCGAGCCACCAGCCGAGGCCGCCGACGCGGAAGAGACCCCACCGGAGGAGCCGGAAGCCTAGCTTCCCCCGTCCTCCGCCGGAACGACCTCGAAGCTGCCGAATAACTCTTGTGACCAATCGTCAAGGCTGCCGATGGGTGGATTACCCGACAACATCCACACTTCGTAGGTGCCAGGCTCCAGCAGCGGAGCACCATCAAAGTGCTCGCCGTCGGCGTAGCGTCCCTGCACCCGAAAATCCTCGGGGAAGTGCCACACGAAATGGGTGTAGGGCGGGCTGTTAATCGCGTTCCACTCCGATGGCTCATCCGGCCAGACAAAGCGTATGCCATGAAACCTAATCCGGTACTGCGATGTCTCTTCGTTAATGACGTCCACATCAATGAACACTACCTTGCGCCCGCGTTCGTTTTCCGCCCGGCCAATCCAGCCCTGGTCGTCAGGCATATTCACTGTTATCTGCAGCTCCAGAGGCAACCCCTCGCTCAGAGTTTCTGGGATAGCCACGTCCTCAACGCATAACATCCCGTATAGCCGGAATGGGATACGCCCCGGGCCAGTTGAAGTCCCTCCCCCTCCGCCGCAAGCGGTCAGATAGGCGGCGAATAGAGTGAATACGACAACGCACCAACTCACTTTGTTCTCCCTCGCTACCATCAGTCCCAATCCTCCAGCGCGGCCTCGTAGTCCACAATGCCCGCGATCCGGTCACGCATGATCACGCCCCGCTCCCCGCCGGCACGACCTCAAAGCTGCCGAAGTGGACGTAGTTCAATTGGCCCCAATCATGTATGTCCACACTCCCAACCGGCGGATCACCCGACCATATATAAAGCTCGTAAGTACCGACCGGCAAGAGGAGACTGCCCTCAAAGTCCCTCCCGTCCACGTAGCTTCCATGCACCTGTAAGTCACCGGGAAAATCCCACTGAAGCTCAATGAACGGAGGCTGGTTGAGGTCACTTACATCCCACTGCCTGCCGGGCCACGGAATCCTAATCGGTCCAAGCTCTACTCTATAGAGGTCCGCAGCCTCATCTAGCGAGTCCACATCCACGCTTACGGCGATCATCTTTCGAGCCAAATCCTGCTCAGTTCTACTCGTCCACGCATCACCATCAGGGAGATTCACTGTAAGCTGCAACTCCAGGGGCTGCCCTTCGGTGATCATCTCTGGTAACTCAACATCAGCGATATAGAAATAGCAAGAGGGAGGCAACCATGGTGGCGCTATAGCACTACTGGTCGATCCTCCGCAAGAGCTGACGAGCAGTACGGTAGCTACGGTGAAGAGCATCATATGCACTAGATTTGAGGATTCTTGGTTCTTCATCAGTTCCAGTCCTCCAGCGCGGCCTCATAGTCCACTATTCCCGCAATTTGGTCCCGCGGCTCGCGAGTCGTGTTC
>CAZXPM010000128.1:0-5077 GCA_964643155.1 uncultured Planctomycetales bacterium | reverse complement strand
GCTTATAGCAGCGCAGATGGACGTACCACACGAGCATCAGCAGCAGGAGCAGCAACGCGATGCCGGCGAAATGGTAGTGCCGCTGCTTGTAGAGGCCGCTCTCCACCGCCGCGAGCTTGTCCAGCACGACGCTGTCAACTGTGCCCCCGGCAGCGAGGATGATCTCTCCCTTGGAGATTGAGTGCGTAACGAGCTTTCTTATATGCTTCTCAACCTCGGGAATGTCCGGGGCCTCTACGATGTTGGGCTCCAGGAAGAAGGCCGCCACCTTCTCCGGCACGGTCATGGACATGGACTCCATTGAGGCCTCGCGCAGCTTGTCTATTTCTCCTTCGTTCAGCGTTGTCTGCATGAAGCCTGTGAGCACTTCGCGCGCGTAGTTCTGCACGTCCTCCAGCTCGTCCTCGGAGAACGTGATCAGCACCGCCACCAGCTCCGAAGGCAACCCGTAATCCTCTGACAGTTCTTCCACAAGCTGGTTGGGGTCGCCGCCCTGCAACCGCGCGCGGTGCAGTCCCGCAAAGAAGCTGCTCATGTTGAGCAGGGCGCGCTCCGCCACCGCAGGGTCAAGGATGCTGGCCTTTCCCCCCTGCCGCAACTCCGCCAGCTCAGCGGAATCCACATAGGTCGCGGCCATGGGGGACTTAATGTCAAAGGCGACGACCTGGCCCGACACCAGCCTGAGCGGGAACAGCACCGTGTGCATATACAGCAGGCCGAGGGTCAGGACGAAGAAGAACGCAGCGCCGACCAGTTGCCGCAGCCCCAGCGGGGGAGCCCACTTGCGGCGGCCGGCACTCCCGGTACGCTCCTCCACCATTACTCCGCGCCCCCTTCCTCTGCCCCATTGCCCTCAAAACGGTCGTAGGCGTTAATGATGCGCTGCACAATCGGATTCCGCACCACATCGGACTGTTTCAGTTCAACGGTGATGACGCCCGGCCCGAATCCCCGGAGCACCCTGAGCGCCGAGACAAAGCCGGAGTCTTCGCGCTTCTCCAGGTCAATTTGGGTGATGTCGCCGGTGACCACCGCACGGCTGCCCCGCCCCATGCGCGTGAGGAACATCTTCATCTGGGGGTAAGTGGTGTTCTGCGCCTCGTCCAGAATGATGAAGCTGTGATTCAGGCTGCGACCGCGCATGAATGCCAGGGGCGCAACTTCTATCACGCCGCGCTCAATCATCTTGCGCGCGCGCTCAAAGCCGAGAATATCGTTGAGAGCGTCAAACAGCGGGACCAGGTATGGGTTGACCTTCTCCACCAGCGTGCCGGGCAGGAAGCCCAGGGACTCGCCCGCCTCCACCGCCGGCCGCGTAAGCACCAGGCGGTTGACCAGCCCGCGCTTGAAATACGAGATGGCGGCGGCGACGCTAAGAAAGGTCTTGCCCGTGCCGGCGGGGCCGTAGCACAGCGTCACCTCGTTACTGGCGATGGCACGGAGGTACTCCTCCTGGCCGGGGGTGCGCGGACTGACATTGGGCACCGTCGGCAGCAGCTCGTTGCCCTTGACCGGTGCGCCCTGTTGCGCCTCCTCCAGTTCCTGCGCCAGCCGCTCCTCCACGTCTTCTTCTTTCAGTTCGCCCTCGCGGCGCACGATGCGCAGCAGGTCGTGGATAACGCTGTAGGCGCGGCGCACGTTCTCGGGCGCGCCCACAATGTGAACCGCCTGCCCCTTGGTGTAGAGCTTGACCTCCAAGTCGGTGCGCAGGCGGCGCAGGTGGCAGTCGAAGTCGCCCAGGAGCTCTTTCAGCTCGCGGTTCCCCCGCAGGCCGATGGTCTCGCTGGCGAGGGCCTCCCCCCGCGAATGCCGGTTGTTGGAGTCAGCTGCTACCAAGCGTGAATTGTGATTCTACCAGATTGGGCCGGAAGCGGCGCGGATGTAACCGGCGGCGGCGGCGAAGTGCTCCTCCGACAGCGCTTCCGGTCCCGGGGGCCATTCGTCGGTTCGGCGGGCCGTGTATTCCCAATGATAAGACACGCGGGGCTGCGCGGAGGTTACATGACCGCAGATGGCCAGGCCAACTATCTCTGGCGCCTAGTCCTCGTCTTCGTCCATCTCCATATACAGCCTGTCCAATGCGCGCCACAGTTCGTCCATATCCTCCCACTTGGCGCGCTCGGCCTCGTCCATGCAGTCCAGGCGCATATGCAGCTCCTCCAGCGCCCGCCAGAGCTCGCCCTGCTCGGCGCGCAGGCGCTCCATTTCCTCGCGCAGAAGCTGGAACTCCCTCATCGCCTCCTCGTGCATCGCGCCCATTCCCGGCATCATTCCGCTGAAGGCCTTTGCGTGGGGGTCAAGCTCAGGCGGAATGGGCTGCCTGAACTCCTCGCCGAAAGGCGGCATCGGCGGATGCATCATCATGGGCCTGTCGGGGCGGAAGGTCTTGCCGCAGTGGGGGCACCTCATCTCGGGCATCCCGCCAGGCTCCACCTCCATGACCTCAATGTTCTTGCCGCCGTCCATCTTGATGATAATCTTCTTTACCGCTTCGCGCTCTACCTGTTTGGTGGAATCGCTGCGGCACTTCTTGCCCAGCAGGAAGCGCTCGTGGCTGCCGCGCCCAGTGCAACCAGCATCGTGATGCTGGTCACCGCTGAACGCGTACTCGTGGACATTGGCCACGGCGAAGCCGTCCTGCTTCAACGCCAGGCGCAGCGCCTCCACCTTCTCCGGCGTAAGCTCAAGCTTGATGATCACGCGGTCGCCTTCAAGGTGGATATCACCGCCAAGCGCCCTGAGCGCGTTAATGAAGAGCAAAGCGTTGGCCGTGTCCTCGGCCCTGGCCTCGTCGCCAGCCACCTTGATGGTGAAGGCTATCGTCCTTTCCGCCGTCTGCTCTTCCGCGCGGGCGTAGGCGGAGAAAGCGGTGGCCAGCAGCACAAGCAGCATTATCAGCAGTACGCGTTTCATCGTCCCCCTCCTCAGTCGGGATTATTGCCTGTTGAGTATATGACGCGCAGGGCGCAGGCGATGTTCAGGCGCTCACGCGCTATTGGTAGTGCAACGTCACTTCTATCTCTCCGGGGGCCACCTCAACCATGTCGGCGGATACTACTTTCCTGATACGCGCGTCCGTGCTGAAGACTGAGTAGCTCAGGCCATCCAGCACGTATGCGGGAACGCCCCAGAAGTCCACCATGCCCTCCTTCTCCCGCGTTCCTGTACGGCTGAACCCGTAAGCCTCGTTGGCAATCTGCACGATGTAACCCTCGCCGGAATGGCCGTGCAAGACACGCAGCCGGTAGGTCCTGGCCGCCTCGGGCCTGGGCGCAAGCACGATACCCTCAGCAACCACGCGGTTCGCGCCGTAAACACGGAAGTAGTAGGGACGGCACCACTTCCACAGTTCGCCCGCCGCGAGGGCACCCTTCACGAGGGTAGCCTGCCTTTCGCCGCGGAACGCGTCGTTGAAGTAACCCACGGTGCCAATCTCCGAGCGTCCTTCCGTAATGGAGGCCTGCGCCGGGCTGAGCGAGAGGCGGTTCTCCAGCAGCTCTGGAGCCATGGCCTTGAGCCCCTCCAGAATCGCCGTTCGCGCCTCATTGCCGCTGATTTCCTGGATGAACCCGTTACCAGCCGAGAACTCCTGGTGCCACGGCTCAAAGAAACCCAGCGTCTGGTGGTTCAGGATGAAGCGCAGGTACCGCCTGGTGAAGCGCAGCTTCCAGTCGTGATGGGCGGAGCGGTCAACCCAGAGCCTGTAGCTGGTCTCGGGGTCGCCAAAGGCGCACTCCAGAAGCTCAGGCAGGCCGCCTATGGAGCTCATATCGTGCTGCGCCATCTGGCCCGCCAGCGTCAGATGCAGCGGCGGCCGCACAGGGGTGCTGTTGAGCCAGGATTCCGGCGCCTTGAAGGTGCTGAAAAGCTGCAGCCGCTCCTGACGGGTAAGCTCCTTCCAGGCGGGCAGTTCCGCCGGCTTGACTCCAAGGAATCCGCCGACGCTGGGGGTTAGCTCCAGATGGCCGTGCTGCAGCAGGTCGTAGTAGCTGTCAGGCGCTGGAGACCGCCCGCCGCTGCCCGGCCAGGAGAAATCCGTTGTCCTCATGGTGGCGGGGACAACCCAGTAGTCACCTTCTTTGACCACTGACTCCTCGTAGGCCAGATATCCGGCTGCCAGTTCGGGGCTGAGCTTCAGCTCTGCCAGCTCCCGGGCGAGCTTGCTCCAGTCGTGGGATGCGTCCGCGCCAGCGGCGGAGGTGGAGAGCACGAAGGCGGCAACCAGAGCCAGCAAGACGGCCAAGGCCGATGTAAAGCGGTTAAACATACTACCCTCCCGTTTGGGGCATCGCCGGTGGCGCTGTTTAGCCCACGACTTCCGGCTCGGCGGGGGGTAGCTGAAGCTGCCCTTCCTTCCGCCTTGGCCGGACTGCAGGGGTCGCCACCGTTTCTTCAGACTCGTCTTCCTCGTCAGTTGTTTCAAACGGCACGATGCTTCCGGCAAAAGCCTTGCTCACGTCTTTTGCGTCTATCGTCAGCGTGCCTTCCTGCTTGCGGTTCGGCAGGTCGTACATGAAGTCCAGCAGCAGTTTCTCGGTGATGCTGCGCAGACCACGGGCACCGGTTCCCAGCTTCTTGGCCAGCCGGGCGATGCGGCGCAGCGCTCCGCGGGTGAACCGCAACTCCACGCCGTCCTCGCGGAACAGGTACTGGTACTGCTTAACCAACGCATTCGCGGGCTTGTAGAGAATCTCCACCAGCGCATCGGTGTCCAGATCTTCCAGCGCCGCCGCCACCGGCAGCCGGCCTACCAGCTCGGGGATGAGCCCGTACTTGATGAAGTCGTCCGGCTCCGCGTGCTGGAGGATCTCGTAGCGGCTTTTTTCCGCAGCCTTGCCGGTGATCTCCTTAGCCCGGAAGCCGATGGTGCGTTGCCCCAGCCGCCGCTCCACAACCTGTTCCAGGCCGTCAAAGGTGCCGCCGCAGATGAACAGGATGTTGTTGGTGCAGACCTGCAGGAACTCGTCCTGCGGGTGCTTGCGGCCGCCATGGGGCGGAACATTGGCCACCGTGCCCTCAAGTATCTTGAGCAGCGCCTGCTGCACGCCCTCGCCCGATACGTCGCGCGTGATGGACG
>CAZXPM010000127.1:3838-5090 GCA_964643155.1 uncultured Planctomycetales bacterium | reverse complement strand
GCCTGCTTGGTAAAGCACGGGAGAGTGTATCTGCCGGAAGACGCGCTGGCTGCGCTGGGAATGGCGCTGGCGTATTCTCCGGAGACAGGGAACATGCGGCTCATCGGTGCGCTGGGCGAACTCCTGTTCAGCCCAAAGGAGATGACGCTGCGGTTTACCACACTGCTGCCAGCCGCTGCCCGCGCCGAGCCCCTGGAAGGCGAGGGATTCCGCGTCGTGGTTGAGGGCGCGTACGTGGAGGAGCCCGTCACCAGGCTCCTCCAGGAAGCAGGCGAAGCTACCATGTCCGTGCGGAACCTGAGCCATCACCGGCTGGAGCTGCGCTTCACTCAGCAAACAGAGACCGGCTACAGGCTTTACACCGAGCCCGAACCATCTGTGTTCTTCCGCATCCATTTCGGCAATCACTTTGACCTTGTGTCCTACGAGCGCACTTCCTCAGGCGAAATCTCGCTCAATGTCGTATTCACCAAGCCTACCGATGTGTCAGTCGCCACCCTGGTTTCCCCCAACCGGCTGGTGCTGGATTTCCCGGGGGCCATTTACGACCAGGCGACCAAGTACATAGACGTGGGCATCGGTTCCGTGAAGCAGATCAGGGTAGGGCAGTTCAGCACGAAGCCGCCGGTTGTGCGCGTAGTCATAGAGATGAAACGGGCGCTGCGTTACCGGGTGCTAAAACAGGGCGAGGGCGAGAAGTACTACGTGCAGCTTTACAGCAAAGAGCGGAGGAAAGCGGTTATCATGCTGGACGCTGGCCATGGCGGCAGCGACACCGGCGCCATCGGCGTCACCGGCGTGTACGAGAAGGACATCACGCTGCCGGTGACCCTGGCGCTGGCGGATTCACTGCGCAATCTCGGCTACGAAGTTGAACTGACGCGCGACACCGACCGCTTTGCCTCACTGGGAGAGCGGGCGGACCGGGCGAACGAACTGCTGCCGATGATATTCGTCTCCATCCACGCTAACTCCATTGAAGACCCCGCCTTCTCCGGCGTGATGACCTTTCACTTCAACGGCGCCAGTGAGGCTTCGGCCCTGGCCGATAGCATACAGCGTCAACTGCTTGCGAGCACGGGCGCGGTTGACCGCGGAGTGCGCACAGCCAACTTCTTCGTGCTGCGGGAGACGGTAGTTCCTGCGGTGCTGGTGGAGATTGGCTTCCTCACTAACGCCCTGGAGGAACAGAAGTTGCGCGACCCCTTCTACCAGAAGCGCATAGTGAACGGAATGACGCGCGGCATTGACC
>CAZXPM010000127.1:0-3828 GCA_964643155.1 uncultured Planctomycetales bacterium | reverse complement strand
GGCGGAGGCAATACGCGGGTTTTTGCGGGGCGCCGTGGATGAGGTTGCCCCGGGGCTTCTCGGATGGAGACTCGTGAGAAGGACGCCTGAAGGCGAACTGATAGTCGCCAGGCTGGTGGAGGTTGAGGCATACCACGAGAGCGAGCCCGGCTGTCACGCGCACCGCGGGCGCACCAAGCGCAACGAGGTCATGTTCGGACGCGCCGGGCTGGCTTATGTGTACTTCATCTATGGAATGCACTACTGCCTCAACATCGTCTGTGGAAGAGAAGGAGAGGCGGCGGCAGTTCTGGTGCGTGCCGCCGAACCTCTAGTGCCGTCAACCATCCCGCTTGGCGGCCCCGGAGTGCTCTGCCGCAGCCTGGGGATTGACCGTACGCTCAACGGCGTGGACATGTTGAACCCGGAGTCGCCGTTGCGCCTGGCGCCGGGGCGTTTGCGCCGGGGCGAGCGGATTGCCCGCAGCAGGCGCATCGGTCTCAGTGCGGGCCGCGAAATCGCCTGGGGCTTCCACCTGGAGGGCAGTCCTTACGTGTCGCGCGGCTGCCAGGCGGAAGGCCGTGGCCGCGGGAAGTAGGCCTGCAAACCCCAGCCATTTGGTAGAATACAAACCTGCAAGATTCATGCCCCAAACTGAGCAGATGAAAAAGGTGCTGTTTGTCCGCTTCTCCGCCTATGGCGATATACTCATGTGCGCCCCAGCCTTACAGCACTACATCCACACACATCCCCAAGATGAAGTTCACGTGTTAGTGTCGCCGCACTACGCTGAAGTACTCCGTAATCTCCGGGGCATTCACCAGTTCCACTACTACGCCCCGCAGCGCAACTGGCGCGGCTTGGACGAGTACTTGAAGTGTGCGATTGAGCTGAGTGGAGAGCGGTTTGACACAGTATTTGACTGGCAGGCGAATCCACGTTCACGACTCCTCATCGCCACCTTGCGCCCACGGAACACCTACTCCTTCAACCGGCATTCCCGCAAGCACCAGTTTGTGAAGTGCCTGTCAAGTATGCTGGAGGCGGGGATAGAGCCACCTGGCATTCGCCGCCCGCTGCGGATATGCAGCGAAGATGACCTCTTGTGGGCGGAGAGGCTGATGAGCGAGCTTCCGCCGGACGCCACCCCTGTGGCTTTGGGGCTGGGCGGCTTGTGGAAGACCAAGCTCTGGCCGCTGGACTATTACTCTGCCACGATTGAGATACTGAAGCGCAGTCATGGCTGCTACTTCTTCCTGATGGGAAGGGGGGTGGAGTGCGAGCGCACCGCCCGCCTGATGGCTGATCACGCGGATGCCTGCCGTGACCTCTGCGACCGGGTGACGATAGGACAGGCCGCCGCGGTAGTCTATCTGAGTGCGCTCACGCTGAGCAACGACACCAGCATCATGCACCTGGGCTGGGTGCAGGGACGCAAGACCATCGGCATCTTCGGCTCGACTGACCCGATTCGCACGGGCCCGCGTGGCGAAAACACCTACGCCTTTTCTACGCCGGAGCTTCCCTGCCACCCCTGCTTCAGCGGGCACTGCCGTCTCCCGCGGCTGGAGTGCCTGCTGCGAATCACGCCGGAAGAGGTGGCCAAGCGGGCACTGACGCTCCTGGCTGAGCCCGAGTAATAGAGTTAGGGCAGCAGGTAGCGGGCGGCGCGGTTGGCTACTCCTTCCAGCACCAGCAGCGACCGTGACCCCGCCAGATAGTGCAGCCTCTGGGGCCCCGCCAGGAACAGCTCCTCTTGCTCCAGGGAGAGCGGTTCCGGCATGATCCACTCGCCCGCGTTGTAGGTCAACGGATCCAGCGCGTACACGAGATCCTCGTTGAAGCTGGAGACAAACAGAGTGCCCTCCGCGAGCAGGAGATCAGACACGAAAGTGAGCTCATCCGAGAGGATGACGGGGTTAAGCGTCCCGCGTTCAATCACCCAGTTGGCCGTGTTGATGGTGTACATGCGTCCGGCCGTGATGCTGCCCACAAGCAACCTGGCGCGTGCGCTGTCATGCAGCAGCCTGCTCCCGCCCACAACGCCCAGATTAACGCTGCGCACCACCGTTAGTGCCGTCGTGTCAACGACGTCAATGAAGGTCGGCGACGTCACAAAGGGGCGGAAATCCTCGTCAAATGAGAGATTGCCTGCCTGCGCGACCGCCAGCTCGGTGGCTGACACTGGCACCGCGTCAACCGCATTGGCCCCTGAGAGCTCGATCCGGACGGCTTCAGTTTGGTCGGCGATGCTGACCACAGCCAGTTCCGCTGGCAAGTAATCGGTTTCGTCGCCGCCGCCGCCGAAGGCGGCAATGTTAGCGAGGGGAACGAACACGTATGCGGCATTCGCCCATGGCCGTCCTGGCCCAAGGAAGGCGGCGTCCCCACTTTCCAGCTCCACCGTCCACAGCTCCGCGCCGTCAGCGGGGTTGAACGCCACCAGGGTGTTGTTGCCGTTGCAGGTGACGAAGCCCAGGGCCTCATTCACGAAAAGGTATGAGGGCGACGCTCCCGCAGGCAGCACCAGAGTTCCTGCCAGACTGAAATCAGGCAGCGCAAGAACCGCGACATTGTTGTCCATGGAGTTCGCAACATAAGCACGCTCAGCAGTCAATACCATATCGTTGGGCGCGCTGCCAGTAGGTAGGAAGTCATGTGTGAGCTTCTCCTCCACCCGGTGAAGCGCCGGGGTCACAGTCCTTTTCAGCCCTTGAGGCGTGATGTAGGTCGCGGACGCGCCCTGCTCGTTGGTCACCGGCAGTTTGAAGACGATGCTGCCGTCAGCCTGCGACTTGCCATCAGCCGTTTGTCCGCCCGCAGTTACAGTGACTGCGGTAACAGGCGCTGCTGTATTGGGCGGGGCGATGAGCCACTCGGTGCCGTCGGCGTAGGTCAGCAGCTTCAGTGCGACTCCGTCGTTGCCGCCGCCATCGAGCGGTGGCGCACCCCCGCCGACACCCCCACCGCAAGAGGCGGAGAGGGCAAGCAACATCGCAATCAGCAAAATCCAATAAGTCCTCTTCATTGTCCCTTCTCCGAAATTAGAATTGCCTTTCCCAGGCAAGCTCAAAGTACCGTCCTGGGAGCGGTAGATCCCAGTAATCCCGGGTTGATTGGTCAAACAGGTTGTCTACAGTTAGAGTCACCGCAGTGTCCCCGGTACTGGCGAGCGACAGGTTCCACAGGTTCTTGCCCGGCACGCGGATGCTGCCAAACAGATCGGCGTTCTGCGCCGACTCGCGGAAGTTCGCCACGGACGCTCTCCATCCGTTCCCGGTGTAAACCACCCCGGCGGAGAAGCGGTGGCGTGGCGTCTGGGGAAACCCCAAACCGGACACGGTGAACTCCGCATCGGTGAGGGCGTAGGCTAAAGACATCCGGAGCCGTGGTGACAGCTTCAAATGGCCCGCCAGCTCCAGGCCACTGGCCTCGGTTTCACCCGTGTTAAGCGGCTTAAGGCTGTAGGCCGAGACCGGGAGGAACCGGATAAGGTTCTGCTGCCGCCGCCAGAACACGTCAGCGGTGAGCTCCACCGCTCCATCGCTGTAAGTTGCGCCCAGGTTGCCATGCAGCGCGCGCTCCGGCTTCAGGTCCGGATTCCCGGTGATGAAGCCTTGCGCCGGGTAGTACAGCTCAGAGAACTCCGGATAGCGGAAGCTGCGGCCGCCGCTGGCGCGAAGCTGCAGCGTGTCGCTCAGGCCGAGGGACGCCGCCAGGTCCCAGCCTGCCTGCAAGGGCTCGCCTCCAGCGAAATGCAGGCCGAGCGATGGGGTAAAGAGAGAGCGCCCGCGGCGGAATGAGTGCATCACGCTCAGGCCGCCGGAAAGACGATGATGAGTGCCGTAG
>CAZXPM010000126.1:330-5180 GCA_964643155.1 uncultured Planctomycetales bacterium | reverse complement strand
TCCGGCGGCAGGTCCGCCGCCACCGCCACCGTATCCGAGGGGATGGGGTCGGTCTTGGCGATTATCTTGGTTTCGTCAAATACCTCCGGCATAGTGTTCTTGAACTTGTCTCGCGCGTCGTCGTACATCGCCCCCGCGTCCACATTGCCCTTGTACACCGCCAGCACCGCGCTGTCGTGCCCGCCGGCGAACATGTAGCGCGCCAGGTCCCTGTCCGGGTCAATTCCGTGCTTGAGCAAAAGCGCGCGCGGATACAGGTGCCCCGAGGCGCTGGCCTCCTCCACGAAGGCGAAGGTGCGGCCCTTCAGGTCCTCCAGCGTGTTGATGCCGGAATCGGTGCGGGTGAAGATGAGCCCGTAGTAGGTGTCCTTGCCGTGGCGCACCACTTTCAGCACCGCTTCCGCGCCGTTGCGCTGGTGCGCCAGCACGTAGGCCAGCGTGGGCAGCCACGCGACGTGCACATGCCCCTGGCCCATCGCCTCCACCACGCCGATGTAGCTGGTGGCCACGTAGTCCTTGAACTTGAGACCCGTCTTCTCTTCCAGCAGCTCCATCAGCGGCCTGGCGCCCTCCACGATCTTCTCCACCTCGGTTGACGGCACAAACGCCATCACCACCGGCTTGCGGGCGGTGCCCACTTCCACCGCAGCCTTCGCCGCGGGCGCTTTGGCCGCGCCGCTTCCATCGGTCGTGGTGTCGCCCGGCGGCTGGTTGCAGCCGGCCATCAACAGGATCATCAATCCGACCATTGTTAGGAGAAGTGCGCGCATGCGCCGTATTCTAGCAGAGCGAGCTTGGGGCGAATGCGCCGCAGCCGCGCTTGCGGTATCATATACCTGCGGGGGGCTGGCGGCCGCGCTTCGGGCTTCGGCCCGGGGTGAGGAAAGTCCGGGCACCGCAGGGTCGGACGCCGGGCAAGTTCCCGGAACTCCGCGCAAGCGGGGTATGGAATGCGCCACAGAAAAGAACCGCCAAACCCTCGGTCGGGCCGCCCGTCCGGTCGGTCCGGCCGAAATCCCGGCTAAGGCCTTTGGCAAGGGTGAAACCGTGCGGTAAGAGCGCACGTCCGGGGCCGTGAGGTTCCCGGGTGGGCAACCCCGTCCGGTGCAAGGCAGGTGACGAAGCCGCGCCGCAAGGCGGGGCTTACCGGCGGCCCGCCGGTGTCACTGCGTCCGCAAGACCGCGTGGGAGACCGCGTGGCCAGAGAAATGGCCGCCCAATCCGCCGAAGCCCTGCTTGCAGGGCGGAGGCGGAGGGACAGAACCCGGCTTACCGCCCCCCGCAATTCTGTTGCACTGCCCTGTCTGTCCCACAAACCGGTTAAATCGCGGTTAAACCCGCCGGTTCGCCTCCCCTCCAGCCGGAGGTTGCGCTGGAATCCCGCGCGATGTGGTAAACTAGTTGTACCAGCCCCAAGGGAGAGGTAAGGCGATGCTGGAAAGAACTAAGTGCGCGGAATGCGGGGGAACCGGCATCTCATTTGTCGAGACTTCGGCGTTTCTCGGCCTGGTGAAGAAACAGGTGCCGATTAGCTGCCCGTCCTGTGGCGGGAAGGGCTATGTGCTTAAGCTCAAGCCCTGTGCTTACTGCAGCGGGAGAGGCTTGGTCGGAAACGAAAGGGAGCTGTGCCGCGTCTGCAACGGCACCGGCACAGCCGACGACTTCGCTTGGGTCCCGCGCTCCAAGCTGGTCCCCGGTACGCATTTCACCCGCGCGTGCCAGATCTGCCGCCGCCGCACTTCCCACGAGATTATGTCTGGCGTGGAGTCCTACGAGAAGACGGTCACGTGGGAGGAGGAAGAGAGCCTGCGGCAGGTGCAGCAGGTGCAGCGGGTGCGGGTGCGCTGCACCGAGTGCGACGACTCCTACTGGATTGCGATCAATCCCGAGGCCCATCCAGAGGAGCGCACCGAGGACATGGAGGAGTTCCTGGCCTCCCTTGACAGCCAGGACGAGCACGGCGCTCATCAACACCCGTAACCGCGCCAAAAACTGCTGCGAACACGCCCGCGCTGCGGGACGCTGCGCTTTCATGCTATAACTTCGGCGATGCTGGTCGTCGTCAACATCTCCTGCGAGCATGAAATGTGGGCGCTGCCCCCGCAGCATCTCGCCGGGCTGAAAGAACGCTTCAGCGGCGTCAGCTTCCACTGGAACCGTGAACAGCGGGGCTTCCACCTTGAGGCCTCCCGCGCTGAAGTCATCTGGGGGTGGAGGCTCACCCCGGAATTGCTTTCGCTGGCGCAGGACCTCAAGTGGTTCCACACCTGCGCGGCCGGCGTGGCTTCCAGCCTCACCCCGCAGTTCCGGCGGTCCGGCGTCATCCTCACCAACTCCGCCGGCGTCGGCGCACCCGCGCTGGCCGAGCACGCGCTGGGAATGCTGCTCACGCTCACCCGCGGCCTGCGCCTGCTCGCCAGCTCCCAGCTAGAGCGCCACTGGTGCCAGCCCGAAGCGTGGGCGCAGTACCGCGAGATGCGCGAGCTCGGGCAGATGACGGTTGGTTTCGCCGGCTTCGGCGCGGTGGCGCAGCGGCTGGCCCGGGCGGTGCACGCGCTGGGCGCACGGGTGCTGGCCTGCCGCCGCAGCGGCCGCGAGGACCCGCCGGCGGAGCGCACTTTCACCGGGGACGGCATCAGCGGGATGCTGCCGCTCTGCGACGTCGTGGTCAACACGCTGCCGGAGACGCCGGAGACCACCGGCTTCTTCTGCGAGGCGCGGCTAAGGCAGATGAAGGAGGGCGCCGTTTTCGTGAACATCGGCCGCGGCTGCACCGTGGACGAGCCCGCGCTAATCCGCGCGCTGGGCTGGGACGAGCGTGCGGGCGAATGGCGCCTGCCGGGCTGGCTGGGCGGCGCGGTGCTGGACGTATTCGCCGAGGAGCCGCTGCCGCCGGATTCACCGCTCTGGCGGGCGGAACACGTGCTCATCTCTCCGCACATCGCCGCGGTGTCGCCGCACTTCTGGGAGCGCGAAACCGCCCTCTTCGGCGAGAACCTCCGCCGCTACCTGGCGGGGGAGCCCCTCTTGAATGTGGTTGACCCTGCCCGCGGCTACTAGCCCTTTCCGCTATACTTCTTCCCTTACAGCGATGCCAACAAGCCACACCTATGGCGAAGTGATGGAGCGGCGGCTCTCAAACGGGCTTACGGTGTTGCTCAAGGAGAGCCGCACCGCGCCGGTGGTCACCCTTGCCATCGCCTACCGCGTGGGTTCCTGCTGCGAGTATCCGGGCGTCACGGGCGTCTCGCACCTGCTGGAGCATGCTATGTTCAAGGGCACGGCCAACCACCGCAGCGGCGAGTTTGACCTGCTGATGGCGCTGGTCGGCGCCGACGCCAACGCCTACACCTGGCTGGACAAGACGGTTTACCACGTCACGCTGCCGGCGGGCCGCGAGGTGCTGGCGCTGGAGCTGGAGGCCGACCGCATGCGCAACCTGCTGTTCTCGCCCGATGAGCATGCCGAGGAGCTGGAGGTAGTGCGCAACGAGCTGGAGCAGCGGGACGATTCCCCCTTCGCGCTGCTGTTTGAAACCATGCAGTCAACCGCTTTCAGCGCGCACCCTTACTGGTGGCCCACCATCGGCCTCCCCGGCGACCTGGCGCGCCTCTCAGTGGACGACCTCGCGCGGCATTACCGGCGATACTACTGCCCGGAGAACGCGGTGCTGGTGGCTGTGGGGATGTTCAAGCCGGAGGAGCTGCTGCGGGAGATTGAGCGCCACTTCGGCGGCATTGCCTCCTGTGGGTTCGTGCCGCCCAGGCTGCCGGCGGAGCCGCCGCAGCTCAGCGCCCGCCGCCTGCTATTGCGCCGCGCGGGGCGAACCGACTACCTGCTGATGGCCTGGCACACGCCGTCTGCCGGCGACCCGGATGCCTACGCGCTGGAGATTTGCTCGCACACGCTGGGTGCGGGGCGCACCAGCCGCCTGTACCAGGCGGTGGTGGAAACCCGCCTGGCCTCCGCGGTGCGCGCCACCTCCGGCTGCTTCACTTGCCGCTTTCCCTTCTTGCTGCACATTGGCGCCGCGCTGAACGAGGGCGTGCCGCTCGGCCGGGTGGAAAGCGCGGTTCTCGCCGAGATTGGCCGCGTCGCGGAAGGGGGGATAACCGAGATGGAACTCGCCCGCGCCCGCAAGGAGGCGGAAGCAGGTTTCATTTACAGCCGCGACTCGGCCGAAGGCGAAGCCGACCTGCTGCTGGGCTTTGAACTCTTCGCTTCGCACCGCGACATCCCGCTGTTCCTCCCGCGCCTGAACGCGGTTACCTGCAAGGACGTGCAGCGCGTTGCGCGGAAGTACTTGACCGAGGCCAACAGCACCGTCGCGTGGTACGAAGGCGTGCGCGAGAATGAAGCCGCTGAATCCGAGCGCCCGGACACGCTGGAAAAGATGGGGATAGATGATCCTGAGAGCGTACATGTGCACGACCCAGCGCCGGAGCTTACCCCGCCGCGCCCGGTCTGCCGCGCTTCACGGGACGAACTGGCCGCGCCCGCATCCGGCGCGGGCAGCGGCGATAGCGATGAGCTGGAGTATGATCTCTACCCCGGCGCAATTGTGCAGGTCGTGTGCGGGGAGCACGAGAATCCCACTGTTACCATTGCCGGCCGCATTGCCGTCGGCAGCGCCTTTGACCCCCCCGGGCGCAGCGGCCTGTGCAACCTGGCGGTGAACCTGCTGGCGGCCGGAACCGCGCGCCGCTCCAAGCTGGAGCTGGCGACGGTGCTGGAGGACAATGCCATTTCGCTGGGCTATTCCTGCGGTCGCGAGTCCTTCGCTTTTGGCGGGCGGTGCCTGTCGGCGGACCTGTCAACGCTATTCGGCGTGCTGGGAGAGGAGCTGGGTG
>CAZXPM010000126.1:0-320 GCA_964643155.1 uncultured Planctomycetales bacterium | reverse complement strand
GGTTTTCCCGCCGGAACAACTGGAGCTGGAGCGCGCACGCGTCCTCAGCGACATCGCCCGCAGCCGCGACAGCACCTCCGAGCGCGCTCATTTCGCCGCGCGGGAAGCTCTGTACGGCGCGGATAACCCATACGCCCCGCCGGTGTTCGGTTGGGAGGATAGCGTGCAGGCGATCAGCCGCGAGGAGATTATGCGTTTCTTTGAGGAGGAGATCTCCGCCGCCAGTATGGTGCTGGTGGTCGTCGGCGACGTTGAAACCGGGCAGGTCAGCGACCTGGTGAGCAAGCGCGGCACGACCGATATCCCCTGGGAGGAGCTCT
>CAZXPM010000125.1:3659-5188 GCA_964643155.1 uncultured Planctomycetales bacterium | reverse complement strand
TCCGACCTGACCCCGCTGGCGCAGAACTTCGGCGCCGAGGTGACCGGCGGCGAGCTGTCCCTGCTATCGGTGGTGGACGGCGACGGCAACGGCACTATCGGCATCAGCGATGTAACTCCCATCGCGCAGAACTTCGCGGTGCAGGTTGCAGGTTACGTCATTGAGAATAGCGCCGGCGAGGAGGGCCCGTTCAACCCCGTGGACACAGTTGACTTCTCCGCGGCTGCGGGAACGGGGCGGTTGCAGTTTGAGCACACGCTTGCGCTCGCCCCCGGCCAGTGGGTCCGCGTCACTCCAGTGGACAGCGAGAGCGCCTCCGGTGTCCACAGCACCCCCGCCATCGTGGCCGCCACTGGCGGCGGAGCGGAGGTCACCATCGGCGCTGACACCATTGAAGTGTCTATGACCATCGGGCCTGAAGGCGGCACCATCATCGGCCCCGGCGGAACCGGCGTTGAAGGCATCAGCGTCACCTTCCCCCCGGGCGCGCTACCGGAAGACACACTGGTGGAGCTGGGCACCAACGACGGCAGCGTTGACCCCGAGTGGGGCGATTTCGGCGGCACCATCATTGTGCTGAACACCGGGGACATTTCCGACTTCGGCGAGGCCGCGTCGGTGACCATCCCCTACGACGACGAATCCGCCATCCCGGTGCCCTACTACATTGACGACGAGGGCGGGCTACACGTCATGCAGTTGACCGAGCTGGATCCGGACGGCGGGACGGCGACATTTGAGACCTTCCACGCCTCACTCTTCACCTGGATTATGGACCTGCTGGGGCTGACGCCCCCGCAGACCGCCTACGCCACCGGCTACCGTCCGGCCAATGACGGTATGCAGGTGGTCAACAACGGCTCCAACTACAACCGCGGCGGCGAGTGCTTCGGCATGACCTCGTTCTCGCTGTGGTACTGGGAGCACCATCTGGCGGACGGCATTCTGTTCCCCCGCTTCATGTACACAGTGGGCGGCCTCACCGGCCAGGACATCATCGCCACCCGCACTTTCATCTCCATCGCCCAGAAGTGGAACGTGTACTGGCCGGAGATCGCCAACGAGACCACCCTGACCGACGAACAGAACTACGTGATCATCCGCAACGCCATCCTCAACACCACCAGCCCGGTGCTCATCTACCTGTACCACACCGGTGCAGGCGCGGGTGCCCACTCGGTTCTGGCCTACGCTTACAACCGGGGCAACATCCATATGTACGACCCCAACCACCCGGGCCAGGTCAGCACTGCTGTTTACGACACCGGCACCAAGAACTTCAACGCCTACTCCGGATACGACGGCATCATCTACAACGGCGACGGCTCTCTCCATCTAACCGAATCTTACGAGAACATCCTGACGGATGCCGAGAACCAGTTCGGCGGCAGCAACGAGGCAACCATCCACGACATCAGCCCGGCTGACGGCACCGAGATCTACGACCGGAGCACGATACTGAGCGGAACCATTGACAGCGGCGAGGTGCTGGTAGAAAAACTGGTAGTCTGGAACGGCTCCCGCAGCTT
>CAZXPM010000125.1:0-3649 GCA_964643155.1 uncultured Planctomycetales bacterium | reverse complement strand
TTCAGCGTTACCATCCCCATTGACCTGGGAACGAACTTCATCTGGTTTGACACCAGCGGGCATGACGCCCACGGCAACTGGATTAGCGTCCCCAACAACATGGATACGGAGCTGTTCACGCTTGAAGGCGTCTTCGGCCAGGCGGTCATTCTCGTCACGGTGACCTGGGACAAGAACGACACCGATGTGGACACCTATGTGATTGACCCGACGGGCGACTACTCGTGCTACTACCACAGGTACACCGCCGACGGCGGCTGGCTGGACGTGGACAACACCTGGGGCTACGGTCCCGAACACTGGACCCTCACGTACGACAACACCGTGCGTTGGGGCGAACCGTACCGCGTCCGCCTGCACTACTACTCCGACCACGGCAACGGCGGGACGCACTATCAGGTGGGCATCCTGCTCTACGAGGATACGCCATACGAGGTTACCTACCACTTTGGCGGTTACCTCGGGGCCAGTGACCCGAGCAACAACCAGCCGGAAGACAGCGGTCCCGACTGGGTTGACATTGCGACCATCACGCCGGTGGAGCATACGCCGAGCGCGCTGGGGGGCTGGACGCCGGTTGTCCGCCCTGGCATTGACGGCATACCCAACATCACCGTGCCGGTGCCCCCGCCGTCCATGCGCGTCAAGTAGCGTGGTTGACAGCTGATTCGTGAACGCGGTTTCACGAAGACGGAACAATGAGCAGCAGCCGCCACACTAGGGTGAATCTCCGATGGTGGTGGCTGCTGCTTCTGCTTGTTGCAGCGGCGGCGGCATATGCCGCCTGCGTGGAACGTCCGGCGCCCGCTGAAACCGCGGGGACGCAGGCCGAAGATGGGGTGAAGATGAAAACCAGTAACGCAACCGTTGACGACCGCCAGAACTCCGAGGTAGTCTGCGCTCGCGCCACCATCGGCGCCGAAGGCGGCACCCTCATGGTGGCGGGGACCGGCACTCCGGCCGACGGGCTGACCGCCGCGGTGCCGCCGGGCGCACTGGCGGAGGAAGAAGAGCTCAGCCTGGGGTACTCCCGCCGGAAAGTGAAGATCCGAGCCGGCACCGGTTCCGGAATAGTGCTGTTCATCCGAACCGAGCGCGCCCGTGAGTTTGCACAGCCGGTGATGCTGGGTATCCGGCTGGATTCATCGCTTTTCACCGGCCTGGCGATTCCCTACCAGGTTGATGACGACGGGCGGCTGCACGTGATGGATATCAGGAGTATTGACGAGGAGAAACTGCGCCTTACTTTCAGCACTTTCAAGCCCTGCGCGTTCACCTGGGTCTACCCGTGAGCGGCCAGGAGCTTACGCCGGGCAACTTACACTTCTTCACAAACTTTCGGCCCGGCAACCGCCCCGACATGCTCTTTCGGCGCTGGCCGCCCAGAACTACCCTTCGGGAGTATTGACTACAAATAGGATGCCGCCTATAATTGGAGGACGATAAGGGAGGTGGGGTCTCTCCACTCGTCTCGTGAAACATATCACAATGACAACCAACCGGTAGAGTCGTGGAGGTTAATGATGTCACTGCTTAAAAAGAAACTGGCGGACCAGATTCCCGGGCTGCGTGAGGATATACGCAACCTGATCAAGACGCACGGGGGCAAGGTCATCTCCGAAGTTACCGTGCAGCAGGCCTACGGCGGCATGCGCGGCGTGAAGGGGATGGTGTGCGACACCTCGGTGGTGGAGCCCGACAAGGGCCTCATCATCCGGGGCATCCCGGTCCTGGAGCTCACGGACAAGTTGCCGGAAGAGATCTTCTGGCTGCTGCTCACTGGCGAACTGCCATCCGCTGAGGAGCTGAAGTCTCTGCAGGACGACCTGCGCCAGCGCTACGAGGTTCCCGGCTATGTGTGGGACGTGCTTCGCGCGATGCCGAAGGACAGCCATCCGATGACGATGCTGGATACGGGCATCCTCGTGCTCCAGCACGAATCCGAGTTCGCCCGCCGCTACAGCGAAATGGCGAAGACGGAGTACTGGGATGCGGCGCTGGAGGACGCGCTGCGGATTATCGGCATGATCCCGGGCATCGCTGCGGGTGTTTACCGCATCCGCTACGACAAAGGCGACCTGATCGCTCCCGACAATAGCCTGGATTGGGCCGCGAATTATGTGCACATGCTCGGCCTGGAGGAAACCGAAGACTGCTACGACATGATGCGGCTCTACCTGCTCCTCCACAGCGACCACGAGGGCGGCAACGTCAGCGCCAACACCTGCCACACCGTCGGCAGCGCGCTGTCTGACCCCTACTACGCGGTCAGCGCCGGCCTCAACGGCCTCGCCGGCCCGCTGCATGGGCTGGCGAACCAGGAGTGCCTGGGGTTTGTGCTCAAGGTCATTGAACGGTTCAACGGCGTGCCCACTGAGAAGCAGCTCACCGACATGTGCTGGGAGCTGTTGAACTCCGGCCAGGTCATCCCGGGCTACGGGCATGCGGTGCTGCGGGTGGTGGATCCACGGTTCACCGCGTTCCACCAGTTCGGCCAGAAGCACTGCGCGGACGACGACACCTTCAAGACGGTGAGCCTGCTGTTCCAGGTGGCCCCGAAGGTGCTCCAGGAGCACGGCAAGGCCAAGAACCCGTGGCCGAATGTGGATGCGGGCTCCGGCGCGCTGCTATACCACTACGGGCTGAAGGAATTCCCGTACTACACGGTGCTGTTCAGCGTGAGCCGCGCAATGGGCATGCTGAGCCAGCTCGTCATCAACCGCGCGCTGGGTACTCCCATCACCCGTCCGAAGTCGGTTTCCACTGAGTGGATTAAGCAGCAGGTCGGCTCATAGCCCAACCTGCAACCGGTAAGTTACATGCTGAGAGCCGGGCAGTGGCGCTGTAGCGCCCGCCCGGCTTTCCTTCAGTCTACTCTCAAGCGACCGTGCAGCCGCGGAATACGCCGCAGCGCTTTCATCTCTTCCTCGTTGAAGCAGTCACGCATGGCGTCCAGCGCTTCAGTGTCCGGCGCGTCAAACATGACGCTCTGCGGGTCTGCGGAATGGGACAGGCCGAAGGTGTGGCCAATCTGGTGAAGCGCCGATCTCAGCAGGCGCTCGCGCAGCCTGGCGGGGGTGGTTCCCAGCCCCGCCGTGGTGACGACACAGGCGTTCCCGCCCAGTTGCGCGTAGCCCAGCACACTTTCCCCGCGCTCGGACAGCGCCGCGCCGGTTACGCCGAGGAGCAAGAGGTGACCGCTGCGGTGATATGCATGGGCGAGATCGTCCAGCGCGGTGTCCGCGCGCAGCGTCCCTCCATCCTTGCCCAGTGATAGCCTGCTCAGCGGCAGGGGCGAAGCCAGCTCAATCTCGCAGGTGAAGCTGCGCCGCAGGTCCGCCGCCAGCGCCACCAGCAGCAAGTTGTCCGGAGCCTGCCCCGATCCCCCCGGCAGCACCAGCGGCACCAGCAGGATTTCATCCGCCAGGCTCAGGGCAGGGGGCTGCGGCGTCTGGCGGATGTGAGGGAGAAGCGAGACGATGCTGGCGCCGGTCAGCGCCAGGAGCAGGGCGCCAGCCAGCGAGAAAGCCGCGGCGCGGTTCATCGGCCGGCCATCCCCTGCAGCACGCTGTCAATGAAGTCGGAAGTGTAGCCGGACACCAGCGTATCGCGTCCCAGCGGGAAGGACAGCGCATCCCTGAGTCTCAGG
>CAZXPM010000124.1:0-5232 GCA_964643155.1 uncultured Planctomycetales bacterium | reverse complement strand
CCCCGTAGAAGCCCACCGCGTCCGCCGGCCTGATCTCCTGCAACCGCCCATGGTCGCCTCGGCGCAGCCAGTTGTTCTCGTCTATCACTTCCACCTGCCAGCCGCCGGCCGCACGCACCGCTGCCGCCACATAGAGCGGCCCCAGCGGCGGCATGGCCACACCACTGAACACGTTGGGGAACGGTTGACGCGGGATTATCATGCGTAATCTGCGCATGTAGGTTCGCCTCCTTCTCGGTCTGCCGTACTGCGTAACATCGCCCACCCCCTAGTGGGCAGGCGGTCGCTCAATCAGCGCCCGTTTGACTCTACTATAGCATAACTCCGCTGCTGGCAGGTCTGCTATCATCGGGTCATGGGATTCTTGGCTGGCACCTGCGGCTACGATTACCCCGAGTGGGTCGGCTCGGAGCGGTTCTACCCGCCCGGGCTGCAGGGCCACCGGGACAAGTTCCTTACCTATTACGCCTCGCAATTTCCACTCGTGGAGCTGAACTTCACCTACTACGGGCACACCAGCCCCGGGCAAATGGAGAGGATGCTCGCGCGGGTGCGGCCGGAAGTGGAGCTGTACCTGCTGGAAGGCGCGTTCAAGCCGCGAGCGGATTTCGCCTTTTCGCTGAAAGCTTACCGTGAGTTGACGCATGACATCCCGCCGGACTTCGCCGCGGTGGCGCAGCAGTTTCAGCGCGACATTGCGCCGCTGCGCGAGGCGGGGAAGCTGGCCGCCGTGGTCTTCCAGTTCCCGCCTTCGTTCCCGCCCGGCGGGGAAACGATGCGGTATCTCGCGGAACTGGCGCAGCGGTTCGCCGGGTATCCGGCGGTGTTTGAGTTCAGGCACCGCGCGTGGTTCACTGATGAAGCGGCAGACGGACTCAAACGGCTGGGCGTGCCGCTGTGCTGGGTGGACGGACCGGCATCCTCGCGGCTGCCGCGCCTGTTCTTCCCGCTCACGGGCAGCTTCGCTTACGCCCGCTTCCACGGGCGCAACGAGGATCACTGGTGGGCCACGGCGGAGACGCCGCCCGACCGCGCCAAGCGGGAGCGCTACCGCTACTGCTACAGGGAGAGCGAGCTGGATGAGCTGGCGCAGGCGATTGCCCGGAGCGGCGCACAGAAGGGCTTCGCGCTGTTCAACAACCATCCTGTCGCCGACGCACCCAAAAACGCCCGGGACCTGCAGGCGATACTGGACCGGCTGTTTGGGGAGTAGCCGGCTCACCTGCCGGCCATTCAGGCCTTGCCGGGCCGGTGGGATGACCGTTGCCGTGGGCAGGAGAATCATGCGCAGCCCGCCAGTCGTGCGGGCCCGCCGGCCGTCTGTTGACAGAGACATACTCACCGAGTGTTGCATATATGTAGCTGTTGCGTATTGACACAACACCATAGTATATGCAACAATGCCCCCATGACATGGGAACGCGAACTAGTCGATATGTTCGTCCAGACGCTGCGCGACTTCACAGGCGGCTGGCTGACAATAAGGACAGCAAGGTCACGCGTACCTACGCTTGATGCCGGCCGCGGGAGATTCTCGGATAGCGCAGACCTCAAGCTCAGCTTCGATGCGCCATCCCATGCGGATGTACTGGTGTCAGTCAAGCTGGATGGCCGCCAAACTGTCTTCGTGGGTGAAGTGTACAAGTACATGTCCCCGGGCCGGGTTCTCGAGGCGAGGAGACGTCTCCAGGAATCAGCGCTAGAGATACACGCTCCCAAAGATGCCTACGGGCTTGAACCACTAGTCATCGTAGGCTACATGACTCAAGCGACCCGGGAAGCACTCCGGAAAAACGATGTCTCATACTTTGACAGCTCGGGGAGCTTCTACTTGCGTGGCAGCAACTTCGTTGTCCAAGCTCTTGGCAGGGATTTCCCTTCCGAGTTCAAGCGCCGAGGCGGCGGCACTATGCGGATGGACTCCCCAAAGGCAAGTCGCGTGGTGCGTGCCGTTTTGGCCGGATTCCAGGGCGGTGTGCGCGACCTTGCTGCCACTATCGCAGTTGACCCAGGATACGTTAGTAGGGTTCTCAGCAGCCTGACCGGAGTTGGCTACCTGCGCAGGCATCCCGGGAGCTCCTTACTGGAAGTTAGCTACTCATTGGAGGACGACGCGCGCGGAGAGCTTCTCGAAGCCTGGAGTTCCGCCCCACGTCCATTCTGGCGCAAGAAGACCCTCTTTCGGGTTCCGCAACCTGACCCTGACGCCCTGGAGCGCGATGCCATGTCACTATGCAAGGCAGCCGGCATCCGCTCAGCGCTCACACTATGGTGCGCTGCCAACAAGTACACAGAGGTAACAACGATACCTACTGTGGCCGTGTATTGCGAGTCTCCATCTGGCCTTTCGCTGGACGCTCTGGGAGCCAAGGCTGTCAGCGAGAGGGAGAACCTCTGGTTGCTCACTCCCAGAGACGAGGGCGTGTTCCAGTTCGGACAGGAGCACAACGGGCTCACAGTAGTACATCCTGTACAGCTATACTACGACCTGATGCATGCACCCTATAGAGGTGAGAGTGCAGCGGACATGATAAGGAGTCAAGTTCTTGGATACTAGCTCACTCCTTAGCGAGCACCTGGATAAGCTCAGAGAACTGGCCCGTAGGGAGTCTGATTTGCTGGCGGATATCGTCTTTGCTGGTGGGTCGGTCCCTCAGCTATACTCGCTGATAAGGCCATCCCGCAGTTGCCCAAGGCCCACCGTGGACATTGACCTTGCTGTACCAGACCCGGAGCTCGGGCGAGAGGTCAGGGCCAGAAACCCCTCGCTGCCGTTGGATATACTCTGCTCGGATTCTCTAAATGATGGCAGGCCCGGAGTCTCCTTCCTTCCTAGCGTCGAGATCGCATTTCACGACTACATGGAGATTGAGCTTGAGCCTGGACTCGTAGCGAAAGCGGCCGGCCAAGTAGCCTTCTTTGTGATGAAAGTCAGCCGGGCTGCCAGACAAGAGTTCAAGAGGGGCTCTGACCTCTATGACCTGTTGGTTGTTTTGGAGCAGTTTGGAGCGGACCAACTGGCCGATAGGTTCAACGCGGTCAAGCACCGCCCAGAGGTCGCGCAATGCGTGAAGGCAATGTTCGCCTTGCTGGCAGACGGGAGTGCGAGAGGATACGACGCGCTCTTCAGGGATATGAACCTGCCATCCACACAAGAGCCATGGATAGTCGCCCGCTTCGACCAGTTCCTTTACGAATTGCGGAAGGCAGGGCTAGCTAATGACAAGCGCTAGTCCCCTAGCGCTTGAATCCCGCGGCGACGACTTCGGGCGCGACGTTGGCCTCGTACTTCTTGAAGTTGTCCTCAAACATGCCGCGCAGGTCCCTGGCCTTTTCGTCATAAGCCTTGGGGTCGGGCCAGGTGTTGCGCGGGGAGAGAAGCTTGGCGTCGGCGCCAGGGCACTCGGTCGGAATGCTCAGGCCGAAGGCCGGGTCTTCCACGAATTTCACGCCGTCCAGCTCGCCGTCAACCGCAGCATTCAGCAAAGCGCGAGTAAGCTTGATTGGCATGCGCTCCCCCACGCCGTAGGGGCCGCCGCTCCAGCCGGTGTTGACCAGCCAGAAATTGCTGCCGTGCTTGGCCGCCCGCTCCATCAGCATATCGGCGTAGACGCCGGGGTGGCGCGGGAGGAACGGCAGGCCGAAACAGGCGCTGAAAGTGGCCTGGGGTTCGTTGATGCCACGCTCGGTACCCGCCAGCTTGGCGGTGTAGCCGCTGATGAACTGGTAAGCCGCCTGGGCGGGGGTCAGCCGCGACAGAGGCGGCAGCAGGCCGAAGGCGTCCGCGGTGAGGAACACCACGTTCTTCGGGTGCCCGCCGCGCGCGGCAATCTCCACGTTGTCAATATGCTCCAGCGGATAGGTGCCGCGGGTGTTCTCGGTGATGCTCGTGTCAAAGTAATCAGGGTTGCGCTGGTCGTCCACCACCACGTTCTCCAGCACGGAGCCGAAGCGGATGGCGTTGTAGATCTGGGGCTCGGTCTCCAGCGAGATGCGGATGAGCTTGGCGTAGCAGCCTCCCTCAAAGTTGAAAATGCCGTCCGGGCCCCAGCCGTGCTCGTCGTCGCCGATGAGCCGGCGGTTGGGGTCGGCGGAGAGGCTGGTCTTACCGGTGCCGGAGAGGCCAAAGAACAGCGCGGTGTCGCCCTTCTGCCCCACATTGGCGGAGCAGTGCATGGGCAGCACCTCTTTCATGGGCATGAGGAAATTCAGCGCGGTGAATATGCTCTTCTTAATCTCGCCGCAGTACCCGGACCCCGCAACGAGTATGAGCTTCTTGGTGAAGTTCAGCAGCACGCCGGCTTCCAGTCCAGTGCCGTCCTTCTCCGGGTCAAGCATAAGGTGCGGCGCATGCAGCAGGGTTAGCTGCGGTTCGTGACTCTCCAGCTCCTCGGGGGTGCCGCGGCGGAACTGCGTCCGCGAGAACATCGCCGACCACGCCAGCTCGGTAATCACGCGAATGGGCATGCGCAGCTTGGGGTCCGCATTGACGAAGCCGTCGTGTATGTAGAGGTCTCGCTGGCTCAGGTAGTCCGCTATCTTCTTGTGCAGGTGGTCAAACTGCTCAGGGGTGGCGGACTTGTTGGGCCCTGCCCACCACACACCCTCCTCAGTGAAGTCGTCACGCACAGTGAACTTGGCATCGGGCGAACGGCCGGTCCAGATGCCGGTGCGCACCACCAGGCCGCCGTTGCTGGCGAGAAAGCCCTCATCACGCCGCAAAGCGTGCTCCACGAGCTCGGGCATAGTAAGGTTGCGGTAAGCCTCACCGGTGGTCTCAATCCCGTAGTTTTTCAGTATGCTCTTCGGATCGTTGGACATTGGGTCCCCCCTTGGATAGCTGTGTGCCATTTCACAGAGATTCAGGCGGGTAACAGGCTAGAAGGATAGTCCTCTCAGGCAAATCCGTCAAGCTCCCGGGCCGCGGGAGTGGTGAGACCGGACTCCGCCGCCGCCAGTTCCAGCAACGGGGCTTTGGGGGAGAAGCGGAGGCCGGAAACGAGTTCCAGCGTAGAGACATCCACCGTGGGGCTGCCGTATTCAGCATCCACGCGGCCGGTGACGATGAAGGGGCCGGGGCGGGTGGCGATGGGCGCGAAGCGCTCGTATGCTTCGGGGAAGAGGACGGCCTCGTAGGTGCCGGTCAGGTCTTCCATGCTCATGAACTTCATAGCGCGGCCGGTGGGCACGCGCACGGTGGGCGCGCTGAGCACCTCGTGGCCGGTAATCCCC
>CAZXPM010000123.1:0-5267 GCA_964643155.1 uncultured Planctomycetales bacterium | reverse complement strand
TGAGTCCGGAAATCCCGCCCAGCATTGACTTTGAACAGGCTCTCAACTTGGGACAGTGACATGGGTGTGACAAGGGGGAAATTCTTGCTCGTCGCAATGCTGTGTTTGACTGGAGTGCTTGCGGGTCTGGTCGCGGGTCCTACTGTTGGGCAGGCTTTGGGGAAGAGCGCTGCGGATGCATCCAAGGCAGTTAGTTACTTCCATGGGCCCGCCTTAGGCTTGTTATCTCTTTCCGAGACTGAGGACGGGCTTCTGGTGAGATGGTACTTCGGGGTGAAAGGAGACTATGACTTAAGCGGAACCATAGATATAGCCGACCTGACACCGCTGGCTCAGAATTTCGGGAGACAAGTTGGCAGTGATAGATACCTGATGTTTGTAGATTCGCATCCGTTCGGTGAGATTGGAGTATCTGAGATAACACCGATTGCCGAGAACTTCGGACTGACTTTCTGTGGGTCCGGCATCATGCTTGGTGAGAGCCGGGAAGGCCCATGGAGGACAGTGCGAATCGAGCCGATGCATAACTACATCGGGTTTGATGAATACGGCCGTCTGCTCTACGAAGCGGTAGTGAGCATGAGATCTACTGACACTCATATATGGGTGAAGGCCATCCTTGACCCTATCCCGTGGTGGTACGAAGAGGAATCGCCCTACAACATGCTGTAAGGGTGACGCTTTGGGGGCGACTACAACAACTGAACAGAAGGAGGATACGTAAGACTATGCGTGCGATGACTGCTATTGTGCTGACATGTGCTGTAGTCATTTCCTGCGGAGGTGGCGGCGGAGGAGCTAAGACGCTGCCGGCGCTTTACGAGCAGCCGCAGGGCGGCCAGCCCGTGGCGGATACACCGGCGGATGTGACGCAGGAGCCCGCCGACGGGCAGGCCAGCGAGGCCGATCCTGGCGAGGGCGGCGACGAGAACGAAGGGGAGCAGCCGCGCTACGAATACGGCGACCTGGTGTGGTGGGAGAATCCCCTCACCGGCGAAGCCGGTTACATCTCCGAGGGTTTTGCCACTATCGGACTGGATTACTTCCCGTCGTGGATTTTCGGGCCGCCGGCGGAAGCCGATAAGTTGGACGAGGAGTTCATCAACCAGCCGACGGTGCAGGCCCTGCTGGAGCGCGGCTTTGAATTGCTCCAGCCTTACGGGTGCTTTCAGGCGGGGGAGTTCAAGCTGCCGCCGGACATGACCTTTGCGGAGGCCTACGTGCTTCTGCCGGAGGAGTACCCGGATATCAGCTACGTTGACCCCTGGGGCAATGCCGACCTCACAGTGGGGAGTGGGTACACCTTCTGGTAGGAGTACTGCTGATGAGCGCGCTGCGTCCCGTGTGCTAACATCCAGCGCGGGTGGTATCGCGGCGCGGAAAGCTGCTGGAGGTGGGATGCGGCCGGGGGGAGGCTGCGGAGTTTGCGCGCCGCTGCGGCTGGGAAGTGACCGCGGTGGACGCGAGCGAGGACTGCATCCGCGAATGCCGCCGGCGTTACCCCGAACTGGACGCGCGGGTTATGCGCGCGGAGCGGCTGGAGTTTCCCGACAACGCCTTTGACCGCGTGGAGTGGTCGCACCTGCTGGAGCATGTGGAGGACTTCGGCGCAGCGGTGGGCGAGATGGCGCGGGTGCTGAGACCGGGCGGGACGCTCGTCGTGGAGGTGCCGTCGCCGGGGCTGGAGGCGCGACTGCTCAAGCTGGACCCGCTTTACCACGAGAAGGCGGGGCACCGCCGGGTGGTCACCCGCGAGCTGGTGGAGCGGGCGGCGCAGGATGCCGGGCTGGAGTTTGCCGGTTGCGCGCCGGTGGACGGAGTGCTGCGGCTGTGGGTTGTAGCTCAGTACCGGCGCGGGCGGTTCATAGCGAGCGACGTGGGGGATATACCGGGCGCGTCGGAGACGGTGCTCAAGCTCCTGCGCTACTTCAGCCCGAAGGTCTTCCGCCACCGCAAGCTAAGGGTGCTACCGCTATGGATAGTGGGAATCCCTTTAGGATGGCTCATCAGCCGGCTTGTTCCGTTGGCGCACCGCTACCGCATGACGAAGCCGCGCAGTTGACGCGGATGCGCTTCTCTGGGATTATAGGCGCGCCCATTGCCCGGCAAAACAATGTCTCACCTGTTACAGCTCTTGTTGCTGCTGGTTATCATCCTGGCCTGTGCCAAGTGGGCCGGCTCGGTGTCACTGCGCTATGGCCAGCCCGCCGTGTTCGGCAAGATACTGGTTGGCCTGATACTCGGCCCCACGGTGTTGAACATCCTGGGCGCGCCCATCTTCCTCGACCCCGCAGTGCTGGACACAGTGGAGGGCGCACACGAGCTCATTAGCCCGGTGTGGCCGACCATCAAGGATATGGCGGAGATCGGCGTCATCCTCCTGATGTTCCTCGCGGGGCTGGAAACGGACTTTGAGCGGATGAAGAAGGTCGGCAAGACGGCGTTCTGGGCGGCAGTCGGCGGAGTGATGGGCCCGTTCTTCTTCGGAATCGGCGCCGCCTGGCTGTTTATGAAGCTCGGCATCGGCTTCACGCCTTACGAGGTCATTTTCATCGGCACTATTCTCACCGCCACCTCCGTGTCCATTTCCGCACAGGTGCTGATGGAAATCAAGATGATAAAGAGCAAGGAGGGGGTGACGATACTGGGCGCGGCAGTGATAGACGACGTGCTCGGTATCATCCTGCTGTCGTTCGTGATAGCCTTCAAGCCGGCGGCGGGCGGCGGGGTTGAGGCCGTAAAGACCCACTTGCTTGACCACATTATGGGGCTGCTTCTGCGCTTCCCGTGGGTGGAAGCGAACGCCGGCGGAGTGCGCATCACGCTGCTTCTCCTGCTGATGCTCGCCTTCGGCGCCATCGCCTGGTACGGCTTCAAGTACGCGCTGCGCTACATCAAGTACATGGGGGAACAACCCATCGCCGCAGGCCTGCTTGCCGGTGCCGTTGTTATCGGGCTGTTCTATGCCTGGATGGCGGAGTTCGTGGGCAATCTGGCAGCCATCACCGGAAGCTATATCGCGGGCGTGTTCATCGCCCAGACGCACCTGCGTGAGAACATTGAGCACCAGCTCCACACTCTCACTTACGGCGTTTTCGTTTCCATCTTCTTCATCAGCATTGGGCTGGAGGCGAATGCGCGCACGCTGTTTGCCCCGCTGGTGCACCCTGCGGGGATGACCCGCGAGGAGTGGCTGGTCATCGGGTTCTCGCTGCTGATCATAGTCGTGGCGGTGTTCACCAAGGTATGGGGCTGCCAGATCGGAGCGCGGTTCAGCGGCTTCAGCCGGGAAGAGTCCTTCCGCGTTGGGGTCGGCATGGTCAGCCGTGGCGAGGTCGGCCTGATCGTTGCGGCAGTGGGGCTCTCGTCCGGCATCATTGACGTACCCGTTTTCTCAATGATGATCCTGATGGTGCTGGTGACCACGCTGGTGACGCCTATCTGGCTCAAGAGCGTGATGGCCCACGCAGATCCGCAACACGACGACGATGATGCGCCGGGAGGCGGCGTGGCGGCGGCGAAAGAGCCGCAGTCTTAGCGCCAGCGAGCGGCCGTCCGGTGCGCCCCGAACTTCTTGAATCGAATCGCCCTGAACCCCTTCACACCGGCGGAAGTTGTGCTAAAGTAAAACTCACGGATGCCCAGGAGGAAGGGAAAGGTGGACGCACTCGCCCTGAAGCTGTTTTGGCTTTTCGGCGGCAACCTTCTGGGGGACGAAGGGGGTTGGCGGTGCAACTGAACAAGGCTCGGGTTCTGGTGGTGGAGGACGATCCCACTCTGCAGAGCCTGCTTACCTTCGGTTTGCAGGAGCAGTTCTTTGACACCACCGTGGTGGTCAGCGCGGAGAGGGCGCTGCGCCTGCTGGAGCTTCACGATTACGACCTCATTATCGTTGACCACAAGCTGCCCAAGATGAGCGGCGTGGAGTTGCTGAACCATATGCGGTCAGGCCTCAAGCTGCGGACCCCCGTAATCGTCGTGTCGGGGAAGAAGGACGCCAAGAAATCCGAAGGCAACAGCGAGCTCGGGCCCACCGACTTCCTGGCCAAGCCCTTTGACCTGGCCGACCTCAATGCACGCATCAAAGCGCACTTGCGGCGGGTGGAGGCCATCCGGCTGGCGGAGAACGGTGCGCTGTTTAAACGCCGCATCATCAACTTCGGCGATGTATCCATAGACCGCGACGCCAGAACCGTGATGAAGGGCAAGACCGAGGTGTACTTGCGGCCGAAGGAGTTTGACCTGCTGGTGTTCTTAGTGGAGAGGCCCGGCGTTGTGGCCACTCGGCGCGAAATCATGGACGCTGTCTGGGGTGCGGATTCCCCTACAGGGCTGAAGGCTGTGGATGTTACCATGCGTACGCTCCGCATGAAGATAGAGAAAAACCCCTCCAGACCCCGGCACCTGCTTACCAGCCGCCGCCTGGGCTACCGCTTTGAGTTCTAGCAGGGCCGGCGGCGTCAGCACAGTGCTACAATCGCTTTCATGAGCGGTACCCTCATTGTGCGCTGCCACAGACCCCCGCAGCTAAGCGGTGAGATCACCCCGCCGCCCGACAAGTCCATCACCATCCGTGCGCTGATACTGGGCGTGCTGGCGGAGGGCGAGACGCGCATCATCAATCCACTGAACGCGCTGGACACGCGCTCGGCGCTGCTTGGCGTTCAGCAACTGGGCGCGATGGTCTACGAGCGGGAGCGCGA
This sequence comes from uncultured Planctomycetales bacterium, assembly GCA_964643155.1. Classification (GTDB taxonomy): domain Bacteria; phylum 4484-113; class 4484-113; order 4484-113; family 4484-113; genus CAZKNJ01. Next base: position 564 of record CAZXPM010000123.1, on the reverse strand, counting down.
GTGGGTGGTGCTTGGAGGAGAGCTGCAGACGCCGCCAGGGCCCGTGGATCTGGGCAACAGCGGGACGGCGCTGCGGCTTCTCACCGGCGCGCTGGCGGGGCGGCCCGGAGCGGAAGCGGAGCTCACCGGCGACGAGTCGCTGCGCAGCCGGCCGATGGCGCGGGTGGTGGAGCCGCTGGGGGCGATGGGCGCCGCGATTGAGTATGTGGAGCGGGAAGGGTGTGCGCCGCTGCGGGTGCGCGGACGCAAGCTCAAGGGAATACGCTACGAGCTGCCGGTGCCGTCGGCGCAGGTGAAGAGCGCGGTGCTGCTGGCGGGGCTGGGGGCGCAGGGGACGACTGAAGTGGTGGAACGGATGGTAAGCCGCGACCACACCGAGCTGATGTTGCCGCGCTTCGGGGTGCCGCTGGAGATAGTGCAGGGCGGAGGCCGGCGGCTCATCAGCCTGCAGGGGCCGGCGCAGCTTACCGGCGCAGAAGTGGAAGTGCCCGGGGACTTCTCCTCGGCGTTTATCTGGGTGGTGCTGGGACTGCTGCTGGGCGAGCGGCTGGCGCTGTATGAAGT
>CAZXPM010000122.1:0-5303 GCA_964643155.1 uncultured Planctomycetales bacterium | reverse complement strand
GGTCGTGGCCGTGACCACCGGCGGCGGGAAGGAATCCGGCAGCGGCGCCAGTCGCATGATGCCGGTGAGCAGCAGCCCCACCGCCATACCGATGAAGCCGCCGATGAGCGCTATCGCCAGCGACTCCGCCATAAACTGGATGAGTATCACGTTGAAGGTCGCGCCGGTAGCCTTGCGCAGGCCAATCTCGCGGGTGCGCTCCTGAACCGACACCAGCATCACATTCATCACCCCCACCGCGCCGATGGCCAGGGTGAGGATGCCGATGGTGTAGAAAACGGCGAAGAACATCCCGAAGATCTTCTTCGCGGTCTCGCGCCACTCGGCGAAATCGCGCACGCGGATAGCGCTTTCGTCCGCCACGTCATAGCCGTGGCGCGCCGCCAGCAGCCGCTTGACCATCTGCACGCCCTTGTCGTAGTGGTTGATGCTGTCCAAGGTGGCGTAGATGGAGAGGCTGCCGCCCTGCACCCCCGGCTGGCCGAACAGCGATTCCTGCACACTCAGCGGGATGTAAACATGCCAGTCCGGGTCGCTGCGCTCCCGGCCCAACATACCGATCACTTTGAACGGCACGCTCTGGCCCTCCGGGCCCGAGATGCTGATACTCACGCTGCCGCCGCTGCGCTTGACGCGGGAGGACTGCACCGTTAACAGAATCTCCTCGCCCACGGGATTCACCCCTTCGCCCCAGAAGTACTCGGCCACGCGGTATCCGACCACCGCCACACGGCTGCCGCTGTCGTCGTCCACCGCATTGAAGAAGCGCCCGTGCGCGAGCTGGAGCTCCATCTGTTCCGCGATGTCCGGGGTGGAGGCGGTGATGCCGAACCGCCGCTCCTTATCCTTCACCGTCATGCTGAGCCAGGACTCCACCTGCGGCACCGCCTTCACTACATACGGGCAATTCGCCACGATGAAGGCGGCGTCTTCAACGTCATGCTTCAGCGGGATGCGCGCGCCGTCCTCGGTGGTGCCGAAGCGGCCATAATCCAGCACCAGCATATTCAGCCCGCTCTGCTCCATCCGGCGGATGTTCTGGCGGTGGAAGCCGGATACCAAGCTGGCGAGCAGGATGACGGTGGCGATGCCCCAGGCGATGCCGAACATGGTGAGCACCGTGCGGCTGCGGTTGACCATCAAGTTGGAAAGCGCCTGCCGGACGATTGTGTTCAGCGTCTTCATTATTCGTCCCGCAGCGCCACGATGGGGTCAAGCGCCGCCGCCTGGCGCGCCGGGTAAGTTCCGGCGATGATGCCGACAATCAGGTTAACCACAACCGCGACGACCAGCATAGTGACGGTCACTACCGGTTCAGGAAACTGCTCCACCCGCTGGGGGATGGTCTTCATCAGCCCGGCGACGGTCATTCCCAGCCCCAAGCCCGCCGCCCCGCCCACGCTGGTGAGAAGCAGGGCTTCCAGCAGGAACTGGAGCTGGATGGAGCGCGGGGTGGCACCCAACGCCTTGCGCAGGCCGATTTCGCGCCTGCGCTCACGCACATTCACCAGCATGATGTTCATCACGCCCACCGCGCCGATGGCCAGCGTCATGATTCCCACGAAGTAGGCGACAATGAGCATCATCACAATCATCGTGCGGCCCTCCTCGCGCCAGCGGGCGAAGTCCTGCACGCGTATAACAGACTCATCACTGGGGTCGTAGCCATGGCGGGCGGCCAGCATATGCTTGATGCGGGTCACGGTCTCGTCGTACTTCTCCGCGTCGGCGAGCTTCACCATCAGGTTCAGGTTGCCGCCCGTGCCAGCGGGACGGATGTTCTTCTCGTACGCGGTGTAGGGCATGAGGACGTGCCAGTCCAGGAAACCCGATCCTTCTTCCAGCAACCCCACTATCTCAAAAGACCGTCCCGACAGGCTGACCAGCTCGCCCACGGGATTGGCCTCGTCACCGTAAAGCTCCTTGCGCACACGGCTACCCATGACGATAACCTTGTTCGCCTGGTCGTAGTCCACCGGCGAGAAGCTGCGCCCCGCCGCAATCTTGACCTCGCGGATGACCTCAATGCTGGGGGAGATGGCGCGCACGCCGAACCACTTCGCTTCGGCCGCGTTCCTGCCCGCGCCGGTAGAGGAGGCCGGCTGCATCTCCATCCACTCGCTGAGTTCGTACCCGACCAAATCCACATTGGGGCAGTAGTCTTCCAGGAACTGGGCGTCAGCCGGGTCGGGCTGCAGCGGGTATTTCACCCCGTCGTAGGTGAAGGAATCGGAATAGCGCAGCAGCACCGTGCTGGCACCGATGCCCGCCCAGTGCTGCTCGTTCTGGGCGCGGAAGCCCTCAAAGATGGCGACGAGGATGATGACCGAGGCAATGCCCCAGACGATGCCGAACATGGTGAGAAAGGCGCGCAGGCTCTTGCGCAGCAGGCCTCCAACCGAAAGACTGAGCGTCTCCCACATGGCTCGTCAGGCGCTAGTGCCGCCTCCCGCCCATTCCGCCCCCCTGCGGAGACCCGTTGGCGGTCAGCTCGGCCACGACCTTGTCGCCTTCCTCCAGCCCGGAGATTATCTCCACCGAGCGGCCGTCGGAGATACCCGTCTGGACCTCTACCTCCTCGGTCTTCCCGCCGGGAAGCAGCTTCTTTACCACCTTCTTGCCTTCCCGGGCGGAAACCGCCACCACCGGCAGCGCCAGCACGTTCTCCTTCCTGGATGCCACGATCATGCCCTTGGCGGTGCTGCCCAGCCGCGGCTCGCCGATGTCTTCGGTGAGTTCCATCTCCATCGGGAACATCACCACGCCGTTGCTGTTAGGCCGGCCGAAGTGGGAGATGCGGGTTATCCGGCCCTTGACCTTGCGGTCCTTGATGAACGAAAGGTCAAAGTCCACCGGCATTCCCTCTTCCAGCACGCCGATGAGGTCTTCGCCGATTTCGCATCCCACCAGGATGGAGGTGGTGTCTCCGACTATCATTATCACGTTGCCCTCGCGTCCCTGCACCGAGGGCACCACGGTGTCGCCGGGGTCAAGCTCCACCGCCAGCACCTTGCCGTCCACTTCGCTGCGCACCGTGGCGTTAAGCAGGTCTTCCTGGGCGATTTCCAGCGAGATCCGGGCCTGCTTGAGCTGGGCCTCGGCGATGGCCAGGTCCTCCGGCGAGGCCTCGGACCGGGCATACTTCAGGCGCTGCTCCGCATCTTCATGGGCCGCCTGCGCCCGCTCAAAACGCCCCTTGGCGTCCTCCAGCTCCTGGTCCGAAGAGTAGCCCTTGTCGTAAAGGGCCTGAATGCGGTTGAGGTTCTCCCGCGCCAGCTCCAGCTCCACCTTGCGGTTCTTCAGGTCGGCCTCCAGGCCGGACACCTGCTCCCGGGTGCCGCCCTTCTTGGCCTTTTCATACTGGGCCTTGGCCAGCTCGTAGCGCACCTGCGCCTGCTTGAGGTCCTTGCGCAAATCCACCTCGTCAATGCGCGCCAGCACCTGGCCGCGGGTCACCGTGTCGCCTTCCTTCACCAGCACCTCCTTGAGGATGCCGCCGACCTTGGCCTTGACGTCCACCTGGCTCTTGGACTCAAGCGTGCCGTGGACGGTCTCGGTGCGGACGATGGTCTTGCGCTCAACGGTGAAGACCTCCTCCACCGCCTTGGGGCCGGAAGCGAAGTTGGCCTTGACGCCGAACCAGAGAGCGCCGATGATGACGACCGCGAAGATGAGCCACCACTTGCTGCGATTCAGCCAGCGAAGAAAACGCATGTGCACTCCTGCAGGAAGTACCTGCTTAGTTAGATGATACTATGCGCGCAGAAGTTCAGCCAAACGCGCCGGAAAACGGGTTTCCTCCTGCAGCGCCGACTAGGCGACCGCGCAGTAAACTCTCTTGCCCTTGCGGTAGAACTGCACGGTGCCGTCGCGCCGGGCGTAGATGGTGAAGTCGCGCCCCTGAGCGGCACCGTCGCCGGGATACACGCGGTTGCCCACCTGGCGCACGATGATGTTGCCGCTGACGACGGACTGGCCGCCGTAGACCTTCACGCCGCGCCGCTGGCCATTGGAGTCCCTGCCGTTGCGGCTGCTGCCGAGTCCTTTCTTGTGTGCCATATCAGATCACCTACGCCTTTATCTTCTCCACGCGCACCATCGTCAGCTCGTCTCGGTGGCCCCAGGCGCGCTTGTAGTTGATTTTAGGCTTGTACTTGAAGCCGCGGATCTTGGGGCCGCGGGTGTGCTCCACCACTTTCAGGTCCACCTTGGCGCCCTTGACCTCAGGCGTGCCAATCTTGACCTCGTCGCCGCCTATGAGCAGCACGCGGTCGGGCGCGAGCTTCTTGCCCGCCTCGGTGGCGCAGCGGGGGATGGCAATGGTGTCGCCCTCGCTGACCCGGAACTGCTTGCCCTTGATTTCAATTACAGCGTACATGCAAATCTCCTGAGCGAACGAGTAGTGTATTGCCCGCAAAGGCGGTTTGTCAAGGCTGTCCGCGGCCGGCTTCCAGCAGGCCAGTTGCCAGGGAACCAAGAGCCGGGCCGGTGAGCCCGGCCAACCGCGGGACTGTCAGAACGGGTTTTCGCGCTTGATGATCAGGAGCAGCAGGCGGGAGAGGTCTTCGCCGGAGGTGAACTCAATGTCCACATTGCCGCCCTGGCCGCGGCGTTTGATGCGCACACGGGTGCCGAGGTAGTCCTCCAGCTCGCTTTCCGCCCGCCGGTAGTGGGCGTCGGCGGCGGACTTCCGCCCGGGCTTCGCCGCTGCTGAAGGCGCCTGCGCCAGGCGCTCAATCTGGCGCACCGTCAGCCCGGTGGAGAGTATCCGCTGGAGCACCTCCGCCCGCCGTTCCGGCGCCAGGGCCAGCAGCGCCAGCGCCTGACCGCGCGACAGGCGCCCGGCGGCTACTTCCTTGAGTGCCGCGCGCTCCAGCGTGAGCAGCCGCAGCGAGTTGGTGACATAGCTGCGGCCCCGACCGACACCCGCGGCGATCTGCTCGTGGGTGAGGCCGAACTCGGCGGAGAGGGCCTGGAAGGCGCGCGCTTCGTCCACCGGATTGAGGTCTTCCCGCTGGAGGTTCTCCACCAGCGAGAGCATGAGCACATCGCGGTCGTCCAGCGGCCTGACCACGGCGGGGAGGGACTTCAGCCCGGCCTGCCGCGCCGCCAGCAGTCGCTGGAAGTCCCGCTTTCCGCCATTGACCCCAACCCCTACCAGCCCCGCGTGGACATCCCGCCGGAATCCCTGCGCGAGCTGGTGGAATCGGTAAAGCGTCACGGCGTGGTGGAGCCCGTGTTGCTGCGGCCGCGCCCGGACGGGCGCTACGAGCTGGTGGCCGGCCAGCGGCGGCTGCTGGCGG
>CAZXPM010000121.1:2413-5317 GCA_964643155.1 uncultured Planctomycetales bacterium | reverse complement strand
GTCCTACACTCCCCGGAGGGAGTTGCGCCAGCAGCGACTCAGCATCCCGAGCCAGACGAACGCCCAGCTGCGTCAATTCACGCGCAATGGTTTGCTCACGCGCAGCGCAGCCGGTGACGATAATCTCGGCGCCGGCGTTCTGGACCTGCAAGCGGCGGATGCACTGCCTCGCTTTCTTCACCGCCGCTGCCGTCACGCAGCAAGTGTTGATGATGAAGAGGTCGCCACTGGATTCGCCCGTCTCGTAGGAAGCGGCAATGCCCTGCGAGCGTAGCAGGGCTGCCAGTTCCTCGCTGTCGGCAAAGTTGACCTTGCAGCCGAAAGTCTTGACGTGAACCCGCACCCGACTATTCTAGCTCACAGGCTGCGCCTTGCTCCCAACCATCCTCGCAGCGTACAGCGCGGCCCTGTTCGGTCTTCATCTGTGGCAGATCCATCACATAGAGCTTGCCCAGCAGCTTGCCCAGTTGCTCGTAGGATTTCTTCTTGCCGTCGCAGGTGTTCTCGCCCACAATCAGGTCGCAGGCCTCAACGTAGGGGCAAAGGTTGCCCAGTTTGAAGCCGAAAGCGGACTTGATGAGAGCGCAGGTGTTGCGCGGGAGCAGGCGTTCCGCCTCCTCCGTGGCAAACTCGGCACCGGTGCACAGGCCGACCATGGTAGCGCCGGCTGCGCGCACGACCTCCTCAGGGACGAAAACGCAGAAGGCGCCCACGACCGCGTGCCCCTGCTCCTTGCCATCCAGCAGTTCCTTGACCCGCAGGCCGTGAACTTCACTCATCACGAAGTCAAGGTACTTCATCCCCTCGGGGCGGTTCTGCTGCGCCAGGAAGATATCGGTGTAGAACTTGCCCAGCGTCTGTAACAGTTCGCCGTGCGCCTGCAAGTCCAATCCCAGCGATTCCCACATCGGCTCGTAGGATGTTTCGGTCGCTTCCATCGCCGCCTCCAGCGTGTGTTAGGGAGAAGCATACACCGGTCGCGGTCAATGTGTCCAATAGGGCTAGTCTATAGCTCGCGGATGAGATATAGACCCACGAGAGACTCTTCAAGCAGCCGTCCGCGTCGGCCGCGTCCTACTTCAGCGACTTCAGCATATACTCCAGGAACTCGGCGTAGCGGCGGGGAAGGGAGCGGCGCTTGTGGGTGATTGCATAGAAGGGGCGAACCATGCTCAAACCAACTATGCGCGAGGCAGTGAGCTTGCCGTCAGCAACTTCGTCGGCGACAGCAAACCTGGAGACGACCGAGACGCCCAGACCGGATTTCACGGCCTGTTTGACGGCGTCAGTAGAGCCAAGGACGGCCGCGACGTCAAGGTCGTTGAGGGTAACGCCCTGCCGGGCCAGGTACTCCAGCATAATGCGGCGCGTTCCAGAACCGCTTTCGCGCAGAAGAAAGGGGTGACGGCGCGTGTTGGCAAGGTCAACCCTGGGTTTCAGCTTCAGCCCTGGCGGGGCGATAAGCAGCAGCTCGTCCTCGGTCAAGGGCTGATAGCGCAGGCGGCCATGCTCCATCTTTGCGCCCACCACGCCCAGAAGCAGCTCGTGGTTGACTACCATGTCGGTGATGCCCGCCGTATCACTCACCCTGACGTGAAACGATACGCCGGGGTGCTTCGCGCGGAACGCTGCCGCGATGGCAGGGAAAATGTAGGTGGCCGGGATAGAGCTAGCGCCGATGAGAAGCTCGCCCTCCAATCCGCCCCGCAGCCCGCCGACGGCGTCTTTGAGATTGTCCAGGCGGTCAAGGATGTCCTGGACGCCGGGATAGAGGGATTTGGCCTCCTCGGTGGGACTCGTGCGCCGACCGGCCCGGTCAAATAACCGGCAGCCGAGCTCCTTCTCAATGTTGGCGACGTGGTTGCTGACCGTGGGCTGTGTCAGATGCAGCTCACGCGAGGCCTTGGAGAAACTGCGGTGGCGGTACACCGCCGCGAATACTCGCATCTGGTGAATGTCCATTATAGAGAGGAGTTTAGCACAGGACCAAAGAAGTGCGCACGAGGCGAAGCTGCGACCCAGGCGCTCGGCGCCTTTTCATGACGTGGGCGCGGAAATGGGGACGGAAGCCCACTGCTCTTTCCGCGTCTTCTCACTCGTTCGGCCAGCTTACCCCATTTCCGTTGCGGACTCCTCCGCTAGAATCCCGGCTTCTTCGTCTTCCTGCTCCTGGTCCAGAGAGTGGTGACCTTTGCTGTTGGTGATAATGACCGCGAAAACGATGATGTGCAGGAGGACGCCACCGCCGAAGAACGCGAGCGCACCCCAGGGATATCCTTCGTATGCAGTCTTAAACTCACCAAACCAGCCCTGGTAGAAGATGAGGGTGAGGACGGCCGGCGCCCAGAACTTGATGAGGATGGAGTACTCGGCATTGCCTGGAGAGGACAGCCCCCAGGCGACGAGGCCGATGGCCACCGCCGCAATCAGAAGCGGCACCCACAGCGCCACCACGTAAGCCCAAAACACCTCGCGACCAGTAGCTCCAGCCATGGTAACCGTGTCGCTGATGTTTGACATATTGGTCAGCGCCAGCGCATAGCCGATGATGAGCAGGATCACAGGAACCAGACCGGTGACAATAGTGCCGAACAAGTGGCGGATCTTCATGCCGGGCTGGCGGTCGTGGTGGGCAATGAGCTTGTCCAATCCGTAGACCCAGCCGACCACGATGCATTCCGCCGCACCCACGAATAACAGGATGTAGGCGGTGATGTAGTGGTCAACGATATCAAGGATGTAGAGGCCCGCCTTGGTGACAAAGACGATGCCAAGGACAAAGGCAAGGGCGCAGATGGCGGTGGTGATGCGGGCGCGGGAGATCCGGAACTTGTCCCAGATGGTGCTGACGACCGCTTCAATCAGTGAAAGCGAGCTGGTGAAGCCGGCGATGAACACCGTGAG
>CAZXPM010000121.1:719-2403 GCA_964643155.1 uncultured Planctomycetales bacterium | reverse complement strand
GAAGAGGAACAGAGCTGGCGCCCATGGCAGCAACTTCAGCGCCTCTGGGAACACGACGAACGCAAAGCCAATGCCGCTGGTGACGACTTCGTCCAGCGCGACGCCCTTGGTGTAGGCCAGGTAGCCCAGAGTGCCGAAGCTGCCGAAGCCGAGAATAATCTCAAAGAAGCCGGAGTTGGCCAGGGCAACGGTCAGGCCGGCGGAAACCAGGTTGGTCTTCGGCGGCAGGAACGAAGCGAAGGCAATCATAATGCCGAAGCCGGCACTGATGCTGAAGAACACCTGGCTGAAGGCGTCCACCCACAGGCGCGGTTGGCCGAGCTTATCCCAGTGGGGTTGCAGGTAGGCGGCGACGCCGGTCATGGAGCCCGGGAGCGTGACGCCCCTGATGATGATAATGATTGCGAGGAGCACGAGTATCGGCATGAGTATCTTGGCGAAGAACTCCATACCGTTCTTGAGTCCGCGGATAATCACAATCCAGTTGAGGAACCACACCACGAACAGGGTAACCAGGATTGCGGGAACAACTGTCTCGAGGTTCCACACTGAATCGGAGAGCTGAATGAAGTCCTTGAAGAAGAAATCGTTGGTGCTGGGCGCGTTCATCAGCGCGCCATTCAGCGAGTAGTACAGGTAGTTCAGCACCCACGCGAGAATGACGCAGTAGTACACGACAATGAAGAACATCTGCACGGCGGGGATCCAGCCGATGAGCTCCAGCGGACGCTTGATGCGCCGAAAGGACAGCGGAGCCACCCGCCTGAAGCGGTGCCCCAGCCCGTACTCCAGAATGAGGATCGGCAGAGCGGCAGTGAGGATGGCGAAGATGTAGACCAGGATGAAAGTTCCCCCGCCCCACTTATAGGCAAGGTAGTTGAACCGCCAGATGTTCCCCAGTCCAACGGCCGAACCGATGGATGCCAGCAGGAAGCCCATACGGCTTCCCCATTGTTCGCGGACTACAGACATGTGAGCCCTCCCCGTAGATTTCACAGTCAGCTGGTGGCGCCGTGATAGGCGCTCCGGGAGATGTTAGCATATCAGCCGCGCTCACAGAAAGGGCTGAGGACGGGCGAACCTGTTTCAAGCGTCGCCAAGTAGCGTGGCCCTGTAGCCAGCCGAAGCGACAGCGGCGGCCAACGCTCCTGCATCCAGGCGATGACCCTCCACCACGGCCTGGGCGGTCTCCAAGTCAACCCGCGCTTTCTCCACACCCTTCACCGCTTTGAGCGCGGCCTCCACCGCCATTGCGCAGTGGTTGCAGGTCATTCCCTCAATCCTGAAGTTCAGCTTATCCATTCCCGCTTCCTCCTCGCAGCCACAGTGCCTATCTTCTTCTGTGGCGCCGGTCAGTGCGGATTCTGCTGCCGCAGGCTCCGGCGCTATTCCAGCTCTGCCGCCGAGCAGCCGCAGGCTGTTGAACACCACGAGCAAGGTGACGCCTATGTCGGCGGCGATGGCCATCCACAGCGTCGCCAGCCCTACCAGCGCGAGCAGCATCACCGCCAACTTAGACGCCAACGAGAAAGCGATATTCTGCTTGACCATGCCGACCGTGCGGCGCGAATGGCGCACCAGCCACGGCAGGCGGGTAAGGTCGTCGCTCATTAGTGCAATGTCGGCTGTCTCCACCGCCGCGTCCGACCCGGCCGCGCCCATTGCTATGCCCACGGTGGCGGCT
>CAZXPM010000121.1:0-709 GCA_964643155.1 uncultured Planctomycetales bacterium | reverse complement strand
AAGGGTAGTCGTCGGAAGAGATGGGGTAGAGCGAGGAAAACACCACCGGCTTGATCTCCTTGAAACCCGACAGGGCTTCGGTGGCCGGCTGTTCGGCGAGCGTGATGGTGTCGCCGACACTGACATCGGAGATGCGCTTGATGTTGCCAATCAAGTAGCCGACGTCGCCGGCGGCCAGAGCCGGGGCATCGTTGATGCCATCGCCCACCATGCCCACGCGTCCGTATTTCGCCACCATCTCTTGCACGAGGGCCACCTTGTCCTGCGGGAGCAGATTGGCATAGAACTCGTCCACTCCGGCCTCCTCCGCCACCGCGTGCACCGTGCCGTGATGGTCGCCGGAGAGCACTGCCACGCGCTTCACTCCTGCAGCGCGCAGGCCGCGCACTGCCTCGGCAGATTCCGACCGCACGGTATCGGAAACCGCGATTAGGCCGCAAACGTGGTTGTCATTGCCCACGGCAACGACAGTGTGCCCGAGCGCTTCAAACTCACTGGCCATGGCGCAAAGTTCCGGCGTCTCGTTGCCGCGTTCCTCCATGTAGCGGTGGCTGCCCACCCAGAACGGGCGACCGTCCACCAGGGCTTCGGCGCCCAGGCCCTGCACCGCGCGGAAGCTCTCCGCCGGCAGCGGCTGCACGCCGCGCTCCTGCGCCGCAGCCAGAATCGCCTTAGCGATAGGATGTTCGCTAAATGACTCCAGCGCCGC
>CAZXPM010000120.1:0-5345 GCA_964643155.1 uncultured Planctomycetales bacterium | reverse complement strand
CCATCGCCCGCGCTTACTCTTACGGGATGAACATCACCTTCGCGCGCATGGGCTACGAGTTCGCCGGCACCCTCACCAACAACACCAACATCTCCGGCAGCATTGAAAGCATGAATGTCTGGTGGAAGCGCTTGGGGACGTAGACGCGGGGAGATCGAGCGGGATGCTACAATACGACGCGCGGCCGGAGTGGCCGCCGCTTTTACTTCACCAATGACCCTGGAGGAGATATGGCTGACAAAAAACAAGGCGTGACCTGGGATCTCACCAGCTTCTTCCCTGAGTTCAACGGGCCGCAGATGCGGGAATACAAGCAGAAGCTCAATGACGACATCAAGCAGTTGCAGATGGATGCGGCGGAGCTGGAGCCGTTGGCGGCAGACACTGCTGACGAGTGGGAAAGCATCATTCTGCGCACTGAAGACCTGGAGGCGCGGCTGACGCACATCTTTGCGTATGTGGGCTGCCTGCGTGCGGCCGACGCCAAGAACGAGGAGTACAACAGCGAATACGCGAAGCTGATGCGCATGCTGGCCGAGTACGAGAAGTTCGCAGTGGAGCTTCTGCGCGGATTCAAGGACGCTACTGACGAGGTGTTTGATGAGTTTCTTGCCCGGGAGGCCCTGAAAGGGGCGGAGCACCCGCTGCGCAAGATACGCGAGAAGTCGCAACACACCATGTCGCCGCAGGAAGAGAAGCTCGCGGCCGACCTCAACACTGACGGGTTGCGGGCCTGGGGCCGGCTCTACGACACAGTGAGCGGCAAGCTGGAGTTTGACCTGGTTCACCCGGACGGAAAGGTGGAGCGCAAGCCCATCTCACAGTGGCGTGCGCTGATGTCGGACGTGGACCGTGAGATCGGCAAGGCTGCGTTTGAGGGTGGCAACAAGGCGTGGGAGGGCGTTGAGGACGTGTGCGCCGCCGCGCTCAACGCCATCGCCGGCACCCGATTGACGCTCAACCGGTACCGGGGCATTGACAGCTATCTCTATAACGCTCTATTCCAGGCTTCCATCAAGCGCGAGTCGCTGGACGCGATGTACACGGCTATCCACGACAACATTGACCTCGGCCGGGAGATCTGCCGTGCGAAGGCGGAGTACCTGGGGCGCGAGGGCATCTACTGGTTTGAGCGCGAGGCGCCGCTGCCGTTAAAGGACAACAAGCGCTTCACCTGGGACGAGGGCGTCGCGATGGTCACGCGCTCCTTTGAGCAGGCCTATCCCGGGCTGGCGAAATACTACGTGGACTTCCTGAAGAAGCGCTGGCTGGAGTCGGAAGTGCGCCCGGGCAAGCGCCCTGGCGCATTCTGCACCGGCTCGCCGGTAAACAAGGAAGAGCGGGTTTACATGACTTTCAACGGCCCGCTGAGCGATGTCACTACGATGGCGCACGAGGTCGGCCATGCGTGGCACTCGCACTTGTTGCAGGAGCTGCGTCCGATGGCCCAGGAGTACCCGATGACGCTGGCGGAAACCGCATCCATCTTCGCCGAGCATATCCTGGCCGAAGGCATATACTCCGACGATTCCATCAGCGACGCGCAGAAGCTGCTTATGCTGGACGGCGACCTCGGTGGTGACGCGGTGCTGCTGCTGGACATCACCGTGCGCTTTGAATTTGAAAAGGCGTTCCACGACGAGCGGCTGGAGGGAGAGGTCAGCGTCTCGCGGCTCAAAGAGCTGATGGTGGAGACCCAGCGCCGGGTTTTCGGCGACGCGCTGCTGCCAGGTAGCGAAGACCCGATGTTCTGGGCGAGCAAGCTGCACTTCTACATCACCGGCGTGACGTTCTACAACTTCCCTTACACCTTCGGCTTCTTGCTGGCGCGCGCGCTCTACAACTTGTTCAAGCAGGAGGGCCCGTCGTTCCTGCCAAAGTACGAGGAGTTTCTCCGGCTCACCGGCAGCGACTATGTGGAAGGTGTGGTGCAGCGCTCCATTGGCGAAGACATCACCCAGCCGAGCTTCTGGGCGCGGGCGATCAAGAGTCTGGAGGAGCCGCTGGCGCGGTACAAGGAGCTCCTGGCGGCACAGAAGTAACATAATCCCCGTGCTATAATCGCGCGGGCGATGAGGGTTTTTCCGCTGCTGATGCTGTTCCTGCTTGCCACTTGGGCGCTGGCTGCGCACGCGGACGAGCAGATTGCAGTGGGCGAGGAGGGTCGGGACTACATTGAGGCCGACTCTGCCGAGTACATCAGCGGCAAGACCCTCAAGCTCACCGGCGACGTTATCTTCCACTCCGAATCGGCTTTCCCCGGCGACACGCTGGAGATTCGCGCCGAGAGCGCAGTATGGGACGAGGAGAACGGGCGGTTTAGCGTGCCGGGCGAGGCGCGGATGCTCATCATCGAGCAGGAGGTGGAGCTGACCGGACTCAAGCTGGAAGCCGACCTGAGAGCGCGCACCGGGCGGATGGAGACAGTGCAGGCCACCGCTCGCATTGACCCCGGGATGCTGGCCGGCGAGTCGGGGCTGATTGACCGCACGTACGTGCGCTTCCGCGGAGACGACCCCAGGCTGCACCTGGAGGCGGAGGTGGTGACTTTCCACCGAGGCGGGGACAGGCCGGTGCTGGTGTTCACCCGCGCAAAGCTGAGTTCTATTGACCCCGACCGGGCGGACTGGTCGCTCAGGGTGAAGGAACTCACATTTGCGCCGGGCGAGGTGGCGTCGGTACGGGGGGCGCGGCTGGAGGTCAACGGTATCAGCGTGGCCTACGTGCCGCGCTACCACGTGAAGCTGCGCAAAGGGCGCGATATTGTGACGACCACGCTTCCGCTGCCCGGCCGGGCGAAGGACGACGGGTTCTACTTCAGCCAGGCGACCTACGTTGACGCAGGCAAGGTGTCGGCGGACATTTACACCCAGTACTACACCAAGAACGACGAGTTCTGGACTGACGCCTTTGTTTTCAGCGACGTGAGTGAGGGCACTCGCGTTGGGCTTCATCTGGGGCGCGCACGCCTTTCCGACCGCTGGAACGACCGAGTCGGCCAGGAAACAAAGTACGATTTCTACGCCCACACCAGGCGGCAAGTGGACAGCGGCCTCATCGGCAAGGTGGAGGCGGGCGTCAACATCGCGAAGTTTGAGCAAGACGCGCCGGCGGTCACCTCGCGTTCCAACTACGGATACGTGGGTGTGTCCACGCAGGCCGTGAAGCTGGGGGAGAGGGCGAGGATGATCGCGGGCTTCGCCGTGCACTACTGGGATTACTCCTTCGGCGATAATGAGTTCCTCGCGCTGCGCTCGCGCGCCAAACTGGCGAAGGAGACGCCCTGGGGCATTGACTATGTGGAGTTCCAGCACGCCGACAAGTTCGGCTCCTCACCGTTCCGCTTCCACGACAACTTCGCTGAAAACACACTGAAGGTCACCAAGAACTTCCAGGCGCTGCCGCACCTCACCGGGCGCGTCACTGCTAACTACGACCTGGACCTGGAGCACTTTGATGAGCTCACGGTAGGGCTGGCCAAGGAGTTCAGAGCCTACTACCTTGGTCTGAACTACAACTTCGCCCGTGGTTCCGCTGGCGTGGAGTTGGCGGTGAAGTTCTAATGGAGCTGGCGGTTGCCTGTGAGAACCCAGGAGCCGGGGCTGGCCGGTACGGCGCCCCGGCGCTACTCAAACTTCAGCACCGAGCGTAGCTGCTCGTTGTACCTCAGGGCGGCGGCGAGGTTGAGTTGCCAGAACTCGCGGCCCAGTGCGCCAACGGGTAGCTTCGCCTCCGCATAGTTGTAGAGCAGGCCGCGCGACACCGGGAAGATAGCGTAGTTGTGGCGCCCGGCGAAAAGAGGCGCCACTTCAAGGGTCCCGCCCTGTGCGCCGACACCCGGCACCAGGAAGATGGCACCGGGGAAGGCCAGCCGGATGTCCTCCGCCACCTCCGGGCGCAGCGCGCCCACTACCAGCCCCAGGTTGGCCGGCTCGTCTTCTAGCCGATGGGCCTCAACTATCTCCATCGCGGCGGTCGCGAGCATCATATACAGCGGCACGTCACCGGTGCGCGCGTTCATAATCTCCTCGGCGCCTGGCGCAGTTGGGTAAGTAAGCAGGATGACGCCCTTGCCCCGCTGGAGGTGCTTGACAAAGAGCTCCCAGGTGTCGGTGCCGACCAGGGGATTGACCGTCATGGCATCAGCTTCCAGTGCCAGCGGCACGTCCAGCGGGCTCAGGTAAGCGTTGAGATAACGGGCAAAGGTGGAGCCGATGTCGCCGCGCTTGGCATCCATCAGCACCAGAAGCCCCAGCTCACGGCAGAGCGCCGCCAGGTGCGCCAGCGCGTGGAGCCCAAGCGGCCCCGTTTCCTCAAAGTACGCGAGCTGGAACTTCACGCCGATGATCTCGTCACGCAGCGCGTAGATGTTCTGCGCGCCGAAACTGAGCAGCAGCTCGTAGCCGCGCTTGAACTTGTCCGGCGCAGCGGAGTTGCGCACCATGTCTGCCAGCGGTTGGCGCTCCAGGATCTCGCGCGGCTCCTCCGCCAGCTCAATGCCATCCGCGCCGAAGTCGCGCGAGAGGCGCATGAAGTCAGGGTCCATCCCGAGCATCAGCAGCGTTTTCTTCGCCTTCACGGCGTCCACGAATTTCTGCGCAAACGAAGCCATAATCCCTCCCGTCAATAGACTGCGGGCCGCAAATATACCGCATCCGCCCACGGCGCGGTGTCTCCCGCCTGCATCGCCTTGCCCGCGAGGATGGCGAGTCCGCGTAAGTCGGCGACGTTGTCCCTGAGCACCACGCTGTAACGTGAGGGTAGCTTGGCCTCTTGAGCCCGGTCGTAGAGACGGCGGCAGTCGGTGACCACCTGCACGGGCGTTTCCGTGAGGTCGGTGAAGCCGCCATCCAGCAGCGCGAACGCCACTTCGTCTGTGAGCTCCATTTCGCGGCCGGCATCCAGCGTGTCCGCGCGGTAAAGGCCGGCGTAGTAGGAGCGCTTACGCGCCGCGCGCAGAACGACGGCGGCCTCTGCCATGGTCAAGGAAATAACCCCGGCGCTGCGCAGGCTGTTGAGCGCGATGACGGGCAGGTTGCGTCCGGCGGCGTATCCGTTGGCGAAGGCCAGGCCTGTGCGTGTGCCGATGAAGCTGCCGGGGCCGCAGCCCACGCCGATATGCGTGAGTTCATCAGGCTGCACGCCCGCATCCGCTAGCATCTGTGCGAAGTGTTCGGCGATGGCAGCGGCGTTCTCCTTGGTGTGCGGGGGCGCGGCGGCAGCGGCCAGACGCCCGGTTTGCTCCGCGAGTCCCAGCAGCATGCTCTGCCCTGAGGTATCAATCAGCGCGCAGAGCATCCGCCACCTCCCGGAGGCTTGCGCTGTTGCGCAGCCTCACCGTGATC
>CAZXPM010000119.1:0-5416 GCA_964643155.1 uncultured Planctomycetales bacterium | reverse complement strand
TACCCCGGAGATAGATCGCCTTTCCAGAGCTGCAGCGCAAGCTGTGGGCGGTGGAACTGCTCACCGGCAAGAGCAACTACATCGGCATCGCCCAGCCGTTCAAGTGGATGGACTGGAGCACTTCTGCGGGGCCGTTCGCCATTTACCAGAATGGCTCGGTGGTGAAGATTGAAGTCTCCGGCTCCACGGTGAAGGGCATAGAGCCGGTGAGCGTTACCGCGCGCACCACGCTGGACCGCCCCGCCGAGATACTCGCGATGTACGATGAGGCCTACCGCAACCTCAAGTACGGCTTCTACGACGAGAAGCTGCATGGCCGCGACATGGACGCCGCGTACCGCAAGTACCGCCGCATGGTCGCTAACGCGGTGACCCACGAGGAGTTTGAGATCTTCACTACTTTCCTGCTGGGGGAGCTGAACGCCAGCCACCTGGGCATCTGGGGCGACTCCAGTGCTGAGGGCATTACTGCCAGTGTCGGCCAGCTCGGCGTGCAGTTTGACCCGGAGTACTCCGGGGAGGGGTTGCGCGTGAAAAAGGTGCTGGCTATGGGTCCGGCGGACCGCGAGGAGAGCAGGCTGAGCGCCGGGGACATCGTGCTGGCGGTGAATGGCCAGCCGGCAGGCTACAACGAGACCATCTACGAGCAACTGGACGGCGCGATTGACCGCACGGTGCAGCTCACGGTGCGGCGCGCTGACGGCGAAGAGGAAACCGTGCGGATTCGCCCGACGTCATACTCCGCGCAGCGGACGCTGGAATACGAGCAATGGGTGCGCGACAACCGCCGCCTGGTGGAGGAGCTTTCCGGGGGACGCGCCACTTATTTGCACATACAGCGGATGTACCAGGATTGCCTCTACCGGTTTGAACGCGAGCTGTTCGGCTTCGCCAGGGACTTTGACGCGGTGGTGATTGATGTGCGCTACAACGGAGGCGGGCGCATCCACGAGCAACTCTGGGAGCTGCTGGGCCGCAGGCCTTACGGCTACATCTCCCGGCGCGGATTCGGCAGGTACCTGACCCCTACCGACATGCACACAGGCCCGAAGGTCTGCCTGATTCACGAGAGCAGCTTCTCCGACGCGGAGATATTCCCCTACGGCTTCCGTTTCTTTGGCTACGGCAAGCTGGTGGGCGTGGCGACCAGCGGCGGCGTCATCGGCACGCTCAACTACGAGTTGCTGGACGGCACTATGTTCCGCATTCCCATGACCGGGCGCTACCGGCTGGACGGGAGCAACATGGAGAACAACGGCGTGCAACCGGACATCTGGGTGGATGCGCTTCCCGGCGCCATCCCCGCCGGCGACGACGCGCAGTTGCGCCAAGCGGTGGAAGTGGTGCTGGAAGAGCTGGGCGGCTCGCGGATGTAGCCCACGGGGTGAAGGGACACGGATTAGAGTGCCGCTGGCCGTGTGATGCGGTTCACTACGCCCCGCATGAGTGCTAGAATAACGCGCATCTAATCACCTCCCAAAGGAGCTATCGGTGAAGATACACGAATACCAGGCGAAAGAGCTGTTCGCCTCCCACGGGATACCGGTGCCGCCGGGAAGGGTGGCCCATACCCCGGACGAAGTAGAAACCATCGCTCGTGAAATCGGGGGCAAGGTGGTGGTGAAGGCTCAGGTTCACGTTGGCGGGCGCGGCAAGGCCGGCGGCATCAAACTGGCGGACGACCCCGCGGACGCAAAGGCGAAGGCCGAGCAGATTCTCGGCATGGACATCAAGGGCCTGACCGTGGAGAAAGTGCTGGTCACCCAGGCGATAGACATCCGTGACGAGTACTACTGCGGCATCACACTGGACCGCGACGCCCGCAAGCTGGTGCTCATTCTCTCGGCCGCCGGCGGCGTGGACATTGAGGAAGTCGCCCGCGAGACCCCGGAGAAGATAGCCAAGGTCCACATTGACCCGCTCATTGGCCTCCACGAGTACCAGATAACCCGGGCGATTTTCACCAGCGGGGTGGACACCTCCCAGGCCAGGCAGATCCGCTCCATCATCAAGAAGCTTTACCAGTGCTACATGGCGGTTGACAGCAGCCTGGCGGAGATCAACCCGCTGGTGGTGACGCCCGGTGGAGAAGTGATTGCGCTGGACGCAAAGATAAACATTGACGACAACGCTCTCTACCGCCAGCCCGAGCTGGAGAAGCTGATGGAAGTGGGCGCAGACATGGATGAGCTGGAGTCCGAAGCCCGCCATGAAGGCATTGCCTATGTGCACCTCGCCGGAGGAAATGTTGGCGTGATGGGCAACGGCGCCGGGCTGGTAATGACCACGATGGATGTCATTTCCCGCGCCGGCGGCCGGCCTAACAACTTCCTGGATATCGGCGGCGCCGCCACCTCGGAGGTGGTGGAAAAGGAGCTGCTGCTCATCCTCAAAGACCCCGACGTGAAGGGGATATTCCTGAACGTCTTCGGCGGCATCGTCCGCTGCGACGTGGTGGCGGAGGGAGTGCTCAAGGCCTACGAGAAAATGCCGCGCAAGGTGCCAGTGGTGCTGCGCATGACCGGCACCAATGAAGATGTCGCGCGCAAGATGCTGGAAGGTACGCCGCTCATTTACGAGCCGTCCACCGAGGACGGCGCGGCGAAGGTGGTTGAACTGGTGGGAGGTCAATCGTAATGGCAATACTGGCTGACAAGGATACGCGTGTTCTGGTTCAGGGGCTGACCGGCGGGGAAGGCACCTTCCACACCATCCGCATGGTGCAGTACGGCACCAATGTTGTCGCGGGCGTCACTCCCGGCAAGGGCGGAACCGAGTGGAAACCCGACGGGGTGGAGCGGGCGGTGCCCGTGTTCAACACGGTGGAGCAGGCGGTGGAGGCCACCGGCGCTGACGCCAGTGTCATTTTCGTCCCCAAGCAGTTCGCGGCCGACGCGGTGATGGAGGCGGCGGACGGCGGGCTGGAAGTGGTCGTGGCCATCAGCGACGGCATCCCGGTCAACGACATGGTCAAGGTGTATTCGTTCATGGAGATGACTATGACCACGCTCATCGGCCCCAACTGCCCCGGCCTGGTCAGCGTGGGCGAGTGCAAGCTCGGCATCATGCCCAACCATATCTTCCATCCCGGCCCGGTGGGCGTCATCTCCCGCAGCGGCACACTCACCTACGAAGTGGTCAACGCGCTGACGAAGGGCGGCTTCGGCCAGACGACCTGCATCGGCGTGGGCGGCGACCCCATCATCGGCACCAGCTTCCTGGAGCTGCTGATGGAGTTTGAGGAAGACCCGGCGACCGAGTGTGTGGTCATCATCGGCGAGATCGGCGGCAGCGACGAGGAAGACGCCGCGGAGTTCATCCCGGAGATGTCCAAGCCGGTGGTCGCCTTCATCAGCGGGCGCACCGCGCCGCCAGGCAAGCGCATGGGCCACGCGGGCGCCATCGTGAGCGGCGGCAAAGGCACGGCCGACAGCAAGATCAAGGCCTTCCAGGCCGCCAACACGCCCGTGGCCGACACCATCCCCGACATCGTCCGCC
Source organism: uncultured Planctomycetales bacterium (assembly GCA_964643155.1). GTDB lineage: Bacteria > 4484-113 > 4484-113 > 4484-113 > 4484-113 > CAZKNJ01. Next base: position 1,918 of record CAZXPM010000119.1, on the reverse strand, counting down.
TGGTGCAGGAAAAGCTGGGGTCCTGAGTTCACCGAAGGGCTGGGGTAGGGGTGCGGGATTACGGCACTGGCACTTGGCTGAGATCGCCGCTCAGCTCGGTTGCGAGCCGGGTTTTCCTCGTAATCTCCCGCAGGTCGTGTATGGCCTCTGCCACGCTCTCAACGCTGGGATAGAGAAGTACTGCGTCATCGTCTAAGTAGCGGGATTTCTTCGATAGGCTATACATGCTGCTGTACTCGATCCAGAAATCCTCTCTGCCAATTAGCTTGTTCCTGTCACCGTGGCTGGTGGGGTGGTGTTCTGGATCGAGGCAAGCGTCAACAATGTGCACAGCCGCGTAGAACGCAGCTATCGCACACCAGTCAAGTTTGCGCTTAGACTGCGCCACACCGAGAATCTCGCAAAGGAATTCAATGTTCCTCCGTGCCTTCTGCAGGTGTTTGTCGCGCCCCGCCATACGCGATCACTTGACCTTTGTGCCTACACCGAATCTCGACGCAAAGACGTTCTCATCGAACTCTCCGCGGCCGAACAGGAGTACCGTGATGACGCCGCGAGGGAGTTCGCGTTGTATCTCAAAGGTGAGACCCGTAAGCTCCCGAAGAAGAGAATACTTGAACCCAACTGAAGCCAGCACCACGAGCTCCCAAGACAGCGATTCCTCCTCAAGTAGATATCCACAGGCGAACCGTTCATCTGTGGCAAGCGCCTGCCTCAGCTTATCTCGGACGATCCGTCTAACGGTGTCTTCAATAGAGAGACGGCTCTCCACGATGCGTGGCGTAGGACAGCTCAACACATCGTGCGGTACACCCGCCCAAGGCATTTGAGTCGGCCATCCGTCCTTCGTCTTATCCCAATAGTGTTCAACGCGTTGCAGACTCATCTTCGTGTATCCTTCAGTCTGTTCCATTCGCGCCGAACGGCTCGTTCGACGCCCAGGATGAATGCATGCGCGGACACCTCCGCCAAGTTGTCTACTAGCTCAGAGATCTTGAACACAGTGACGATACGCACGGTTGACTGAGGTCTCCCTTCATATTCTACACCTTCTACTGGAAAAGTGAGGAAGAACTGGCTTGGCACGGGTCCTCTACCATCATGCATAAGGTCGAGCCCGGAGACCTGCACGCCTTGCGGCGGACTCACCATTCGTCTGGCCCAGGAGTTGTCGAAGTCGCCGTTACTCAACAGGGGCACGATACTCACCGCATCAGTCAGAATCTCTCCTTCAAGGCTCTGGATACTGCCGACAATCGACTCGAGCGCCGACACGAGCTGCTCCCAACTGACCTCATGGACCCGTGGGGGTGCGGCGGACGGGGGTCGGTCCCTGAACCACATGAGGTCAACCAGACAGCCCTTTTCATGCTTGGCGAGGTCTATCCGCGCGGTCATGTGCGTATCCTTCGACGTCCTGGATGCCACCGTGGCGAAGCATCCCCATCTTCGCCTGTGTTTCACAGGTGTGACGCCCAGCTCGCAGAGGATCGCAGTCATCTTCCCGAACCGCAGCGAGAGAACAAGACGCAGGTTCATCCCGGCTATAGCCGGAGAGATGTCCGCAAACACCGAGCTCCTGGCTGCCTGAATGTTGGAATTACCTCTCATGATTCGCCTGTGTATTCTACCAGATTCGCTGGTGCTTTGATTCTGCAGCACCTTCCACTACATCGACTAGAATACCGCGGGGGTAAGTGATGCGTACGCAAGCACTAAGAAAACCCCTGACGGGAGCGTGCTGGCCGCGCAGCCCGTGGCGGCTGTCTAGGTATTCGCCGACATGCGCGGAACATCCGCATATAGGGTAGAATCTCCATGTATGCGTAAATCGCGCACATCAATGCTTGCATTACTCGCGGCTGCTCTCGTGCTCGCCTTCGCGGCCTCCTGCGGGGGCGGCGCCGGGGTAGGGGCG
>CAZXPM010000118.1:0-5422 GCA_964643155.1 uncultured Planctomycetales bacterium | reverse complement strand
CCGACTCCGTAGTCCAGCGCTTCATGCACACGGTCTCCCACGGCCGGCTACCGTAGTGCGCCGCGCTTGCAATCCCGCGGCATCATCGGTAGAATCGCAGCCCCTGACGGCTAATCGGGGCGTGGCCCAGTCCGGTCTAGGGCGCCAGTCTGGGGGACTGGAGATCGCGAGTTCGAATCTCGCCGCCCCGATACTGCACCTCTCGTAGAGAAACCCTGGCCCGCGCGGTTGCCAGTTAACTGCCAACTCGCGTTCTCGTAGCACTATACGCTTGTCAGTCATTGTGCTCTTAGGCAAGAACTGATAAAGTAGTGCCGTATATCATACAGGAGCGGCATATGAACGGTCCCTTTCCACTAAACGTATTGGAGATCAATCGGCGGGCTGATGACCTCCGCCCCGGCGTCTACACCGTTGGCTCCTACGAGGGCGGTGTCTTCCGCGTCAAGTGCGTTGGACGGTTCTCGGCGAACATGAGCGGGACTCTCTACCGCTGGCTGGGGCTCCACACCCATTTCCAGTACAAGCTGCTACCCAGCTCCCGCGCCGCTTTTGCAGAGGAGTGCCGGCTGTGGCATGCGTACGGCGGGGAGGAGCATCTGCCCGACAGCGCGCCGCACCCGCAAGGGCCGCACGGCCAGCAGCTGGAATGCCCGGTGTGCGGGCGGCTGGTCTAGCGTGCGAGGTCCTTGGCTTTGCGCTCCTTCTCCTCGTAGGCGAGGATGAAACTGATGAGCCGGTCCTGGTCGTGGATGGAGATCTCGGTGAATGCGAGGCCCACCTGGTAGATGGGCTGCTCCGGGGTGCCGCCGGACTGGCGCAACCATACCACCCGCGCCGGCACGGTAACGTCCAGCGATATGTGCTTCTCGTTGTTCTCGTCCAGGAAACCGGTTTCTATGAGCATGGTCAGCTCGTCGCCCACCTGGAGCCAGCTCACGTTGGTTTCCACCTTCACGCCCGCTCCGCCGAGGTCAAGCAGCGTGCCTTCCCGCTCGCCTTCGCGCACTTCCTCCGACAGGAAGAAGGCGCGTCCTCGTACGGCCACCCGGATGTAGCGGCGGGAGTTCATGGCCTCGCCGTTGAGGGCGCGCTCCACCCGCAGCGCCTGCTCGTGGCGTGAGGTCTCCAGTAGGTTGCCGTTGAAGCCGAACAGCCCGCTGGGGTCAACCAGCAGCATGTGCAGTTTCAGGTCCGCCTGCAGCCGGCGTGACAGCACTTCCGGCACCTCCCGTAGCTGCATGGTGAAGTCCTTCTCGCTCACCAGGTCAATGCGCCCGGTGACGAAGGCCGGCAGCCGTCGCAGGCGGTGCTCCGGCTTATCGGGAAGATCGGGGCGCTCCAGCAGCTCGCTGGCGCTGAGTTTGCGGGCGGACTCGGCGAGTTGGGAGCTGAAGCCAAGCTGGATATACAGCGAGTGGCAGTCCAATTCCACCGCCTGCCCGGGGTAGAACAGGTGAACTATGTCCACCAACTGGTGTTGGCCTGGCATAGGGATGCTCCTGATTATGCTAGACTTTACGGCCGAATGCAACCTAATCAGCAACCTATGCAGCAGGCGATGAACCAACCCGGCCTGATGGAGCGGTATGGCAGGTACCTCAACGCGGGGCTGGCTCAGGTGCTCTCGTTTATGGGCCTGGAGGGCTCCGCTGTGCAGGCAGAAGGCTCCTATGTCTACGACAGCGCTGGCCGGAGGTTCATAGACTTCCTCGGCGGCTATGGAGTGTTCAACTTCGGCCACCGCCATCCGCGCATCGTTGCCGCTGTGCGCGACCAGCTTGAGCGGATGCCGCTTTCCAGCAAATTGCTGGTGGACGACGCGGCGGTGCAGGCGGCCGAGAAGCTCGCGGCCCTCACCCCCGGTGACATCAGCAAGTTCTTCTTCACCAACTCCGGCACGGAATCGGTGGAAGGAGCTATCAAGCTCGCGCGGCTGCATACCGGTCGCACCGCCGTGGTCTTCGCCCACCAGAGTTTTCACGGCAAGACTCTGGGCTCGCTGTCGGCCAGCGGACGCGAGAAGCACCGCGAGCGCTTTGAACCGCTGCTGTCCGAGTTCGTGGAAGTCCCCTTTGGCGACGCGGAGGCCCTTGAGCGCGTGCTGACCGACCGCACCGCCGCTGTGCTGCTGGAGCCGGTGCAGGGCGAAGGGGGAATCAACCTGCCGCCGGACGGGTATCTCCCCCAGGTGCGCCGCCTGACCGAAGAGCGCGGCGTGCTGCTCATCCTGGACGAGATCCAGACCGGAATGGGCCGCACCGGCTGGAACTTCGCCTGCGAGCGCGAGCAGGTCGTGCCCGACATCATCGTTCTGGCCAAGGCGCTGGGAGGAGGCGTGATGCCGGTCGGCGCCATCGGCGGCACCCCCGAGGTCTGGCTGGAGTTTGAGCAGGAACCGCTGATACACAGCTCCACCTTCGGCGGCAACCCGCTGGCCTGCGTCGCCGTGGCGGCCGCAGTGGATGTTCTGGTGGAGGAGGAGCTGGCGGAACGTGCGCGCACCATCGGCGAGTGTTTCATGTCGCGACTGGTCAACCTGGTGGAGAAGTACCCCGGGCTGCTCACCGAGGCGCGGGGGCGCGGCCTGATGATTGGCCTGGAGTTCGCCTCCAGCGACATTGCCGAGCTGGCCATCGCTGCAATTCTCAACAAGGACGTGCTCATCGCTTTCGCGCTGAACGCGCCGCAGGTCGTACGCCTGGAGCCGCCGCTCAACACCCCTGCCGATCTGTTTGACGAGGTGCTCACGCGGCTGGACGCCGCGCTGGGCGAAACCCAGGCGATGGTGGAGGAATACTCTTGATCCCTACGGAGTGAACCTATGGCCCATGTGCGTAAAGAAACACTGGTTAACGCTGTGCCGGAGAAGGTGTTTGACATAGCGGCCGGCATTGAGCGCTTCCCGGAAGCCATGCCCGACCTTAAGTCGGTGGAGGTGCTGGAGCGTGACGGCAACCGCTGCGTCTCCCGCTGGGTCAGCGTGGCCGACCTCGGCCCCATCCAGCGCGAAGTGTCCTGGACCGAGGAAGAGCTGTGGGACCGCGAAGGGCTTTCCTGCCGTTTCAGCCTGGTTAAGGGTGACATGAAATCCTACGGCGGAAGCTGGAGCTTCACCCCCGACGGCGCGGGAACACGGGTCGTTTTGGAGTTTGACTACGAGATAGGGATACCGCTGCTGGGCGCGCTGGTGCACAGAATAATCCAGCAGAAGATGGAGGAGAACTGCAGCTCCCTCCTCGCCGCCCTGAAACAACTGGCGGAGAACTAGCCAAGCCACCCCCAATGATACAATGAGGGCGGGTGCTCAGAGTTTCCATTCTTGCCGCCGCAGCCGGTGGCTGCGCGCACATTTCCGCCGGCGTTGACCCTGCCAGCCGGGCGGTCACGCTGGGCGCCGGCGTGCTGCTGGCGCTGGACGAAGCCTCGGCGCTGAGCGCGGACGTGTTCATCCTTGGCGGCCTCACAGCGGAGGAAGTGGAACTCCCGCCTGCAAGTTGCCTCAGGCTGGACGAACTGGCGTATCTGGCTGGCGAAGCCGAACCGGAAGAAGGCTGGACGCTCAGGGGCGAAGCTGGCGAGCTGGACGAGGAAGCCGCGCAGGCGGTCAGCCTGCTGCTGCGGCTGCTGGCGCGGGTGGAGAACGCCTCCGAGCGGCTGCGCACCGCCCTGGGGCTCATCGCGGAGGAGGGCGGGCTGCCGGCGGCGCTGTTTGCGCTGGAAGCGGACGTGCTGCTGCCGGCGGAGAACCCCTACTTCGCCGAAGACCTGCGCAAGGACCTTCCGCCGCGCACGCGCGTGGCCAAGGACAAGGCTTACTGGGAGCAGGAACTCCCGCGCCAGAAGGACGTGTTTGCCAAGCTGAAGGCTGGTGAATTCGCCGCGCAGGGCTACGAATACCGCGCCGAGCAGGAGAGCTTCGCACGGCTGGTGGACGAAGCCGTCTCCGGCGGCTTCCACCTCATACTGGAGGCCGGCACCGGCGTGGGCAAGTCGCTGGGCTACCTCATCCCGGCGCTGCGCCACGCCCTCACCGGCAAGGCGCCCATCCTCATCTCCACCAACACCAAGATACTGCAGGACCAGCTCCTCCACAGCGATTACCCCAAGCTCAGCGAACTGCTGGGGACGCCGCTGCCATCGCCGGTGGTGCTTAAGGGCCGTGAGAACTACCTCTGCTTGGAGAAGCTGCGGCTGAACGCACTCACGACGCGGCTGGAACTGCGCAACCTCGTAGAAGAGCTGTCCACCGCCAGCGACCGCCCGCGCGAGCTTGCGCTCGCGCTCATGGGTCTCGCGCTGCACCTGACCGAATCGCACTCAGGCGACTTTGAATACATCCGCCTGCCCGAGGGGTTGTCGGCGGCGGCCACCGGGCGCTTGCGGCGATTGCTCAGCGCGGCTTTCCGTGGCTGCCTGCGGGAGCGCTGCCCGCTCATACGCGAGTGCTACTTTTATGTCCAGCGGGATGCCGCCGAGCATTCACCGGTGGCCATCCTCAACCACGCGCTGCTGTTTGCGCTGGCCAACCCCGAGGCGGACGCCGACGATCCGCTGGCATCGTTCGTAGACAAGGCCGAGGTGCTCGTCCTGGACGAGGCGCACAACCTGGAGGAGGTGCTGCTGGACGCGCTGGGACGCCAGCTCAGTTCCAGCGACCTCATTGAGTTCGTCAACCGGTTCCCGCGCCTGCTCGCCAGCCGGCAGCTCGTCACCCGCCTGAGCCTGCCTTTGGAGAATGTGCCCGCGGACGAGCGCGACCGTTTCTTGCAGCTTAAGGATCTGCAGGCGCTGGCGCCCGGCGCCGCGGAGGAAGTCTACAGCGACTTCCGCAAATTCAGTGAGCTGCTGGAGGCGGCGCACGGGGCGCTGGCCGACCGCTCCGACGACTGGCTGCGGCTGGACCTCACCCGGCCCGAGCGTGACGAGGTGGAGGCGCTGAAGGAAAGCTTGCTGCGGCTGGTCACCGTCTTCTATGACCGGCTGATTGACCTCAGCGAGGGCCTCACCCGCCTGGCGGAGCTGACCGGCGGCGACGCCGAGGCTTACTTCTACATTGACGACAACCGTTACCAGATTCAGTTGCGCGAAGTCGTGAACTGCTTCGCCGCGCTGAAGGAGGGCTGCGCCGCGCTGCTCTCTGAGAGCGACACCTGGGTCAAGTGGGTGGAGTGCGGGCACGCGGGGAGGCGCGGCGAGTTTTTCTGGAACCTGGCGGCCTGCCCGGTGGTGGTGGGCGATTACTTCGCCCGGCTCATTGAGCCGCGTAAGTCAGTGGTGATGGTCTCCGGCACCCTGGCGGTGGACGGCAACTTCAGGTACTTCAAGCGCGGGATGGGACTGACGGACTTCCCGGTTGACCACTTGCGCGAAGAGATGTTGGCCTCGCCCTTTGACTACCGGCGGCGGGCGCTCGTGCTGG
>CAZXPM010000117.1:0-5431 GCA_964643155.1 uncultured Planctomycetales bacterium | reverse complement strand
GAGAAGTGCAGATCCAGCTCCGGTATCGCCAGCGGCCAGCTATCAATGTGCCGGCGCTCACCGTAGTCCGTGGCGTCGTCGCGCGTGTGTGCCGTCGCGGCCACTTCCAGGTCGCCGCCCTGCAGTGCCAGAGCCTCCTGGTACAGCGCGAAATTGTCCTCGTAAAAGGGGTTCTCCACGGGTTCCTCGGCGAACGCCGTGGCGCCCATGGCGATCATGAGCACGCCGATAATTGCGACAAGTCTCATTTGCGACTCCTTATGTATTGGGGCTAGCGCAGCAGCAGCAGGTTCTGGTTGCTGCCGTGAACCTGGCTGTGGCAACCCGCCGTCCAGCAGGTTCTGCCGGGCTTGTGGTTAGCGCGATCAGTGTGGCACTGCAGGCACAGGCCGTTGCCGCTGATTTTCAACTGTGCGTGGTTGGCGCTGCCATTGGCCTCATGGCAGGCGCCGCACCCGCCGTCTCCCAGGTCGCTGTCAGCCGAGAGGTGCGGGTAGATAAACGGCCCGGTGGCGGAAGAGTGGCAGCGGCCGCAGGCTTCCCACCTGTTTTCCGTCCACGCCAGCGCCTCGTTTGCGCCGTGCGGATTGTGGCACTGGGTGCAGGTTCTACTCTCGTCCGGCACGGGATGGTGCGACGGCCCGCGGAAAACCTGGACCACGTGCGAGTGGCAGCCGGAGCAGAGTTCCGGCTGTTCGCCCGATACCTGATGCGCGTACTTCGTGCGCTCGTGCGGATCGTGGCAGGTGGTGCAGCCGACCTTGGCCAGTCCGTGGACGCTGCCGCCCCAGTCCTTAACCGTGCGCGTCTTGCGGTGGCAATCCAGGCATACCGCAAACTGCCGGTAGCTTTTCTTGGCTCCGGCGTACCGCACCAGCGCGGGCCAGCGGGCGTCTTCATTGTCGCCCATGATTTCCGCATGGACGCTTCCCGGGCCGTGGCAGGCTTCGCAGCCGACCTCCACAGGTAGCGCATACTTCCTGCCCAGCGACAGCGCATGCAAAGTGCCGAGGTACTTGTCCTTCATGCCCTCGTGGCACATCAGGCAGGAGGCCGCTCCTATGTACTCCGCCCCGAGTTCATCCGCCAGCGCGGCCTTCGGCGAGGTGGACTCACGGAAGGTGTACTGCGGAGTGGTGGTTTCATTCGTCCCGTCTTCCTGCGCGCTTGCGGCGACCGAGAGCATCGCGGCGGCGAACAAGAGGAGCAGGACGGTGCAGCACAGAAGCAAGTGTTTCATGTTAGTCCCCTGGGAGCATGGGGCGCGCCCGCAGCGCCGTCCCCAGCCAGCATAGCCACTTACGATTGTAGCCATCCAGCTCACGATGTCAAGCTGGCGCCGCTGAATCACTTGGTGTTGACGGTTGGGAGGTAGCCGCATAGAATGGTTGCCGCCATCCATGTGGATGGTCGCATATCGCCCTCATCCGGTCTTCATCTGTGGCACGATTGTGACTAGCCGCCGGAAGTGAGGGTAACGTGTTGGCTGTCAAGGCTCTTTTCCGAGGAACAAATGACCGATCTAAACGTGCTTCTCCTTCGCGCCGGGCTTTTCATCTACCTGGCGTCAACCGTGGCATACCTCGCGTACTCCACTTTTCTGCGCAAGAAGACCGTCGGCCTCATCGCGTTCATCGCGCTGATCGCTGGCTTGCTCGCGCACACGGCTTTCCAGGTCGTCCGGGTTGTGGAGTACTGGAACCAGCACCAGGCTTTGATTCTGCCCACTGCTTCGCTGTTTGAAGCCATCAGCTACTGCGCGTGGATGATTGCGCTGGTTTATGTTCTCAGCGAGCGCTATATCCGCACGCGCCTCTTCGGCGCGCCGGTCGCCGGCGTGGTCACGCTGATGCTGGGATACGCGATGCTCTCCGGCGCCGCCCAGGCTCCGCGCCCGCTAATGCCGGCGCTGAAAAGCCCCTGGCTGAACATCCACGTGACTGCGATGATGCTGTCCTACGCCGGGCTGCTCATCGGCTCCGTCATAGCGGCATTCTACCTCTTGCGCCTGCGGAAGCTGGGCTGGACAGAGAGGCTCTTCAGCACAATGACGATGGAGGAGCATGACCTGCTTGCCTACAAGTTCATCCTCTTCGCCTTTCCCATTCTTACTGTGGGCATCATCACCGGTGCGATCTGGGCTGACCAGGCCTGGGGGCGCTTCTGGGGCTGGGATCCCAAGGAGACCTGGAGCCTGATCACCTGGGTAATCTGGGCTGGCTACTTGCACACGCGCATAGCTTTCGGCTGGCGCGGCGCCAGGAGCGCGTGGTTTGCCATCGCCGGCATTATCTCGGTGTTCGTCACCTTCCTGGGTGTGAACTTCCTGGTTGATTACTTCAACGTCACCTCGCTTCACAGCTATTAGCACGGAGTCCTGATGCCTGAACCAGCCAACGCCTCAGAGAACATCCGCAACGAGGAGAACCATGATGGCTCGGCCAGCGCCGCGCCTCCACCGGACGAGGGCGAGCCGGGCCTGGCTGACCTGGTCTGGCGGTGGCTCAACTCCCTCAGCGTTGCCATCTGGGTGCTCATATTCATCGCCCTTCTCTCCATCATCGGGACGGTTGTTCCGCAGTGGAACCAGGCGGAGGGCTCCAGCGAAGCGGCCTACCTCGCCCGCTACGGCGAACTCAAGTGGAACATCATCAAGTTCTTCGGCTTCCACCGCGTCTATTCCGTCTGGTACTTCGTCCTGCTGAATGTCTGGCTGGCGGTCAGCGCGGCGGCCTGCACCACCAAGAAGCTGCGGGAGGCCGTTGACGCGATGCGGCGCCCGCCGGTGGAGAAGAGCGAGCGGTTTTACCGCAGCGGCAAAGCCCACCGTGCTGGCGAGCGGATAGACGCGGCCAAAGCGGAAGAGCTGCTGCGCCGCGCCCGCTTCAGCATCGTACGCCAGGACTCGCCCGACGGCACGGTGCGTTTGCTGGGCCAGCGCGGGATGCTGCGCCTGTGGGCGCTCGTGGCCATGCACCTCTCCATTCTCGTCATCTTGCTGGGCGTGCTCATAAGCTACATGTACGGGGCCAACGGGACGGTGGCAGTGGATCCGTTCAGGCCCACCCGTGTGACGGTCAATCCTGCCGAAGGCAAGCCGGGATGGTTGAAGGACTTTCTCCAGACTCATGTGAAGCCCAGGGTGTTTGAGTTCAAGCTCAACGGCTTTCACATTCCGATGGACGTGCTCAAGTACACGGAAAAGCAGATGATGACCGGCCACGAGGAAGTTGATGAGTTCATGCGGCTGGTCGTGCGCCAGTACACCTCCGATCTCACGGTGAAGACCGGCGATGTTGAGCAGCGCAAGGAGAACCTCTCGGTGAACTGGCCGATGCGGGTGGAGGGGCTGACCATCTACCAGAGCGCCTACCGCTACATTCTGCCGCTTCGTTTTGAGCTGGATGGCAAAGAGCTGCCTTCCACCTCGGTGATGTCCGGCATGACGCTCGCAGTGACCCCCAGCGGTGTGACGGACTACCACATGAGCGGGCAGACCGCACGCTACATCGTGGAAGTGCTGGACTTCAAAGTAGGCGACGTCTACGAGGGCAACACCCTTGTCCGCCAACTGCCGCCAACCGCCCTGGTGCGGGTGATGAGCATGAGTGGGGGCGGCGGGCTGTACCTGGTGAGTCCGGACAAGCCCGCGGCCATCTCTTCGCTGGAGCTCAAGATGGGCTCGGCGGAAGAGGTCAAGGGCATCTCCATCTTCTCCTATAAGCTGGACCGCGGCATTGACATCGTCTACCTGGGGACGATTCTGCTGACGCTTGGAAGCCTCTTTGCCTTGTGGCTCGGCTTTGACCGGGTGTATGTGAGAGTGAAGGAGGGGCGTTCTGACTGGCGCCTGGTGCGCCAGGGACTTCAGTTGCGGCTGGACGAAGTGCTGAATCGCGTAATCTCCGGCCCTTCGGACGGCGCGGCCAAGAGCTGGGACGGGGCGGACTAAAGCGTTGATAAGGCACGGCAGAATCAAGCGGGCGGCAGACTCCCTCCGCCTGAGGAGCTGACGCAGGAGGGCACGGCACCTTCTTCCGCTTGCCACCCCCGGGGCGCAGTCCGGCTGGCATTCCTTCGCGGGGGCGGCGTGCCGTATCCGGCGCCGGCTCCTTCTTTCGCCAGTGCCACATAATCCCCTGCTGGCGTGACGGGACTGCTAGGGGGGCGGCGGAGCTTGTCTACATTACCTGTGCTCAACCCCCTGACGGAGAAACCCGTTCTGAGGGAGCCTCAGGCCGCTTGGCGACGGGCGTATATGCCTAGTTACACATATGCTAGAGGGTGAAACCTCTTCGGCCACCCGTCCGGCGGGAGCCATGCAAACACCCCGGTTGCGCTGGCTTTCACCCTGGCGGATGATGCAGGCGGCCAGTAAACAGGGGTCATCCATCCAGGGATCTCCTGGCTCCCGTTTGGAATGCGCTGGAGCGTGTTCATTGCCGCCATACAGCGAGAGATACTAATGCACACATTTCACAAATCCCATGTGACGAAAGGGTCGCATTGCCGATGTTGTATGCTATACTAGCAAGGTCATTAATGCGTCATACCTGCGGTCGCACGAGTGCGTGACGGCTGTAAGGGACGTCATAAAGACCAAATGAAGGGGGGCCCTTATGAAGGTCCAAGCAAAGTTCATTGTACTGTGTGCTGTTGTATTTCTGCTGGCGTTCGTGACTATCGCGTGCGGCGGCAGGGGTGCACGGCGCGTAATGCCCTTGCCCAGTGTCGGAACGCAGACAGTGCAGCCCGGAGTGGAAGCATCGTTCATCCTCCCGTCAGGCGGCGGAGCGTACTTCCCTGCGGGTTCTTTTGCGGTCGCCACTGAGGTGAGCGTTTTTGAGAGCCTGACTGCCGAGCAACGAGATGGCGGCGGCTTCCCTCCGGATTCCGGCACGCTGCTTGGCTCGACTACGGTCCAGGTTGCCTCAGGACGCACACTGCAACAGGACATTACTGTCTACATTGCGCTCTCTAGCGCGCAGACCGTTGGCCAGCGATACATCATCTTCCGGTTCAACCCTGCAACCTATATGTGGGAGAGCACGGAGAACTTGGCCGCTGCGGTCCGCGGGACGAACGCGGTAGGGACGGTGGGCGCGTCCGGCATGGTTGTTAGCTTCGTTGCTCCCACCGAGGGCGTCACGGGGCTTAACGCCACGTATGGCGTGTTCGCCAACTACACCACAACCGGTGGCGGCGGAGGCCCGGAGCCCGAGCCGAACCACATCCCGACCGTTGAGCTTGCAGCTGACGCAACGACGGTTGACATTGGGACGGAAGTCACGCTGACGGCTACCGCCGCCGACGAAGACGGCGACACGCTGACGTTCAACTGGCTGGCGCCCGGCGGCACTCTGGGCACGCCCGGCACTACCGGCAACACCTCCACCGTTACGTGGAGCGCGGATGAGGCTGGCGTCTACAC
>CAZXPM010000116.1:1788-5466 GCA_964643155.1 uncultured Planctomycetales bacterium | reverse complement strand
ATGCAGGTCTTCACTACGCTGGAGGACTGGCCGGAGCTGGTGCCGGACACCTCGGACCGCGCCGGGAGGGACACCGAGCCGCGAAGCGACCCGGTGCTGGAACGCCGGCGGCAGATGAAGCCGCAGCCTGCATTGGCCGCGGCGGCGGACGACATCAAAGCCGGCGAGACGGTTCACTACGATGTTTCGCTGGGCTTTGCGCTGCCAAAGCCGCTTGCGGCGGTTGACCCTCCCACACCTGGCCCGAAGGGCGGCGGCCCGGGCGTGGCCCTGGCGGTGAACGGGCGCATCCTGCACGGCTACTCCAGCTACTTCGGCTGCAACTTTACCCAGCGGCAGAGAGGCGGAACGATTGACCTGTTCGTTGTTGACCGCGCGAACTATGAGCTGTTCACGAGGGGCGAGCCATTTGTAGCGGCTCATTCGCTGGAGGATGCGGATTCCGCGACCCTGCGCCTGCCCACGTCCAGCGATGAGTGGTTCGTCATCGTGTCCAATGTCCACCGGATGGCCTGGGGCCAGGTGGTGAATCTCGCAGCGGCGTCCGCCTGAGCGCTTGAGTGCTATAATTGGAGACAACGTCGCTAGACACGCGCGGAGCAATCCGGGTGTGCGTCAACGGGGGAAAGGGATGGAGAACGACAAGGAACAAAAGAGGCGCGAGGCGGCCCGTAAGCGACCGATTCGCCCGCCTGACCCTTCCGTTATCGGAGGAGGGGCAAAACCACAGGAGAAATCGCCGACCGAGTCGTCGCAGAAGTACTCGGGTGGCCTGCTTAAGCCCGGGGAGGGCGAGCACTTTGAGCGCGGGCGCCAGCGCATCCAGAGCTACCACGGCATTGACGCCATCCCGCGCACCAGCGACAACCTGCAGGCGAAGCTGGAGAACCCAGAGCTAAGACGGGCGAGTTCAATGAAGACCAAGAAGGCGGGCTGCGTGGGCGTGCTGCTGCTGGCGGCGGCGATACCCCTGGCCGCCGTGGCTGTCGCCTTGCTGCGCTAGCGCTCCACTCTTGCTTCCTTCTGGAGGTGGAGCGGGAGACGGGAATCGAACCCGCGTAGCCAGCTTGGAAGGCTGGTGCTCTGCCACTGAGCTACTCCCGCGTAATCGGTTGCCGGTTCTTGGTTTTCTGTTGTTGGACGGAGCTTCCGCGCTTCAATGAGTATCAGGCCTTGCGCGAGACACCCCAGCCTAGAAGTGGTGGGGGGAGGATTCGAACCTCCGAAGCGTTTCGCAGCAGATTTACAGTCTGCCCCCTTTGGCCACTCGGGAACCCCACCACTGGACAGTCAGCCGCCTTGCGTCGGCGGAACTATAACTATAAGTAATCAGCCTGGCAGTGTCAATCGCCGAAACACGGAGCGGCCGATTCCTCTGGCGGAGGATGCGTTCCGCAATTGTGAGGAGTATCACATGCGGCTTGGTTGCACGGCGCCCGTGTGCTAGAATAGTATGACCTTCAACCGCCGCCCGGCGGAGGTCCAATCGTAACCACTAGGAGATAGCATGGACGATCTGCTTGTTTACATCAATGGGGAACTAAAACCGAAGGCGGAAGCGATGGTTTCGGTCTACGACCACGGCCTGCTCTACGGCGACGGCGTGTTTGAGGGCATCAGGGCCTACGGCGACGAGGTTTTCAAGCTGGATGAGCACCTGGAGCGCCTTTACCGCAGCGCGCACTTCCTGCACATCACGATCCCGCAGAAGCTGGAAGAGCTGCGCGACGCAGTGCTGAACACGCTGAAGGCCAACAAGCTCTACGACGGAGCATACATCCGTCTGGTGGTGACGCGCGGGGTGGGCGACCTCGGCATCAATCCAAAGAAGTGCACCGAGGGCCCCACCATCTTCATTATCACAGACACCATCCAGCTCTACCCGCAGGAGTTCTATGAAAGGGGCATCCGCACCATCATCTGCTCCACCCGCAAGCACAGCCCGCAGTGTATGAACCCGCAGGTCAAAGCCACCCAATACCTCAACAACATCATGGCGCTGATTGAGGCCAACAACGCTGGCGTACTGGAGGCCATCATGCTCAGCCTGGACGGCTTTGTCACCGAAGGCAGCGCCGACAATATCTTCATCACGCGCGGCAAGCGCCTCATCACGCCGCCGGTGTATCTCGGCGCGCTGGAGGGCATCACGCGCAACGCGGTAATGGAGATCGCCACCGAGAACGGCTACACGGTGGAGGAGAAGCGTTTCACCAGTTTTGAGCTGTACGAAGCGGAGGAGTGCTGGTTCACCGGCACTGCGGCCGAGCTGATACCGGTGATTGAGGTCGACTCGCGGACCATCGGCGACGGCAAGCCCGGCCCCATCTTCCGCGACCTCAAGGCGCAGTTCGCCGGCTACGTTAAGAAGCACGGCACGAAGATCCCGCGGTAGAGAGAGGGCTGCGCTGCGAGAGTATGTTCATCGTCTGTGGAGGTTAAGTGCCAGCAAGTGCCGGCCGGGAGAAGTGACAAATGGGATTTGGCCGGTATACTGTTAAGTGAGTGGCGGTGTGCGCCGCGTGAAGTCTATGAACATACTTGATTTCTTTTCGTTTTCGGCAAGGAAGCTCATTTCCAAGAGCACAGAAGTCTGCGCCGAGTTCAAGAACCAGTACATTGAGCCGGAGCACGTGCTCTACGCGATGCTATCGCTGCAGCAGTGCAGCGCGCTGCAGATTCTCAACCAGTTGCAGGTAAACCGCCCCAAGCTGGCGTATTCGCTGGAGAACTACCTCTACGAGCACCAGGGCAGCTTCAAGGGCAAGCCGGACTTCTCGCGGCGGACGGTAGAGTTGCTGGAGCGGGCGCACCGCGAGGTCAAGCAGATGCGCCACCGCGAGATCGGCACGACCCACGTGCTCATCGCGCTGGCAGGCGACCAGTCGGACTTCATCCGCGGCCTGATGGAGGAGAACAACCTCTCGGAAGACCTTATCCGCGACACCTTTATGGCGTATCTGCGCGGGGCCGGCCCCATGCGCACCGAGCGCCGCGAGCGCGGCGGCAGCATCGCCACCAAGTTCTCCCGCGACCTCACCAGCCTGGCACGCGACGGCAAGCTGGACCCGGTTATCGGACGCGAACGCGAGATCAGCCGCGTAATGCACATCCTCTCCAAGCGCACGAAGAACAACCCCATCCTCGTGGGCGAGCCGGGCGTGGGCAAGACCGCGATAGTGGAAGGACTGGCGCAGCGCATTGTCGGCGGGACGGTGCCCCCGGCGCTGCGGGACCGCCAGCTACTGGCAGTGGACATGGCGGCGCTGGTCGCCGGCACCAAGTTCCGCGGCGAGTTTGAAG
Organism: uncultured Planctomycetales bacterium; assembly: GCA_964643155.1. Lineage (GTDB taxonomy): Bacteria > 4484-113 > 4484-113 > 4484-113 > 4484-113 > CAZKNJ01. The sequence continues at coordinate 2,163 of CAZXPM010000116.1, read as the reverse complement.
AGCGCCTGAAGGGGCTCATCAAAGAGGTGCAGGATTCCAACGGCAAGATGATCATCTTCATTGATGAGCTGCACACCATCCTGGGCGCGGGCAGCGCCGAGGGCAGCCTGGACGCCTCCAACATCCTCAAGCCGGCGCTCGCGCGCGGCGAGTTGCGCTGCATCGGCTCCACCACTTTCAAGGAGTACCGCAAGTACTTTGAGAAGGACGGCGCGCTGTCCCGGCGGTTCCAGCCGGTGATGGTGGAGGAACCCAACGACGAAGAGACCTGGGAGATTCTGCGCGGGCTGCGCAAAGAATACGAGAAGCACCACCACGTGGAGATAACCGACGAAGCGCTGCGGCAGGCGATTTACCTCTCGCAGCGGTTCATCC
>CAZXPM010000116.1:0-1778 GCA_964643155.1 uncultured Planctomycetales bacterium | reverse complement strand
CCATTGACGTGATGGACGAAGCTGCCGCCTGGGTGAACCTGGAGCTGGATGCCCAGCGCAGCCGCGCGACCGCGGTGGCCCGTCACGGCGCGGTGGGGGACGATGAGACCATCCGCCTGCTGTCAGAGGACGAGCGGCCCTCGCCGGCGCTGACAGAAGAGCTGGATGCGGTCAAGATCCGCCGAGCCCGTGGCTTGCTGGATATGGACATGGAGGTGCCGATTGAGAGCAACATCGTCGGCGAAGCGCATATCGCCAAGGTCGTGGAGATGTGGACCGGCATCCCCAGCAAGAACATCACCATGAACGACCAGGAGCGCATTCTGCAACTGGACGACAAGCTCAAGGAGAGCATTGTCGGCCAGGACGAGGCCATCCAGACGGTGGTCAAGGCGCTGAAGCGGTCGTTCAGCGGCGTGCGGCAGAGCAACCGCCCCATCGGCAGCTTCATCTTCCTTGGCCCCACCGGCGTGGGCAAGACCGAGCTGGCGCGCGTCATCGCCCGCGAAGTATTCTCGCACCCGGAGGCGTTCATCAAGATTGACCTCTCCGAGTACTCCGAGAAGTTCACGGTGAGCCGCCTGCTGGGCTCGCCGCCGGGGTATGTGGGTTACGACGAGGGCGGCCAGCTTACCGAGATGGTGAAGAAGCACCCGTACTCGCTGGTGCTGTTTGACGAGATGGAGAAAGCGCACCCGGACGTGTTCCATACGCTGCTGCAGATGCTGGACGAGGGCGTGCTCACCGACGGCCAGGGGCGCAAGGTGTACTTCCACAACACTATCATCATCTTCACCACCAACCTGGGCGGGCGGTTCTTTGACGCCAGCGGCGAGATTGGCTTCAAGCATGCCACGGACGAATCGGACGAGGAGATCACGCGGCGGCACGAGGGCTACCGCCGCCGGGCCGATGATTACATCCGCAAGTTCTTCAAGCCGGAGTTCCTCAACCGGCTGGACGAAATCGTGCACTTCAACCCGCTGGGCCGCACGGAGGCGAGGGCCATCGCGCAGCTGGAGCTGGGATACCTGCGCGAGCGGCTGGAGGAGTCGGGCTACATGGTCCGGTTTGCTGATTCCGTGGCGGAACGCGTTGTGGAGGACGGCTTCAGCGCGACGTACGGCGCGCGCAACATCAAACGCGCCATCAGCCGGATGGTGGAGGACCCCATTTCCGAGCTGGTGCTGGAGGGCAAGCTGCGCGTCGGGGAGGAAGTGGCCTACTCCATGGACGAGCAGGGAGAGCTGCGGCCCGACTTTGATGTCAAGAAGCTGGAAGTGGACGATTTCGCCGAGTAGCCGCCGGCTGCACGCGGGCTATTCCTCTCCGCCCACGGATCCGCCCATTCCCGCAGTGTTTATGGGCGCGTTGAGCAACTCCTCGCGGTCGGGATGCTGCTCGCCGGTAGTCCGTTCCCACAGGTAGAGGTAGATGATGCGCGCGATACTCGTGTTCAGCAAGGCGCCCGGTTTCTTCATCATCCGCTTTATGATGGGCTCCCAGTCGTCTCCCGTGAAACGGTCCAGCCCCTGCTCGTTTGAGTGGCACTGCCCGCAGCGGATCTGCCAGATCTCTTCGGGCTTCTTGCCCACGATGTCCATGCCCACCTCGGTGGGCTTTTCCGGCACCGGCTGGTCCAGGTCAAAGGCGGAGGTGCTCTGCCCGGCGTCATCTGCCGGCTGGGAGCACGCGAAGGCGATTGCCGCGAGGAGCAGGGCGGCGCATAAGACGATTCCAGTGGTGAATTGGCCGTTGCGCATCACAGAGGATTATAC
>CAZXPM010000115.1:0-5468 GCA_964643155.1 uncultured Planctomycetales bacterium | reverse complement strand
GAGCAGGAGCTCTCGCTGCTGGCATCGCCGATTTCGCCCATTGTCCTGGTGGACAAGCGGCAGGACTCCCCCTACACCCTCGCGCCAATGGTCGCCCCGCGCACCAGCTTGCTTGGCGTGATGGTTCCCTATACCCCGCTGCACCTGCTGCTGTTCAACACAGAGCTTGAGCGGCTCACTCCCACCGGCGCGGACACGCTGGAGGTTTTGGTGATGACCTCAGCCAACCTGGCGGAGGAGCCGCTGGTGTACGACAACGATGAGGCACTGGAGCGTCTAGCGTATCTGGCGGATGCGTTCCTGCTGCACGACCGCCCCATCGTCGCTCCGTCGGACGACAGCATTGTGCGGGTGATGGCGGGCGAGCCCCGCGTTTTGCGGCTGGGGCGCGGCTATGCGCCTTATCCGGTGGCGCTATGTCGCGACCCGCGCGAAGCAGCGCCAGAGGGCTGCGTGGTGGGCTGGGGGCCGGACCTGAAGGCGACCTTCGCGTTGCAGGCGGGACGCTTCGCGCTAATCAGCCCGCATCTGGGTGACCAGGAAACGCTGCCAGCTCAGGCGTTTCACCGCCGCTCCCTGGAGCACTTCCGCCGCGTTTTCCGCCAGTCGCCCGATTCAATTGCGGCTGACCTGCACCCCGGCTACCACTCGCGCCGGTTGGCACTGGAAGAAACCCAGGCCTCAGGCGCCAGGTTCCTGGATATCCAGCATCATCATGCGCACCTGGCATCGGTGATGCAGGAGCGCGGATTGGAGGGGGAGGTTGTCGCGCTCACGTTGGACGGCACCGGGTTTGGCGTTGACGAGACCATCTGGGGCGGCGAGATACTGGTGGGCGGACTGGCGGGATTTGCGCGCGCGGGCACACTGCTCCAGTTCCCGCTGCCCGGCGGGGAGGAAGCCATCCGCGAGACCTGGCGGCTGGCGCTGTCGCTCCTGAACGCTGCCAGCGAAGAGCTGTTGAGCCAGACCGTCGCGGGACTCGAGCAGGCTCCCTTTAGGACAGAGGCGGAAGTCGTGCACGCCATGCTGCAGCGCGGCATCAACCTGGTACCCTGCACCTCGCTGGGGCGGCTGTTTGATGGGTTCTCCGCGCTTCTGGGCATATGCCTGTTCGCCACTTACGAGGCGCAAGCGGCTATAGAGCTGGAAGGTGCGGCGGCTGCGGCCAGTGGTGAGACGCGGCTGGAAATGGACTTGGAGGAGCGCGAGGGGCTGCTGGTGGTGGACTGGCGGCCAGCGGTGCGCGGAGTGCTGCGGGAGCTGGCGCGGGCTAGGATACAGCCGCTGCTGCTCCCTGAGGAGTTCAGCCCGGCGCAGACGGAGCTTCGGCTGCCCGATGCTGTCCGCAGGCTGGCGCGCGGTTTCATCAGTGCGCTCACCCGCGCCAATGCGGAAGCCGCGCAGAGAGTGGGGCGGCAGCGCGGCCTAGACCGCGTGGTGCTCAGCGGCGGCTGCTTCCAGAACAAGCTGCTGCTGGAAGGGATGTTGCAGGAGCTGCATGCGCGCGGACTGGAAGTGTTCACGCATAGCTCCGTGCCGATGAACGACGCCGGCGTGTCTCTGGGACAGTTGGCGTACGGTCTGGCGCGCAAGCGCGGCTAGGCCCTGCTTTTACCTTGTTTCGCCGCGCAGGCGCGGCAGATTCCCCGGATGTGCAGCACATGGCTTTCTGGCGTGAAACCCTGCTCGCGGCAGAGCTTATCCTGCAACGCCTCCAATTCGCCGGAGGAGAACTCAATGATGCGTCCGCAGAGGTTGCAGATCATGTGGTCGTGGTGCTCTTCGGCACTGGTTTTTTCGTAATGGCTCACCTGATCGCGCAGTAACTCCTTGCGCAGCAGCCCGCAGTCGTTCAGCAGCTCCAGTGTGCGGTACACCGACGAGCGTGACACTCTCGCCTGCCCGCTAGCATTGACCATTTCCATGAGGTCTTCTGCGTTAAAGTGCGCGCGGCTGGTCTGCAGAATAGTGTTAAGGATGCGAAGCCGCTGCTGCGTCACCTTCAGCCCCTTGTGGCGCAGGTAATCAACAAACGCTTCATGCGCGGATTGCACGCTCAGATTCTAGTTCCCTCTCGCCTCTGTGTCAAAAAGATCTCAGTTGCACCGGCGTGGAGCCGTTGTATAATGGCGCGCAGCCATGGCATCCACGCCAAATCCGTCAGGCGGACGCGCGCAGCGCCTGCGCTCCTTCTTTGAGGAGTTGAAGGCGAAGCTGCCGGCGGGCAGCCTCTCCACCGATGCGGCCGACCGCGTCATCTACAGCTTTGACGGCAGCAAGCAGCAGGGCTATCCCGACATCGTGGTGACGCCGACCAGCCAGGAAGAGGCCGCCGCTGCGGTCGGGCTCGCGGGGAAGCACCGCATCCCCATTTTCCCGCGCGGCGCCGGCAGCGGCCTTACCGGCGGCGCGGTGCCCACCGCTGGCGGCATGGTGCTCAACCTCACGCGGCTCAACCGCATAATTGAAATTGACGCCCGCAACCTCACCGCCACGGTGGAGCCGGGCGTGGTCTGCGGCGACCTTGACGCTGCGGTGGCGGAGCTCGGCTTGTTCTATCCGCCCAGTCCCGGCAGCGCCGGTTACTCCACCCTCGGCGGCAACATCATGGAAAACGCCGGCGGCATGCGCGCCTACAAGTATGGCGTGACCCGCGACTACGTGCTCCAGCTAAAGTGCGTGCTGCCCGGCGGCGAGGTGTTCACCACTGGTTCCCACGCGGTGAAGAATGTCACCGGCTACGACCTCGCGCGCATCCTGGTGGGCAGCGAGGGGACTCTCGCAGTGATGCTGGAGGGGACGGTGCGGCTCATCCCACAGCCGGCGCGCATCGGCACCCTGCTGGCGCTGTTTGGCGACGATGAAGCCGCGCTGGCGGCGGCGCAGGACATCGTGGCCAGGCCGCTGGTGCCCCGGGCGATGGAGTTCATGAACGACTCCACGCTTCAGTGTCTGCGGGCCTACCGCGACTTGCCCCAGCTCAAGCCCGAGGCCGGGGCTGCGCTGCTGCTGGAGGCGGACGGGGCTTCAGACGCCGAGGTGCGGTCGCAGCTGGACGCAATGAAGGCGGTTTGCGCGGAGTACGCGCCGCTTTCGGTGGAAACGGCACGGGACGAAACCGAGCGCCAGGCGCTGTGGGACGTGCGCAACAACGTTTCGCCCGCGGCCTACACGCTCGGCGACTACAAGATTGCCGAGGACATCTCGGTGCCGCGCAGCAAGTGCCTGGAGTTCATGCGCGGGCTGAAGGAGATTGTGCGGGAATACCCCGACCCGCCGGTGGTTTACGGCCACAACGGCGACGGCACGCTGCATGTGGCCTTCCTGCTGGCGAGCCCGCAGGACCCTCGCATCCCGCAGGTGGAGCAACTGGTGGAGCGCCTGTTCAAGCTGGCGGTGAGCCTGAAGGGCAGCCTGAGCGCCGAGCACGGCATCGGCCTGACCAAGCAGCGCTACCTCGGCATTGAGCTTTCGCCCATTGAGATCCGCCTCATGCGCGAAATCAAACGGGCCTTTGACCCCGCGAACCTGCTGAATCCGGGGAAGATATTCCCGCCCGGCTAGCCCCAGCCCGGGGCAGGCCCGGGCGGCGGCTGGAATTCTGATCTATGGCTGCTGGCGATTTAGAAGGTCCGCTACAGCGCACCAGACAGCAGTATGTTCCCGGTGATATGGAGCGCTGTACGCGATGTAGATGTATCCGTTGTCAATATCCATGTCCACATGGGATGGATAATTGCCGAGCTCGGCGATGGGAATAGGGGAAGTCCAGGTGCCGCCTATACTTAGCCGTAATTCCAGATGGTTGTTCTGTCCTGCACTCCACTCGTACACCGCACAGCCAATACCGCTCAGAGGTTCGTAGTCGAAGTCGCACCAGCCTCCGTAGATATGGCCGCTTACGTGCGGGGAGACTTCCACCTCCGGGCCCTGCCAGCTCCCTGCGTAGCCTTCTCTGAATGCGACGCAGTCCTCTCTAACACCAGGCTCCACTTCGTAATCCCCCACCCAGAGTGCGCCAACAGTGTCTGGCCCGAAGTAGTCAATAGCGACGCTTCGGGTTTCCATGTGAGACCCAGCGCCATAATCAGCATTGACACCAGATACAGCTCCATTCCAATCATCTCCGAATCTCGTCTCAAACTCTACGTCCAGAGGTGTAGGGAGAACCAGATACGCAACGGACGTAGTGCCACCGCAGGTCAAACGGTCGTCCGTGAGAGGATCATCATCGCCGCGCGCTTTGTGGTCGTGGACACGTGGAGGCGTGTCAAGTTGCTGTATGAGATTCTCCCGGACGCCACTTCTACCGGGACCCAATGAGGATTCAGAGGATCGTCTTCATAGTGCGCACCGAAATTCACTGCAATGGGAGTGATGTCAGAAATGCTGACAACGCCGTCAAAGTTGAGGTCTCCTCTGATTCGTTCCAAGAACGTCAGCGGCCACCTATGTTCCTCCCTGTATTGGTTGTCAAGAGCAAGCTCTTCCTTATCTGAGCCTGTCCGAATCCTATGATGGGGCCAGTCCTCGTCAACCGCAGAAACAGTTCTGTTTGTGCTAGCGCTTTCCTCAATCACAATCCCGTGAATGTCAAATACCAGGTCTTTCAACCTCCTATGCAAGTACGCCAAGCGGTCTTCGTAGGGCATGGCCATCACCATCCGGTCTTCGTCAGTGAAAGGATTGGGCGGCTCAGTTGTAGAAGCCTCCTGCGCTTCGGTGGTAGCAGCCGTGAGGCTGGATGCGCCCGTAGGGCTGCGGCCTTTTCCGCACGACGCACAGAAAGCCAAGACGAAGAAAGCCGCAATCAGTGTGCAAAAGAGTGTTCTCATTACCCTGTCCTCCTAAGAATAAGCTGGTATATCCGATATATCTGATGCAGCGCACCGGGGGCCGTGGCCCCACTGCGCTTGGTTACGGGATATAGCGCTTGAGCACCAGCACGTCATCACCTCCGCCTCCAGTGTCAATGACGCCTTCACGCGTAGCCAGAATGCCCTCGGGCTCGTGGGTGACGCCTTCCAGGTCCCAGATGTCTCCCTCTACTGGGCTTCCGCTGCCCTCCGCAGCGATATCTTCGCTCTCAATCGCTATCCATTGACCCAGTGCGTTGCGGGATACGCCTCCCACATATATGTAGCCGGTGTTATCGCAAGCTGCCGCCCTTGACTCGGGCCAATGCTCTGCGGCCCACGCGTTGGCGAACATCACTTCCAGCTCCGGGGAGTACTTGATGAGAGTCAGCCCGTCCGCCGACTCCCCGATCACCAGGAGTGTCCCGTCCGTCCTAATGCACAAAGAGCTGAAGAGATCGTAGCGGTCGGCGCCCCAGCTTCGGGCTGCTAGGATTTCACCATCCGCACTGTACTTCAGGACGTTTCCTATATTCTCGACCCGGTATTCTCCTGAATTCCCCACCACATACACACACCCATCCGGCCCCATCGCTAGCGAAGCGAAGC
>CAZXPM010000114.1:0-5513 GCA_964643155.1 uncultured Planctomycetales bacterium | reverse complement strand
GCGAGGCCGCCGAGCAGCGGGCCGCCGTAGCTGCTGGGCAGGCCCAGCGCCTGGCCCTCAAACAACGCGATGTCCGCGCCCAGTTCGCCCGGCGTTTTCATTACAGCGGTGACAAACGGGTAGACCGCCATTATCACCAGCGCTCCGGCGTCGTGCGCCTCCTGCACCAGCGCCGGAATGTCATCCTCGTAGAAACCGACATAGTTCGGAATCTGCAGCGCCAGCGCAGCCACATCTCCCTTGGCCAGTTCGGCCGAAAGGGCGCTGCGGTCCAGGGTGCCGTCCTCACCTGTCGGTATCTCGGCGTCTTCGGTTCCCAGCCCCCGCGAATAGGTCGCCACCACCTCACGGTACTGCGGGTGGAGGAAGCGCGGGAACAGGATGCGCGGGCGCCGGGTAATGTTGCGCGCCATCAGCGCCGCGTCCGCCATGGCGGTTCCGCCGTCGTAGGAACTGGCGTTGGATGCTTCCATGCCCGTGAGCAGGCACACGAAGCTCTGGTACTCAAAAATGGCCTGCAGCATGCCCTGCGACACTTCCGGCTGGTAGGGCGTGTAGGCGGTGTACATTTCGTTGCGGTGAGCCAGCTCCTTGACCACCGACGGAACGAAGTGCGGATACACGCCGCCGCCGGCGAAAGTACGGGAGCCGCAGAAAACCTGGTTCTCCGAGGCCATTCGCTGGAAATACAGCCACAGCTCCGTCTCCGGCATCCCCGGCGGCAGGTCAAGCTCGCCGTTCAGGCGCAGCTCCGGGGGGATTACCTCAAGCAGCTCTTCCACTGTTTTCACGCCGACCGTGGCCAGCATCCGCCGACGGTCGGCGTCCGTGTTCGGGATATACGGCATTATCTCCTCCTGGCGGCGTCAGGCCGCCACCTGAAGCCAAAACGGATGCCGGCCTCAGCGGGCATCCTTATCCATCGCAGCGTAATCCGTTTCAGAAAGCAGCTCGTCCAACTGCGACGGGTTGGTCGGCTTGACTTTGGCGAACCAACCTTCGCCATAGGGGTCGCTGTTCACCGTTTCCGGGCTGTCTGCCAGCGCCGCGTTGACTTCCAGCACTTCCAGGTCCACCGGAGCGTAAACATCGGAAACCGCCTTCACCGATTCAACGGTGGCGAAGCGGTCGCCCTGGGAGAACGCCGCTCCCGGCTCCGGCAGCTCCACAAAAGTGATGTCGCCCAGCTCGTTGGCCGCATACTCAGAAATGCCGATGGTAAAGACGCCGCCGTCTTCCGCGATGTACTCATGGGTTTTCGCAAACCTCAGTGTTGCCATCATCACACCTCGTGTTAGTGTTTGAACAAACGGTGCTTGACGAAGGGGGGCTTAACCACAACCGCAGGGACACGCTTGCCGCGCACCTCCACCTCCACCTGCCGTCCTTCTTCCATCAGGTCGGGGCGAAGGTAGCAGAACGCAATCCCCTTGTCCAGCACCGGCGAAGGCGCACCGCTGGTAACTTCGCCGGCCGGACCGCCGTCCGCGTATATCTTAGCGTGCGGACGCGGCGACCCGTGCTTCTTCTCCACCGTAATCCCGCCGAGCACGCGCTTAAGGCCCTCGGCTTTCTGCCTGGCCAGGAACTCCTCGCCGATGAAGCCGGTGTTCCAGCCAACCGCCCACTCCAGGTTCGCTTCCAGCACTGAGGTGCGGTCGTCCAGCTCGTGCCCGTACAGGCACAGGCCCGCTTCCAGCCGCAGCGTGTCGCGCGCGCCCAGGCCAACCGGCGTCAGGCCGAATTCCTTTCCCGCAGCCATCAGCTCATCCCAGAGAGCCGGGGCGTCTTCGTTGCGGACGATGAGCTCAAACCCGCGCTCGCCGGTGTAGCCGGTGACGCACTGGAACATCCGCACGCCGCCGTGCTTGATACGGCGGAAGGTGAACGGATGCTCGTACGCCACTTCCTTGAAGCCAGCCGCCGCCAGCACCTTCTCCGTGTCCGGCCCCTGCACGGCAATCAGCGAGTACCTGTCGGAGGCGTTGGTCAGCTCCACCCCGAAGTCGTTGTTCCGGTTGACCCATTCCCAATCCTTGGCCACATTGGCAGCGTTCACCACCATCATGAAGTGCTGAGGGTTCTGCTGGTAAACCAGCAGGTCGTCCACCACGCCGCCTTCGGGCGTGGCGAACAGCGTGTACTGCACGCCGCCGTTGCCGATCTTGCGCAGGTCGTTGCAGCAAAGGTGCTGCACAAACTCCCAGGCGCGCGGACCCTTGAGGAAGAACTCGCCCATGTGGCTGAGGTCAAAGATGCCCACGCCTTCGCGCACGGCCAGGTGTTCTTTCACGATGCCCGTGGGGTACCAGACCGGCATCACAAACCCGGCGAACTCCACCATCCTGGCGCCCAACTGCACATGTTTGTCGTAGAGCGCTGTTCTCACCGCGTTTTCGTTCATCAGACGCTGCCTCCCAGTTGCGAGTAATAGCTCTTAACGATTCTCACGAAGCTCTGGGTTTCGCGGTAGGGTGGCACCCCCCCGTACTTCTGCACCGCGCCGGGGCCCGCGTTGTAGCTGGCCAGCACCAGGTCCAGCCACCCCCGCTGGCCCTTCCACCGCCTGATCTCGCGCTCCAGGTACTTCACGCAAACGTAGACGTTCTGCACCGGGTCAAAGGCGTCACGGATGCCGTGGCTGCGGGCCGTGGACGGCATAAGCTGCGCCAGGCCCATGGCGCCTTTCTTGGAAACCGCGCGGGGATTGAAGCGCGACTCGGCGGCGATGAGCGCCATCACCAGCCGGGGGTCAACGCCCTCCGCCTGCATGGAGAACGACAGCACGCTGCGCGCTATCTTCGCGGCCTCGTCGCTGGAGAGCTTGGGGTTGAAGTACTGCGCCACCTCCGCATACTGGCCCTCAACGTCATACCTGACGAGCAGCTTGTTCAAGTTGGGCATTTCGGTAACTGCCGGAAAAGCGTCCCTTACCGGGGGAGAGGGGAACTTCTCAACCTCGCGCACGTAGTTCTTTTGCGCCTGCTCTTCGGTCATTCCTTCCATCAGCCCGTATTTCTCGCCGACCCGCTTGATGAACTCCTGGAGCGTGGACTCATTGTAGCCGGTGGACGGGTCGGCCCAGTACGCGTTCAGCGCGTCCCTGGTGGAACCCTCCGAGCGCAGCAGGTCCGCCAGCGTGGAGATCGCGTTGGCCAGGTCGTCGGCCACATGCGGGTAGCGGCCTCCGCCGGTCTTGGACATGATCCGGTAGAGGTCAATGTTGCGCTTGCGCGCCACGGCGATAGTGCCGCTGAAAGAAGACTCAGCCGCCACCACCGCGACCGCGAACTGGTAGTCCATGTTGTAGCGGAAGCTCTCCTGCTCAATGAGCGCCAGCAGATCCAGCACCCGTTCTTCGTCCAGGTGGGGCAGCGCCCACTTGATGACCTTGAAGTCGCTGCGGGACTCCGCCGGGCTTTTGCTGGCTTCCACCGTGGCCTGCACCTGCGCTTTCGCCGGAGAGGAAAGCACGGGAAGCAAGGCGAGCAGAGTCAGGGCTGCCGCATAGCTTATCGCGCGCATCGCGGCCGGAAGTGCCGGTTTCCCGCCAGCGCGCATGCCGCCGCAAGTAGAGTTTCTTTCGGCAACAGCCGCCATCTCACTTGCCGCCGTACTCCTTCAGGGTCTTCTTCCAGGTCTTTACCACCAGCTCTTTGAACTCGTCAATGGTGCCGTTGTTGTGCAGAACATACTGAGCGTACGCTTCCTTCTCCCGCAGCGGGAGCTGCGCCTTAATCCGGCGGTATGCTTCTATCTCGTTTATGCTGTATTTCTTCTTCAGGCGTTCCACCTGCAGGCGCGCCTCGCTGCCGACCACCCAGATGACATCCACCATCTCCTGGAAATTGGCCTCAATCAGGAGCGGCGCAATCAGCGCAACGCTGGCTTCCCGCTTGCGCGCATACTCAATGCTGACCCGGAGTATCTCTTTGATGCGCGGATGCAGAATGCGTTCAAGTTTCCCGCGCTCGGCCGGCGAGCTGAAGACGACGCTGGCCAGGGCGGCGCGGTTAAGCATCCCGTAAGGCGAGAACACCTGCTTGCCGAAGGCGTCAAGAATCGCTTCAACAGTCTCCGTCTCGTACTTGCTGATGAAGCGTGCTACCTCGTCGGCGTCCAGCACCAGCACTCCCATCTCTTCCAGGAAGTAGCCCGCGAGGGTCTTGCCGCAGGCGATACCGCCGGTGATGCCGACTACCATCACTCCTCCTCAATGATCAGTTTGCTGGTGTCAATGATGTCGCCGAGCGTTACCTTGCCGGCGGTGGGCTTGGTGTCAAAGGTCTTGCCTCCCGGCGACGGTGCCGGCGCCGCGCCCTCCGTCTCGTGCACCGCCTTGATGGACAGCCGGATGCGCTTGCGTTTGGTGTCAATGTTCAGGATGCGCGCCTGGACTTTGTCGCCCACGGAGTGTTTGCGCTTGGGATGGTCAATGTGCTCGGTGGAGATCTCCGCGATGGGAATGAAGCCTTCAAAGAAGTCGTCCAGCTTGACCACCAGGCCGTTGCCCAGCACCTGCGTGACTTCCACGTCCACCACCTGGTCCAACTGGTACTTGGTATGGATCTCCGCCCAGGGGTCTTGCTCGCAGGCTTTGCGCGACAGCGCCACCCGCCGGGCTTCCGTGTCCACCGACAGGACCTTCACTCTGATTTTGTCGCCAACCTTGGCGACCTCAGAAGGATGGCCAAAGCGGTAGTACGCCAGTTCGGAATTGTGGACCAGGCCCACCAGGTTGTTCTCCAGCTTCACGAAGAGGCCGAAGTCCGCGATGGACTCCACTTTGCCGTCCAGCTCCTCGCCCGGAAGCAGGGTGGTCAGCGGGTCCGGCTGGGTTGCCTTGAGCGAGAGCGAGACCTTTTTCTTCTCGGGGTCAATGTCCAGTATCTTCACCATGATCTTCTCGCCCTTCTTGACCACGTCGGAAGGGCGCTTGACCTGGTGCCAGGACATCTCGCTGATGTGCAGCAGGCCGGTTATGTGTTCGGATATTCTGACGAAGGCGCCGTAAGCGGCGAGGCTCTCCACCGTGCCCTCAACCACCATCCCTTCCTGGAAACGGGAGAACTCCTCACTCAGCCGTTCCGTCCTCTCCTGCTCAAGAATGGCGCGCCGGGTGAACACCAGCTTGCGATCCCGGCGGTTCATGTCAAGGATGTAAGCCTTGTAGGTGCCGCCGATTTCCGGCTTGGAGTCGAAATTGGATTTGTGGACAAACCCTTCAAGCACACCGAACGCGCGGGCGATATACCCGTTCTTCGCGGCGGAGTCGATGGTGATGGTGACGGCCTCGTCTTCCTTCTGGCACTCGGCCAGCCGGTTCCAGGCCTCTTCGTAGTCCACCGCGCGCTTGCTGAGGATATACTCCCCCTCAACCTGCTTGAGGACTTTGACCTTGATCTCATCGCCCACCTGCAGGCGCGGCAGATCAGAGGGCAGCAATTGGTCCAGCGGAAGGTTGCCTTCCGTCTTGGCGCCGATGTCCACGTACACGCCGGTGTCGTCAATCT
>CAZXPM010000113.1:0-5629 GCA_964643155.1 uncultured Planctomycetales bacterium | reverse complement strand
CGGTTGACGCCACCACCGGGGAGGAACTGGTGGAGCTGCTGCGGGTGAACGCGGCGGGGTTCCATGAGGCCATGCTGGCCTTCACCCCGATGATGGGCGCGGGCGGCCGCGTGGTCGCCTTCACCGTGGCGGGCGCGGGCGAGCTTGCCGGCCGCACGATGCTGCCGGCTTACTTCGCAGCCAAGGCGGCGCAGCTTTCGCTGCTGAAAAGCTGGGCGCTCAAGCTGGCGCCGCGCGGAATATCGGTCAACGCAGTGGCGCCGGGAGTGTTCGCCGGCGAGGTGGCGGTGGATGAGGGCAGAATCCCCGCCGGTCGGCCGGGGAAGCCGGGCGACCTGGTGGCGGCGCTGCGCTTCCTGCTGAGCGCGGAAGGCGGTTACGCGACCGGCAACAGCATCACCGTCAGCGGCGGCTACGGCATCTAGCTTCAGGCGCCGATGCTGGGGCGAATCAGGCCGCGCAGAATCCCGCGTATCTCCAGTTCCTGCAGGATCATATCCGGGTAGGCAGGATTGGCCGCGCGCAGGATGTGGCGGTTGCCGTCTCGGTAGTAGTGCTTGACCGTCGCCTCGTTTTCCACGATGGCCGCGACTATTTTGCCGGGCTCGGCGCTCTGCTGGTAGCGGAAGATGCCGATGTCACCGTCAAGGATGCCGGCGTTCACCATCGAGTCGCCGTCAATGCGCAGGGCGAAGAAGCGGTAAGCGCCCCGCTCCCATTCTTCCAGCGGGAAGTCGCAGTACTCCTCCACGTTCTCCTCGGCCCAGATCGGCTCGCCCGCAGCGATGCGGCCAAGCAGGGGCACGCGACGCTCCTGGTCCGGTCTCAGCACTTTCAGCGCGTTTGGCTTGAGCACGATGGAGCGCGAGCGCCGCTCGGAGCGCTCAATGAAACCCTTCTTCTCCAGCGCCAGGATGTGGTCGTAGGCACCCTTCACGCTGCAGTCGTGCATGCGCGCAATGTCGCGGATGGAAGGCGCGTAGCTGTTCTCCTGGTAAAAGGACTCGATGTAGCTGAGTATCTGCCGCTGCCGTTTGGTCAGGCTTTTACCCATACACTATTATACTATACGGGCGTTTGAGGTTGTCAAGTCGGCTGCCAGCCGGCCGGCAAGCCGTCCTCCGGTTGCCGGCAAAAGCCAGCGGGAGCGCCACGGGCAGGGAGTGCCGCGCCCCTACTTGCGGACACGCCGCCTTCAGCGCTTCGCCTGTGTTATAATCGCGGGTGTGATAGCGGGAGCCAGGTTCCGCCAACTTAAACCCATCCCGGACGAGCGTGGATTCCTGATGGAGATACTGCGCGTCGACTGGGAGAACTTCGTGGGATTCGGTCAGGTGTACATCACCACCGCCCACCCCGGCGTCATCAAAGCGTGGCACTTCCACCGCCACCAGACCGACAACTTCTGCGTCATCTCCGGCAGGGCCAAGGTCGCGCTCTACGACGGGCGCGAAGGCTCGCCGACCCGGGGCGAGATCAACGAGTACATACTTGGCGAAGGCAACTACGGGCTCGTGACCATCCCGCCGATGGTGCAGCACGGCTTCATGTGCCTGGGCGAGGTTGACGCGATAGTGCTGAACCTCCCCAACCGCCTGTACAATTATGAAGAGCCGGACGAGCTGCGGCTCCCCTGCGACACGCCGGACATCCCCTACGACTGGAGGGCTGAGCCGAAGTGAGCGGCAAAGAGGCAGGCACCCCCCCGCTGGCAGCACGGCTGGAGCGGCTGCTGAAAATCCATGCCGCACTCGCCGGCTGCGTGAGCTTTGAGGAGCTCGGCCGGAAGCTGGAGGAGACCCTGGCCGACCTGGTGCCGCCCTTCTCCGCGGTGCGGCTGCCAGTGGTTGAGGGAATGGTGGGCAAGGAGTTTACGCTGACCCATGACGGGGAGCGGCACTCCGAAGGCGACCTGGAGACCATCAAGCCGGTGCGGCGCAAGTTCGCTGCCCTGTCGCTCAGGCCGGGCGAGCCGCCGGAGCCGCTGATGGTGGCGCCGGAGGAGATGGCCGAGCTGCCCGCTGAAGTCCGCCAGCGCATTGCGCTCTGGTGCTTCCTGCCCCTGAACAACAGCCGCGGCGAGGCGGCGGCCGTGTTCGCCTTTGAGTTTCACCAGCCGACGAAAGACCGCGAAGCGCTGGCCTTCACCATGGAGCACCTGATGCATGTGCTGGCGCCGGTGGTGGAGATGATTGACCTGCGCCAGGCCTACCGCGACACCCTGCGCGATTCCGAAGCGCTGATGAAGGTCAGCACCACCATCTCCAGCAAGCTGGACCTTAAGGAGCTGCTCACCGTGCTGGCGCGCCAGTGCTCCTGGTTGCTGGACGCCGACCGCAGCACCGTCTGGCTGTACGACGACGCAACCGAGGAGATCTGGACCATCGTGAGCGAAGGGCTCACCGACGAGATACGGATGCCGGTGGGGCGCGGTATCGCCGGCGCGGTCGCCCAGACCAAGGAAACGCTGAACATCTCCGACCCCTATTCGCACCCGCTGTTCAACCCGGAAGTTGACCGCGAGACCGGCTACCTGACCAAGAGCATTCTCTGCATGCCGCTGATGAACAAGAAAGACGAGCTCATCGGCGTGTACCAGGTCCTCAACAAGCTGAACTTTGACCACTTCACCAAGGATGACGAGCGGATGCTGGCCGCGCTTTCCGGCAGCGCTGCGGTCGCGGTGGAGAACGCGAAGCTGTACGAAGACCAGAAGAAGCAGTTCAACAGCTTCATTGAGGTGCTGGCCACCAGCGTTGACGCCAAAGACCCCACCACCGCCGACCACTCCAAGATGGTCACCGGCGTCGCGGTGGCGCTGGCCAGGCAGCTCGGTTTTGACCCGCAGCGGCTGGAGTTTATCCGCGTGGCCGGGGTGCTCCACGACTACGGCAAAATCGCCATCCCGGATGCGATACTGTGCAAGCCCGGCACGCTAACCCAGGAGGAGTTCAAGGTGATGCACTCGCATGTGGAGAAAACCATCACCATCCTCAGCCGCGTTTACTTCACCAAAGATATGCGCGACATCCCCAAGATCGCGGGCATGCACCACGAGCGGCTGGACGGCACCGGCTACCCGCTGAAACTCAAGGCCGAGCAGATCCCGCTGGAGGGGCGCATCCTCGCGGTGGCGGACATCTTCCATGCGATGATGCAGGAACGGCCCTACAAGAAGGGGCTGACGCCTTCGGAGGCGCTGGCGGAGTGCAAGAAGCTGACGAAGCCGCACATCGGCCGCTTTGGCGATGAAGAAGGCGCGCACCTGGACGCCAAAGTGGTGGACGCGCTGGAGCACGTGCTGGAGCGTGAGCACTACAATGTTGAGTACTTCGTGCGTGAGTCCGGCTGGTCGGACATTTCGTCCAAGGAGATTGCCGCGCTGCGCAGCGTGACCACGCAGGATGAGCATACGAAGGACGGGAACTGAAGAATGAAAGAACGGACGCTGGTACTGGTGAAACCTGACGGCGTGCAGCGCGGGCTTACAGGCGAGGTCATCTCGCGGTTTGAGCGCAAGGGGCTGAAGATCGTGGGGTTGAAGCTAGTGCAGGTGACGGAGGAGCTGGCGGCCAGACACTACGAAGCGCACCGCGAGAAGCCGTTCTACCCGCCACTGGTGGAGTTCATCACCTCCAGCCCCGTGGTGGCAATGGCGCTGGAAGGCGACAACGCCATCGCGGTGGTGCGGACGCTCATGGGCCCGACCGATCCGGCGGCGGCACCGCCGGGCACCATCCGGGGGGACTTTGGCCTGGCCGTCACCATGAACCTGGTGCATGGCAGCGACTCGGCGGAGGCGGCGGCACGCGAGCTGGCGCTGTTCTTCCGGCCGGAGGAGCTGCTGGACTACACGCTGGACACCGCCCGCTGGACCGGCGGGGAGTAATCCCATACACGCTATGCTTCGCGTCCTGCCTGCGCTGATGACCCTTCTGCTGCTCATGCCGCTGCTGGGGGCGCGACCTTCCGCGCCGCCACAGCCCGCTTACCACTTCGCGCTCTCGTTTGAGAACCGCGCGGGCGGCGACATCAAGCTGATTGACCTGACGGCGGGGCCGCCCTCGGCGCGCAGTACTTATCTCCTGGGGCACGTGCTGCGCCCCGCCACCGGCATCCGCGAGGTCAGCTTCCACGCGACCCTCTGGGGCCAGAGCGGCACGGTGGTGGCCTCGGCCGTGAACGCGGTGCACATCAAAGTCTTCGGCCTGGCGTCGCTGGACCGCGGCAGCTCCATCACCATCGCCCCGCAGGAGCTCTACGGCAAGAACCTGGACGGCACGCCGGCGCGGCTGCTGGACTACGTCATCTACACCGACCTTGAGAGCGGGGTTTACCTGTTCGGCGGCAGCTTCAGCCCGGCCCAGGGAAGCCCGGTGCGCTACCTCCGCGACGGGAAGAGGATGCGGCTGGGGCTGGGGTTTGTGCCGCAGGAGGGCGATGAGTTGCTCATCATGGTGAAGGCGCCGTCGCCGTCGCTGCGGTTGCTGAGCTTTGAAAACCGCCCCCAGGGGCGGGTGGAGGCCGAGTACTCCAACATGACGCGCGTGGCCGTGGGGTTCGTCACCAAGCCGGTCAGCGGCGTGGGGCGGTTTGAGGGCGGATACCTCTCGCCGCCCAGCACCATCCGCGCCAGCCACGCAGGCGTGATAGGCATCAGCACCAGCGGCCGCGGGCAGGTGGGCGGATTCCAGATAATCCCCTGGAACCACAGCCGCTCGCGGGAGATGGTGAAGTCGCAGGTGGCGCCGCAGTACATGATTGTGGACAGCTACGGCGGCGGGGAGCTGACGGGAGTGCCGCCGCTGTTCGGGCCAGGGCTGTTTCCGCGGGTGAACGACCGCCTGGAGCCGCCGCTTACCAGCCTCGCGGGGAAGCAAGTGGAGGTGGACAGCATCCCGCACCTGCCGCAGGTGGCCGTGCTGGCGGACTTCGGCGACGGGCTTGCGCCGCTGCCGATGCGCACGGGGAAGGACGACAATGCGCTGCTGGGGCTGGAGCGGCTGGTGATCCGGCTAGAGTAGAGGCTAGCCGCTTCCTTGCAGCTTATCTTCCACCGAGGCGAGTTTGGCGTCCATGCGGGAGCCTTCGCGGTCGCGGCGGTCGTCAATCTTGAGGCTGGTGGAGATGCGGCCGTAGCCCGCTTCCGCCAGCTTATCGTGGATGCGCACCACCAGCGCGAAGATGTCCTCCAAGGAGCCCTCAATCGTGGTGCTCATCGGGTTGAGCTTGCTCGGGAGGCCGCTTGCGCGGATCTCTCTTTCGGCCAGGGCGACGATGGCGCTCACGCTGGTGTCGCCGGTGCCCAGGCAGACAACAGACAGGTCAACTATGGCCATAGGGCTTTACCTCACTCAGAATCGTTTTCCTGCTCGTGGCCGCGGTGGTTGGGGCAGGCGGGGTTGGAGCAGAAGGTGACAGTGGTTCCGCGCTGCTTTTTCTCCGCCATGAACCAGCCGCAGAGTCCGCACTTCTGCACAGTGGGGCGCCCCCACAGCACGAAATCGCAGCTCCCGGCGCCTTCACCCTCGCCAGCGCGCTGGTTGTGCTCGCAGGCGTAGAACACGCGGCGGTTCTTGGCCTGCAGGCGCAGCAGCTTGCCGCCGCACTTGGGGCAGGTATCCTGCGG
>CAZXPM010000112.1:0-5734 GCA_964643155.1 uncultured Planctomycetales bacterium | reverse complement strand
CCCGGGATCCCCGACCCAGTAGAAGGAACCACCAAGAAGGATGGTATTCACGATGAACAAGTTGCTACCGAGGGGGAGGGAGCTCTTCCTGCCCCTGTTCGTCGTCCTTCTGCTCGGCCTTACGGCGATTCCGGCATTTGCGGGCGACAGCGACAGCGTTGAGGTTACGGTAATCGTGGACGAAGTCGCAGCGTGCTTCCTGAAGGATGACACTCTGCCTTCTCCCCTCACGTGGGGGAACCTAATGGCTATGAGCGACCTCACAGAGATCAGTTTCAACGTGGGGTCTGATGAGCTGGAGGACGGGTATGCGTACAAGCGCAACTCCGAGGAGTACGACGGCTATGTCATCTGGCGGGCCAACTGCGGCTGGTACATGAAGGTGCATCGCGGTTCGTGGTCACCCGACGATCTCAAGGGAGACTACGGCGTTGAGCTCTACCTGAAGTCAGGAGGCGATTGGACCGAAGTGACCACGTCTGCGTGGACCTTCACCCAGGACGGCGCCACCTACGGCTACAACGACCTGGACTGGAAGCTGGACGACCTGACCTATGACATTCCGGCTGACACCTACACCGTGCCCGTGTACTTCACTATGTACATATCGTAGCGGAACCTGCGCTGACCGCCGATAGGCCAAGCGGCAGAAGGACGATTGACGACTGATTGAACCTTGATAGAGGGGGGCGGCGAGGCAAAGCCCGGTGGCCCGACTGCCTCCCTCTTTACTAAAACGATGTGAACTCAGGAAACAGGATGTAATCACGAGATGAAACCGCACCTGCTCTTGCTGCTGGCACTGCTTCTAATGCTGACGGTTGCGCCCGCCGCGCGGGCCTCCGGCACGGACTCCGTGGAAATATCGGTCACGATCAACGAGATCCTGGTCGTGGAGTATGTAGGTGACGACCCCGTGGAGTTTGACGTAACCGCCGACGACCTCAACGAGCACAGCAAGGCCCTGATCAACCAGGGCTCCATCAACTGGTGGTCCAACACCGCGCCCTGGACGGTTTATGTCAAGCGCACCTGCTGGGACCTGGAAAACTACGGCGAAGACGGCGGGGTGGAGCTGCAGGTCAAGTATGGCCCGCCGGACTACGACAACGGCCAGAACTGGCAGCTCGTCGGCTGCGAGGACCACCATCCTTCCTACGACCATGACGGCGAAGCGTGGGTGGAACCCTACGGCTTCCCGTGGGTGTTCAGCCCCGACGGCGATGACGACGGCATCGGCAACGGCACTTTCACCGGCATTGACTGGAAGGTGAAAAAGCTGGACTGGAACATCCCTCCTGACACTTACACCTGCACCGTCACCTTTACAATCGCCCCCGATTAGGGGTAACATTATGCCTATGAGCGGAAACAGGCTGGCGCGGTCACTGGCGCAATTCGCCTGTATAGCCGCCCTTCTGGTTTTCATTGGACTGCCCGCCTGGGCGGACTCCGAAGATGATCCTGATTTCTATCTGAGCGTACCCGGTGTGCGCGCGCTCAAGCTGGACCGCACGAGCCTCCAATTCACCCCTGGCGCGCAGGAGATGGAAGCGGGCTGGACCCAGCAGCAGGTGCTGCTTGCGCGGGTGAGCGCCAATGTGGAGTGGGCGCTCAAGCTCTCAGGCACGGTGGGGCAATGGGAAGGCCCCTGGGACAAGCCGGTGGGCGACATCCACTGGAAGTGCGGCGGCGGCGGCTACACCGCGCTGACGCTGACCGAAGCGGTGGCGGCCGAGGGCGGGCCCTGCAACCAGCAGACGGTCCCGCTCCACTTCAGAATAAGACTGGACTGGGCGAACGACACGCCGGGCGAGTATACCTACAGCTACATCCTGATTGAGGTGACGCAGCCGTGAGGGTGCTCTGCGCCGCAGCCTGTCTCTGCCTTGCCGTGCTGCTGGCCGCGCGCCCCGCCCTGGCGGATCAGTCCATCTCCGTCAGCGCCATCAACCTGGGGATGGCAGGCGAAGACGACTTCTACGCCGGCCAGATAGTGGTGCGCTACCACCCCGTGTACTGGGAGAGCGACATTCCCTGGATGATAACCGTGCGCTCGCTGGACGCCGACCTCGGGATGAGCGGTGATGGTTCATACATCAAGCCGCTGGCCGACCTTCAGTGGAAGCTGTCGGACGAGAACCAGTGGATTGCGATGCGCCAGGATGAGGAGGAAGTCGATTCCAGCAGCGATACCGGCTCCGGCGCGGTGACCATGGACTTCCGCGCGCTGCTCAACTGGAAGCGTGACCGGCCGGGGGATTACCGGGCGACGCTGCGTTTCACTATAACCGGTCAATGATATGCGGATGAAGCGGAACAACATGCATGGGGTTTTGCAGGCCCGCTGCGCTCTGGTGTTGCTGGCGGCGCTGGTGCTATTGGCGGTGGCGCTGCCGGCGCAGGCCCAGGGGTTCTCGGTGGCGTTCAACAGCCAGTGGTTCACCATCGCCCCGGGCGGCAGCTTCAGCGGCGCCATTGAAGTCTCCAACCCGGGCGACAGGCCCGCTGGCGTGCGGGTGTATCTGGGCGACCTGCTGCGGGTGCCCGGCGCGGAGGACTACCAGTTTGACGAAGAAGGCGGCAGGGAGCCGCGCTCCCTGCTTCCCTGGATGACCTTCACCCCGGACCAGATGACGCTTGAGCCGGGGGAAAAGCGCACGGTGCTGTTTGAGGTGCAGGTGCCGGAAGACCCGTCGCTGGAGGGCAGCTACTGGGCGGTGGTGTTCGTGGAAGGGATGCCCACGGAGGAGAAAGTGGTCGAAGAGGCCAAGGAAGTAAAGGGCCCGCGCATCGGCATCAGAACGGTCTTCCGCTACGCTGTTAAGGTCTATGCCACCATTGAAGGCACGGAGCAGCGCGCCGCCTCCTTCACGGATCTGAAGCTGGAGCAGGCCGACGGCGGCTTTGACGCCATCGCCACGATGGAGAACCGGGGCAACGTCTGCATGAAGCCGAAGGTGTGGCTGGAGTTGCGCGACACGTCCGGCGAGACCGTTTTCACCCGGGAGCATGTGGAGAAGACGGTGCTGCCGGAGAGCACGCTGCCGTTCAAGTTTGAGCTGCGCAGTGTGCCGGTTCCGCCCGGCGAGTACTTGCTGATGATAATTGCAGACTATGGAGCGCCCAAGATGGTGGCCGCACAGGCGCGGGTGTCGCTGACGAAGGAGCAGTCCGCGCCGCCGGTGGAGGAATCGAGTGAGGCGGCCCCGCCGGCGGAAGAAACCGGCGGGTCGGAGTCAGGGAGCTGATGGGCGTAAGGACGGTGCACGGGCGGCAGGAGGCGGCCGACGTTATGAAGGAACATGAGAACAACCTGTCCGATGAGTTTAGGCAGGCTCCCGGCGCGCAGGAGACGGCCCGGCAACTGGAGTTGCAGCTCGCCCAGTTTGCGGTCAGGGTAGGCAGGATGTGCAAGAAGCTGGACATGGAGTCGGGTGCCGGGCGCATCGTCTGCGAGCATGTGGTGTACTCCAGCGCTCAGGCGGCTGACCTGGCGCAACTGGCTTTCTCTTCCAGGAGCGAGGCGCGGGCAAAGAAGCTCCTGGGGGAAGCCCTGCAGCACGTGGACAAAGTTGTCCACTGGCTAGACCAACTGGGGCGCTCCGGCAAGCTGACCCAGGAGGCCGCCGAGTCCTGCCGCCGCCTGGGCAGCAGCATGGCCCTGGACCTGGTGAAGCTGATAAGCAGCGGCTCGGCCAAACCGGACCCCGAACCCGGTGGGCTTAGCGGCGATTTGAGCGATCTGTAACGTGGCTGGGCAAGGCTGCAGCCGGCGCGTTCCATCTCGTGCGCTGCTGCCGGCGGTGCTTGCGCTTGCCGCCACCTGGCTGCTGCTCTTCCCCATCCAGGCGTATGCCCGCTCCGAGGCGCTTGAGCTGACGCTCTTATCGCCGGCAAAGGTGGAGGCGGAGCCGCGCCGGATGCTCACCGTCAGCTTCCGCGTGAAGAACCTCAGCGGGGCGCCGGTGGAAGCCGGCGCGGAGGTGCGGCTCCCGCCCGGCTGGCAGTTGGTGGGCGCGCCAGAGCTGGGCACACTGGCCCCCCACGAGGCTCGCACCGGCTTCGCCACGGTGTCCATCCCGGTTGAAGCCGCGGCGGGCGGCTACGAGATTGTGGTGGAGGCCTGGGCGTCGGGCGGGCCGGTTCCCTCCGCCACCGCGCGCGTCACCGTCGCCGTGCTGCCCTTTGCCCGCATCGTCCTGCGTCGCGGCCGGCTGCAGGAAACCACCATCGTGGCCGGCGAAAGCTACGAGGTTTCATTCACTGTCGGCAACCATGGCAATGCGGCGGCGGCGGTTTCGCTGGAACTGGAGTCGCGCCCGGAATGGAGGACAGAGGTCCAGCCCGCCAGGATGGAGCTGGCTCCGGGCGAGACCGCCACCGTGTCGGTGGCCGTGGAAACGCCGGCTGACCTTTACAGCACCGTGCGCCACCGCATAACGCTCACCGCGCGGGCGCCCGGGATGAAGGGGGATGAGCGCGACGCGCGCGCAAGCGTGAGTACCCAGGTGATTCCGCGCCGCCGCCGTCCAGGCTCCATGTACGCCTCACTGGACGGCAGCTTGCGCCTGTCGGCGGACTGCCGCAGCGACGGCGGCACTTCCGCGCAGTTTGAACTGGGCCTGGAGGGGAAACTGGGCGCCACCGCTTACGGGCGGCTGGAGCTGGTGGGCCCGGTGCTGCTGGGGGACTCGGGGGCGTTCGGCCAGCAGCAGCGCGCGCTGGTCGCATACGAAGACACAGAACGAGGCTTCCTCCAGCTGGGCGACACCTCCTTTGACCTGGGCGCGCCGCTGATTAGCCGCAGCCTGCCGGGGCGCGGTGTGGATTTAGCACTGCTGGCAGGTGGCACGGAGTTTCGCGCTTTCTTCAACCGCGGCCGCTTCGGCCGCGACTCTGAGGGGCTGCAGTTGTCCCACCGCTGGAATGAGGACGGAGTAGTGCGGGCGACCGCCCTGCGCACCCGCGAAGCGTCGTTGCCCGGCGGGCCTCCGGTTGATGGACGCACCACGCTCTATAGCCTCTTCGGCCAGTACTTACCTTTTCCAGGTGCCGGGATTGAGGCCGAGGTGGCGGGCTCCGGCGCGGATCTGGACAGCGGCGGTGGCGGAGGTGGCAACTCCTTCCGCCTTGCGGCCAACTACCGGCGGCGCCTGTTCTCCCTGGATGGGGAGATCGTCCGGGCCGAGCCGGATTTCGCCGGCGCCTGGCAGGACACCAGCTTCCAGCGGTTCAGCCTTTCCCTGAACCCCCTGCCCGATTTCCGCCTGTGGGCGTACTGGAACCGCACCCAGCGTAATCTTGCGCGTGACCGCACCCGGCCGGCGCCGGAGGATCGCAGCTTGGCCGTCGGCGCCACAGTGAATCTTGGCCGGAACGCCAACCTGCGCGTTTCGCGCAGGGATACCCGGCGGGAAGAGCTCACCCAGCGCACCTTCAAGGAGCACGGCGTAACAATGGACTACCAGCTAGCCGCCCGGTTCGACCGGCTGCATACTACGCTCTCCTGGCAGGAACGCAGGCAGACGGACGAGCTGACCGGCGCGGTGGAGAAGGTAGACCGGCTGCGGCTCGGTGCCTCCATGTCTCTGGGCCCCCGGGCGTCCATCCGGGCCGACTTCACCCGTGAGCACAGCCGCGGCGGCGCAGCGGGGGCTACCGAAAGGCAGGACCAGCTGAGCTTACAGGCGGATTGGCAGCTCCGCGACGGGCTGAACCTTGGTCTGGGCTA
>CAZXPM010000111.1:1723-5835 GCA_964643155.1 uncultured Planctomycetales bacterium | reverse complement strand
GAACTCCGGCGATATCAGCAGCAGCGCGGACCTTGAGGGCTACCAGCTGGTTATATGGTGTCCGCCTTACTCTGCGTCCACTATCAGCTCCACTGAAGAGTCTTACATGATGGACTACGTTGACGCGGGCGGCAACGTGTTCCTGCCCTACAGCTACATGTATTCAACGACCAACACGTTCAAGGCGTACAACGGCTCCAGCTACATCTACACCTGGTACGGCAGCCAGTTCCCGGTGCCCAACAGCTCGTACGTGGCCTACAGCGGTCCCGGCGGCACGGTCAACACGATTTACTGCACCTACCACACCTTCTCCGACTTCTACTACGGCAATGCGCAGTCAAATACGTCTTTTGTGTGCACCGAGGACGGCTTCGTCGGTTCCTACATGGACGGGGCTATACGCGACAACCTGCCCAGCGACGACGACCAGGGCATGTGCGGCTGGTTTGCCCAGTGGGACTATCTCACTACGACCAGTCCCAGCAGCCCGGGCCGGTCCGGAGTGCTGGCGAACATCCTTGATTACTACGTTTCCGACCTGGTTCCGTAGAGCGGTCTGACACACGCACAGATAAGGGCTCCCGCTACGGCGGGGGCCCTTGCTTTCCGGGGGGAGGAGAGCCCCGCCAGGTTGACTGCAGCCGGGAAGGCACTGATTTGCGCGGCCAGTTGGCAAACTCCCGCTGTCCGTGGTAAACTACCCAGGGGAGCTATATGCTGGGCGTGATGCGCAGGCCGAGTGCTTGGCGCGATTCTGTTTTCGCGGCGCCATTTTACGTGCGCTCAGCACATTTGCCGTGCAAGCTCCAAGAAGGGATGGTCTGCCACGTCTCATCCGATATGAGGGGGGCAGGATACAACTTACAAAGGAGGTGAGGGTCCCGGTCAAACGAACAAGCAAACAACCCCGGTTTGGAGCGTGGGCGCAGCTCTCTGCTCACTAGTTGCTCCCGCCGGAGTTCAGGTAATATGGTAATTGCTTGTGGTAGTTAGCACTGAAGTGAGTTGAGGGGAAACGAGAGGGGACGAGAAGAACCGATATCATTCTATTTGTCTTTCTAAAGTGAGGTGATCATGATGCAGAACGTGATGGTGTACGTCAGGGCTGCAGGAGTGGCGCTGGCGGTAATCATCTTGGGCGTGGTACTGAGCTGCGGAGGTGGTTCGCGGAGGGCGGCGAACGTACTGCCAACGCTGGATGGTGCCACGGGCATGAGTTCGGGGAATGTGGATCGGACAGCGAGCATACCGGAAGAGGAGATTGGCAGGCTTGATCCGGTATTGCAGAAGCTGTACGGCGACCCCGGATGGTACGGTCCGCCGACGCCGCAGGCGCCGGCGACGCCGGCCCCTGCTCCCCCTGTGCTGGAGATTGAGGAGATAATCGCGCAAGTGGGGATGATGGAGCCGGTGGAGCGGGCGACAGAGCCGGTGGTGCCGACACGGGGAGCGAGTTTCGCGTTTGACCCGCCGCCGCCGGACTATTTCCCGGCGAAGGGCGAGTACGACGAGGACGACTACGACGGGAGCGATCCGCCGCCATGGGGCTCCGAGGGAGACGACGAGGACCTGTTGGAGGATCGTATCCAGCTGGTGTCGGAGTTGAGCGAGATCCCGGATTCATTCGTGGAGTTGGGGGTCACCCGGGGCAACCAGTTCAACCAGGGGACGCAGCTGGGAGGCGACCCGGTATCGGCGGTATTCCAGGCGTGGTCACTGGGGCCGGACAGCGGCGAGTGGTCATATCCGGCGGATGAGACGTATGAGGTGGTGCCGGAGGCGGCGTACTGGGTGGACGGCATGATATATGTGTTGTCCCAGATGCCTGCTACGGTGCGGCGTTTCAACCAGTTGGGGGATATGGCGTGGTACGACGTATTGATTGCGCCGCTGGATGATTTGAGCGACCCCTACGAGTCGACGGGGACGGAGAACGAGACTTACGCGTCATACCAGCCGTTCACGTTTGACGAGAGCAAGGTCCTGCACGGGGACGAGGCCTGGATGGTGCAGCTTGTTTCGTCGGCGAACGAGGACATTCAAGGGTTGATTGACGAGCAGGCGGTTGTGGGCCCGGTAGCGACTTATCCGATTTTCGGGACTATTTTCCAGCGCTGGGCGGACGATGTATGGAACGTCGGCGTGGACAACCCGTGGGAAGGCCGTTTGGGCTGGCCGCTGGGGCGGTGGATGTTCATTGACCGCGGCGGGCGGCTGTTGACGGGGCCCCTGGGGCAGTACTACCGTTACGGGCAGTACTTCGAGAAGGGCTTCATGTGGTGGCACGACTACATTTCGCCGGACACGCCGGATGAAGTGTACATCTACATGTATGACAAGGACAGCACGTTGGAGAGCGGCGGAGAGTACACGCAGGACGCGGCAGTGGTGCGCTACGGCATGGGCGGTCCGCTGGGCTGCATAGCGTTTGTGAATCCGACGTTTGCCAATGTGGGCGACCCGATCTACTTCAAGGCGTTCCCGTATGGCGGGCCGCTGGACAATGCGAACGGGTTTGACGACGACTGGTTCCTGTGGAATTTCCGCGACGGGACGGTGACAGGGAGCAGCATCCAGTTCCCGATACACGAGTATTACGTGGAGGCGAAGTACACGCCGCGCGTGATGTTCACGCTTGATTATGACGGCGACGGGCTGCCGGACGGCGACACCGAAGGCTACAAGGTGTTTGCCGACACGGCTGATGTGACCATCGGCCACCTGGGCGGCGGCGGCGGCGGGGCCGCCAAGATCGTGCTGGTGGCGGAGGACACTCCCTATCCGGGCGATGACAACGTCACGGCGGTGGGTGAGACACTGGACAGCATCGGCATCCCCTACGACACAACCTACGAGAGCGACATCAGCAGTGTGGCGGACCTGGAGGACTACCTGCTGACAATCTGGTGCTTCGCCGACTACCCGGACTACGGCTACCAGTACATCATCACCGAGGCAGAGTCCGATCTCATTATGGACATTACCAGGGTGAACAACCAGAACCTGCTGGTCATCTGGAACCGGCCGTACTACTACTACAACTGGTACCAGTTCTCCGACAGGTATGAATGGCCCAACTACTGGGGTTCCTCCACGTATTCATACCCGAGCGCCACGTCGTACATCACCAACAACCAATCTATGGGCTTCAATACCGCGGGCAAGCCGCTGGGTTCCGGCCCGGGCGGAAGCTTCTCCATGATCAACTGGGAGTGGGAGCCTTACCCGTACATACCCGGCTACTACCAGAGTCCGTATTTCGCTTACATCTGGTATTCCTACACCGGCGGCAGTACCATACTGGCGGAAGGCCCCTACTACTACTACGTGACTTCATGGATGCGTGACACTAATGGTAACGATGACAACGGCATCGCGACCTGGTTCGGCCTGAACTGGTTTGACATTGAAGGCACCACGCCTGAGGGTCCCGGCAGGGACGGCGTGATGCAGAACCTGCTGAACCAGATCAACCCCGAGCTGCTTGAGGGCGGATCCAGCGGCGGGGACGACGATGTTATGCCCTACGACGGCCCGGTGGATATCGCGGACGTCTTTGCCTATGTGTACGCGGCTGATGGGTCGGAGATTTCCGGCGGTGACGGCGACACGGTGGAAGACCGGGCGAGCGTCTCGGTCACCAGCATGAGCGGGCCGCAGACCATCTGGTTTGAGTGCCTGGCGCGTGCCCAGCAGGGCATTGACCTGGTGTATGAGTGGGAGTTTGAGCCCAGTGCGGGCTTTGACATCTGGACGCAGTACACCGCCCACGAGTACGACGGCGGCATTGACCCGGACGGAGACGGAGGGCCGCTGGAGACGGGCGACCCGTTCCCCGTGAATGTCCGGGTGTATGACAGCAGCTACACGTACGGGACGGCGCCGCCGGAGTCCCGTGACGAGGATTCGGTGCTGGTGGAGGTTCACGGGCCGCTGCCGGTGGACATCTACGACAACGGCACTGTGTTTGAGTCCATGTATGAGCCGGACGAGGTAACAGGCGACGTTACCTTCACGCTGAACTACAAGATTGACTTTGGCGATCCGCCATACGATGCGGTTTACGTGGACTACGACTACGACTTCCTCACGTTTGACGAGACGCTGTT
>CAZXPM010000111.1:0-1623 GCA_964643155.1 uncultured Planctomycetales bacterium | reverse complement strand
TGCTGCGCAACCTTGTTGAGGTGGCCAATCCCGACCTGATGTAGGCCGGTGTTGGTTCGCTGATTGAAGACTCCAGGGCCCCCGCTACGGCGGGGGCCCTTTTTTCCCTCCGGCGATCGCCTGGCGCGGGTATAATGACGGCGATGAACCGGGCGGTGGGCCAATCGGAGTTTCAGCTTGTGGCGGAGTTTGCGCCTACAGGCGACCAGCCGGAGGCAATCAGGCGGCTGGTGGAAGGCCTGCAGCGCGGCGACCGTTTCCAGACGCTTTTGGGCGCCACCGGCACTGGCAAGACCTTCACCGTGGCTAACGTGGTGGCGGCGGTGCAGCGCCCCGCGCTGGTGCTCTGCCACAACAAGACGCTGGCGGCGCAACTCTGCGCCGAATATCGTCGCTTCTTCCCGTACAACGCGGTGGAGTACTTCGTGAGCTACTATGATTACTACCAGCCGGAGGCGTACGTCCCCACTTCGGACACCTACATTGAGAAGGACGCCGAGATCAATGAGGAGATAGACCGGCTGCGCCACAGCGCCACCGAGGCGCTGCTCACCCGCCGCGATGTGCTGGTGGTGGCGTCAGTGTCCTGCATCTTCGGCCTGGGGTCACCGGAGGACTATGAGAAGCTCTCGCTGCACATGGCAGTCGGCGACCGGATCACCCGCACCCAGCTCATCCGGCGGTTGGTGGACATGCAGTACATGCGCAACGAGTTTGAGCTGGTGCGCGGCTCCTTCCGGTTCAAGGGCGACGTCTGCGAAATCTACGCGGCGGACATGGAGCGCATCACGCGCCTGGAGTTCCTTGACGACGAGCTGGAGCGCATCATTGAGCTGAACCCGGTTACCGGCCGCGTGGAGGAGGATAAGCAGCACATGTTCCTCTTCCCCGCGTCGCATTACGTGCTGCTGCCGGAGAAGCGCAAGGCGGCGGTTCGCAGCATCCGGGCGGAGCTGAAGGAGCGGCTGGAGTACTTCCAGCGCGAAGGCAAGCTGCTGGAATACCAGCGGTTGAAGGAGCGCACCAACTACGACCTGGAGATGATAGAGCACTTTGGCTACTGCAAGGGCATTGAGAACTACTCGCGGCACTTTGAGGGCCGGGAGCCGGGCGACATGCCCAGCAACCTGCTGGAGTACTTCCCGCCGGACTTCCTGATGGTGGTGGACGAAAGCCATGTGACGCTGCCGCAGTTGCGCGGCATGTACAACGGCGACCGCTCGCGCAAGGAAACGCTGGTGGAGTACGGCTTCCGCCTGCCTTCAGCGCTGGACAACCGCCCACTCAAGTTTGAGGAGTGGGAGCAACTGGTGGGCCAGGTGCTGTTCACCACCGCCACGCCGGGGCCCTACGAACTGAAGCACTCGTCGCAGATAGTGGAACAGGTCATCCGCCCGACCGGCCTGGTAGACCCTGAGATCAAGCTGCTGCCCACGCGCAACCAGATAGACTCGCTAATCAACGAGCTGCGCAAGCGCGTGGAGGTGGGCGAGCGCGCGCTGGTAACCACGCTGACCAAGCGCATGGCCGAGTCGCTGGCGCAGTACCTGGCGGACGAGGGCTTCAAGGTGCACTACCTGCACTCGGACGTGGAGACGGTGGAGCGCATCCGCATCCTCAAGG
>CAZXPM010000110.1:0-5838 GCA_964643155.1 uncultured Planctomycetales bacterium | reverse complement strand
ATGACCTGGTGGAACAACGATGAAGGCAAAGTGGAACACACGACCGGCGTGATTCCCCTTGTTACTGACGCCATGGACTTCCAGTTTGTCACTCTGGATGGGGATACATGGACGCCGGCCACTCCTGCGGAGAGCGCAATGCAGACGGAGTTCTGCTCGCCGCTTACTGAAAGCCAATTGGCGGTACTGGCAACCGCGACGCAGGCTGACAACCTGGCGACCAGCCTGCACGGGACCGCGGCCGGCATGCAGTGGTGGTACGAGCGCCCTGACGGACTGGGGAGCCTTATCACCGCGGACTATGCGGCCACCGGCTGCGGCAACTGCCACGTAGACACAGCCGCGCCTGACGGCGGATGCAGCGATTGCCACGGCGAAGCAAGCGTTAGCGAGCCCATTGTCAACCAAGGCGAAGTTTGCTGCGGTTGCCACGGGCGGCAGAACACCGAGTTCAACATGGGGCTGGAGGACGTCCACTTCCTGGCGGGAATGGAGTGCTCCGACTGCCACATCGACGACATCCACGGCGATGGAACCGTGTACGACTCAATGTTCGAGGAGGGCGCCATTGACGCGGACTGCGAGAACTGCCACGATTCCGTGCCGACCTCCATCGCTGAACACTCCATGCACCTGGACGATCTGCACTGCGACGCCTGCCACCTGTCCACTTCCATCACTTGCTACAACTGCCATTTCGACTCCCTAATCACTTCGGGTGTCAAGAAGGCGTACAAGCCGTTCAACGGCTTCGTGCTGCTGGTAAACGACCCGCAGACGGGCAAGGTACGCGTTGGGACATACCAGGCAGTGATTGAGGGCGGTGACAACACGTTCGTGGCGGTAGGCCCGTTCCATGGGCACTCGGTCACACTCGAGGGGCGCCAATGCGCGGATTGCCACGACAACGAGCGCATCACCGAGCTGAACGACACTGGGGTCATGAGAATGACCTGGTGGGACGCGGCGCTGACCCCGCCTGGCATCGTACACACTACAGGCGTCATTCCCTTCTATCCGGGCGTGATGGAATTCGAATTTGTGGACTACGACTCCGGTTCGGATACCTGGTCGCCGGTGGGTACCACGCTTGACCTGATGCAGTGGGAGTTCTGCGAGCCGCTCACCGAAGAGCAGATGAACGCCCTGGGAATGGACTAGAGGCTCTGTAGGCTCGAGTCCGCTTGAACAGTGCGGCTAAGGTCGCGCAATTGAGCTCGCGCCGTGTCCACCCGGCCGATACCAACCACCATACCCTTAGGGTGAAACCATGTTCAATGACATGCCACCAGCAATCCGCGCGAGGATGGAGTACCTACGGGAGCTGGACCGTACGGACAGAGCTAGCAGCACTGCCCACAAGATGCGGCTGCACCAAGTGCCGCCAGAAACCGGGAAGCTACTCGCGATTCTCGCTGCCAGCGCGCCGGAAGGAAACTGCATCGAGGTTGGAACCAGCGGCGGATACTCCGCACTCTGGCTTGCACTTGCGTGCCGGCAAACGGGCGGCAAGTTGATCACACTCGAGATCCTGGAGGAGAAGGCGCATCTCGCGACGGAGACCTTTGCCGCCGCCGGAGTGGCAGACATTGTGGAACTTGTGGCTGGAGACGCGAGAGAGCTTCTGGGTGGATTCCGGAAGATCGGGTTCTGTTTTCTGGATGCGGAGAAAGAGCACGATTCCGAGTGCTACGAAGCGGTTGTTCCCAACATGGTGGCGGGGGGAATCCTGGTTGCGGACAATATTCTCAGCCACAGCGAAATCCTCGCTCCTTTCGCCGCAAGCGTGATGGAGGATAACCGCGTTGATGCTCTCGTAGTCCCCATTGGCTCGGGGTTGCTTGTTGGGCGCAGGAATTAAGCCAGGACAGAGACGGCGCTTGCTTCGGCGCAGCCCTGGCGATCGCTTTCACGAGGGCGCTGAAAATCACGCGGTGAACAGGGTAAAGCACCACCCAGTAAACGAAGCCCCAGAACCCCCCCCCCGGGGCGAACAGGGCTGTATGAACCAGCTGCGTCCCGCAGTCCTCGGGGAGCGCTTCCCATTGCATCCAGGCGCGACCCGGGAGTTTCATTTCCGCACGCAGCCGCAACATCCCGCCGGGCACGACTTTCTCCACCCGCCAGAAGTCCACGCTCTCCCCCGGGAGCAGTTCCTCAGGGTGGCGCCGGCCGCGCCGCAGGCCTGGCCCTCCCACCACCTGGTCAATGAACCCTCTGACACGCCATGCCCGGCTCCAGACCAGCCAACCACGGTCGCCGCCCAGGCTGGCAAAGGTGCGGTACACTTTCTCAGGCTCGGCGCGAACCAAAAGCGACCGTGTTTCGCGGTTCAGGCCTTCCCAAGCCACCAGCTCGTACGTGGGCCCTTCGCCCAGCGCGAAGCTCCAGGTCGTTTCCACCTCACCGCGTTCTATCTTGCCCAGCGCGAGTTCCACCGCATAGCGGTAGGTTATCGGGTGCACCTCCGGAAACAGCTCGGTTGCGCGCGCCGTGTCTGCGGTGAGGTTGCTGATTATGCCCTGACAGAGCGGGACGGCGATGGAGCGCGGTATGGGTGTCGCCAAGTGGATCCACTCCGCTGCCAGCGTCGGCGTCATCACGGGAACCGGAATCACCTTCCGCGGGTATCCTTGGACCTGGGCCACGACCTCCAGCATCTGCTTGAAAGCAACACGGTCGCCTCCGATCTCCACTATCCCGCCTGGGGGTTTGGCTGCAACCGGTGTCAGGTAATTCAGAACATCGCGGATAGCGATGGGCTGTACTTCATTCAGTATCCAGCGGGGCGCGACCACGAGGGGAATACGCCCTACCAGGTAGCGCACCATCTCAAACGATGCTGAACCGGAGCCGATAATGGGGCCGGCAAGGAACTCGGTGGCGGGCAGCCCGCCACTTGACCCAGCCAGGGTCGGCGACTTATGCGCGCAGGGTCAGGGACCAGGACCCGCACCTCATGCCTCCGCTCAAGCAGCAAAGGCACGAGCCTGCCACCCACGTAGCCGGTTGCGCCGATTACTAGTATCTTCATTGGCTATCGTTGAGCACATTCCCTACTCTGTTTACTTCAACTCCGCAGCGCCAGCAGTGTGCCCTAGACGTGTGAACACGCGGGATAACGAATCTCGCCCGCCCGGGAGAATAGCCCCAACGGGAGTCGAACCCGTGTTTTAGCCTTGAGAGGGCTACGTCCTGGGCCACTAGACGATGGGGCCGTGCGTGGCATTATACCGAATTGCCTTCAGCATGCAACACCTGCGCGGAGAAGCCACTGGTATAATCATCTACCGTGATATGGCTGTTACAGCGGATGGCAGTGCTGGCACTGGCAGTGGGCATCTTACTGGCCGCTCCGGCGTGCCACGACAGCCGCCAGGATGGCCTCTCGGATGATGGGGCTGCCAAAGACTCTGCTTCCTCTGAACTTTCCGACCGGTTGACCAGGTCATTAGGCAGTAAGCTGCTGGAAACTGCCTGGGCGCAGCAGACTGAGCTGCACCGGGTTTTCACCCGCAAATATGATGCGACAGACGAAGAGGGCCAGCGCGCGTTGCGCGGGGAGCTGGACGCGGTCTACTTCATTAGGAACGAGGTTATCGCCAGCCGCTTTGAGCAGGCCATCAAAGACAGTCCACAGGAGCCAGCGAATTACGTCAGCTACGGGTACTACCTGCTGCCGCGCCGCGACGAGTTCGAGAATGCGCTGAAGTACATTGAAAAGGGCATCACTCGCGAAGAGGAAAACGGCGCCTGGCATTTCTTACTGGCCAACGCGTATATTTCACCGTTCCGCAGCGGCGACTTTACGCGCTTCGGCACCGCCGATCCACTGCGGTGGGTGCGTTACAAGGACAAGTACGAGATTGAGATAGCCCGGGCCGCCAGGCTCCTGCCGGACAACTGGTTCGTACCGTACTACGACGCCGTCTTCCGGTACCAGCGCGACAAGGACCTGCAGCAGTCCTGGGAGCTGATTGAGGAAGGCAACCGGCGGGAAGAAGGATACTACATCTTCGTCCCCCCGCTGCCACTCACCATCAGCAGCTGGAGCCTGGTTCCGGACCGTGATAGGTTCTTTGATCTTCAGTGGAACTTCGGCTACTACCGTTACCAGCTGATCGAGGCGCTGCTTGACAAGCTGATAACTGACGAGGAGTTTCGCCGCGACCCAGAGCGGTTGTTTGGCGTCATGCACTTCCTGTACAACGCTGGAGCCACTCGCCCCTTCGACCGGCTCTACCACTACCATATGGGCCTGGCGCTGGACACGCTGATTGAGCACTTCGAGAGCACGGATGATGCTGAAGCCCTGGCGAAACTGCAGGAAGCCAAGGAACTCTACGAGAGCATCACTAAGACCTTTGTGCGCAGTTTTGAACGCGCCAATCTGCCAGTGTCCGGGAGGTTCTCGCCTGACGAACCCAAGCTGCTGGTGTTGGAGCGCAGCGCCCGGAGGCAGGACTACATCATTGAACCAATACTCAAACACGAGCTGCGGCTACTCAAGCAGGTACGGGAGGCGCTGGGGCTCAACCCCGAAGAGCACCCGCTGTCCAACACGATGTTTGAGCGTGAGTAGAGCGCCGTGACGCCGCCGGATCTACGCCACGCCTTGAGCCTTACTTTTCCCGAGTGGGAGCAGACGCTCACGCAGTGGGGGCAGCCCGCCTACCGTGCGCGGCAGGTTTACCACTGGCTGCACGCAAAGCATGCGTTCAGTTTTGAAGAAATGACCGACCTGCCGCGTCCGCTGCGCGCGGAGCTGGCGGCCCATTCCCACCTGCCAGCCGCCAAGATGGCGGAGAAAGCCAAGAGCGCTGACGGCTCGGTCAAATACCTGTTCATGGCGCCCGATGGCTCGCCGTTTGAAGCGGTGCGGCTGCGAGGGCGCGGGGGCGACTCCATCTGCGTAAGCACCCAGTCTGGATGCAGCTTCCGTTGCCGCTTCTGCGCCACCGGCTCTATGGGTTTCAACCGCAACCTTGCCGCCAGCGAAATCCTGCACCAGATCTACTTCGTTGCCCGGCGCCACGAGCTTGCTTCGTTCCGCGTCCTGCTGATGGGCATGGGCGAGCCACTAGCGAACCTGGGTGAGGTAGCCGCAGCCTTGCGGCAGTTGCAGCACCCAGACGGAATGGCTTTCTCGCCGCGGCGGATCACGGTATCGTCCATCGGGCGTAAGGGCAAGATCAGAGCGCTCGGGCAGGCGCTGCCGGGAGTTGGCTTCGCGCTGTCCCTGCATTTCACCGATGATGCGACGCGCCGCAAGTACATGCCGGCAACGCGGGGCTTTCCACTGGCGGAATTGCTGGAGGAACTCGTGCTCGCAGAGGGACTGGGCAAGGTTACGCTGGAGTACGTGCTGCTTGCCGGCGTGAACGACACGCGAGAAGATGCGGCTGCGCTGGCCAGCATCGCCCACGGGGCGTATCCGCGCGAGCGCAAGTATGAACCACCCTCACGCGTCCGGCAGCGATTCCGCGAGCGGACTGCTTACCACGTGAATCTGATTGAGTACAATCCGGTGGCGGGCGTACCGCTGCGCCCGAGCCGGGAACAGGACACGCTGGCGGTGCAGGGATACTTGAAAGCGGCTGGAGTGAATGCGACGCTACGCCGCAGCCGAGGCGCTGACGTGGCGGCGGCCTGCGGAATGCTGGCGGCAAGGCGGACACGCCCGGAGGAAAGCCCCTGAGCGGGCGATGTTTGCGGGAACTCGCTGCGGTTGGTAAAATACAGGTTGCGGAGAGATGGCCGAGTGGACGAAGGCGGTTGCCTGCTAAGCAATTGTGCGGTGATTAGCCGCACCGTGGGTTCGAATCCCACTCTCTCCGC
>CAZXPM010000109.1:1484-5919 GCA_964643155.1 uncultured Planctomycetales bacterium | reverse complement strand
TTTGTCTGGGACTTTGAGTCCGACGGCGTCTGGGACACCAGCGGCGCGCCGGTGGGCGCAGCCGGACCGGTGCCGGACACCGACGCCGGCGAGCAGAGCCCGTTCCACGTTTACTCCAACGAGGGCGTTTACACGGCGACGCTGCGGGTGTATGACAGCCGGGGCAACTGGAGCACCGCCACGGTGACGGTGGCGGTGTTTGCCTCCGCTCCGGCAAGCGCGCCGCCCAGCGCCAGCGCACTGGCGCTGGATCTGACGGGAGCTGCGCCCTTCACGCCGAGTTTCATGGCCGTCGGGGAGGATCCCGACGGGGGCGACTGCACCTACGAGTGGGACTTCGGCGACGGCTCCGCGCCCGACCCCGTACAGCTTGCGCAGCACACTTACACCACGCCTGGCACCTACATCGCCCGCTGCACAGTGACCGACGATGAAGGCGACACCAGCACGGCTTCGCTCACCATCAAGGTGTGCCCCGCCGGCTACATCCCCGACATGCCGCCGTCAGCCATCGCTGCAGTGATGACCGACCCGGGCGACACGCCGACGTCGCTGCTGGGCAACGGCGCTGACATGGATGAGGGCGTCGTGACTTGCTCGTGGGATATGGGCGACAATTCGGCGCCGATTAACACCGGCATGGTGGATTACGACTACCCGGGCGACGGGGTTTACCAGCCTTTCGTACACCTGTGGGACGACGAAGGCAACCACAGCTCCGCCGCCGCCACGGTGGTTTACGGCTCACCCACGGATGCGCCCCCCAGCGCGTCCGTCCTCTCATACATCACTTCGGGCACGCAGAACCTGCGCGCCCAGTTCCACGCCTGGGGCGAAGACCCGGACGGCACCATCGTCAGTTACGAGTGGGACTTTGACGGCGATGGAGTCTATGGCGACTTCGGCATTACCGACCCCGACCCGATTGTGGTCTATACCGCAGTGGGGACGTGGGACATCGGGCTGAGGGTAACGGACGGCGACGGGGACAGCTCGCTGGCGTCCGTGCGCATTAATGTGCATCCGTGCGCAACGGGTTCCGCCCCGCCGGCCCCGCCGGGGGACGAACCGCAGGTGCCGGGCCCGCCACCCGACCTGGGCGTCCCCATCAATGCCAGGTGCTACCCCTGCCCGCTCACCATCGCCCACGGCCCGGACGGCGGCACGCTCTGGGTCATCTACAGCGATGACGGCGGCCTGGCACCGCTGGCGCCGGGATACCCGTCCCTCTCGCAGATACAGCTCGCAGGCCCCAACCCGTTTGCGCCGTTCCTGTGGGGGCCCCAGGGCGAGATTGACAACGCCGGCAACGGCGACGGCGGCGCCGACATCATCACACCCGACCCCACGGCCGGACCGCCCCCGCCGGACGCGAACCTGAAGGGCAATGAAACCTGGGAAGCGTATACCGTGACACGGCCCAAGGACGGCCCGCCGCGAGTGGAGCGGCTGGACATCAAGTTCCACCTGAAGCGCGATGACGGCACCGCCCTGGCGACGCAAACCTGCGTGGTGTATGCGCACCACAGCGTGGGCCAGATCGTGGAACCGCCGGAGTTTGAGACTGTCGGAGGCTTCGTTGACGCGGTCATCCAGGTGGACCCGACCGGCAGCGACGGGATGCTGAACTTCCCGGGGGTGGACCCGGGCGACCTCATCAACGTGTACCTGGCGGTGGACGGCGTGGCGACCCAGCAGTGCATCCGCGATGGCGCCACGAACCAGTGGTCCTGCAGTTGGGACACGAATGCCGAGACCAACGGCATCCACCTCCTGACCGGCCAGCTTTACATGGCCAACGACCCGCAGCCGGGCGAGCCGGGCGACCCCGGCCCTTACTGGGAAACCGACGCGGTGGAAGTTATGGTGGACAACGGCCCGCCGATTGAGACGGAGATAGTGCAACTGGAGCTTTCGTCGGTCAGCCCGATTGCCGTCAACACGCCGGTGGATATCACCGTAACCACGCTGGACGGCGCGGGCGGCCCGGTGTATGAGAGCTTCTTTGATGTGTTCTACACCGTCTCGCCCGCACGTTCCGAGACGATGAGCCAGCTTCCGGGGGACACCCATGCGCGCATTGTGCAGATGACCGACAACGGTGACGGCACCTACACCGCGCCCTTCACCTGCGACGTCAGCGGCACACTGGCGTTCAGCCCCATTATCGTGGACACGCGCACGGGCGACAAGGTGCCGTTCCTCAACGATGTGGAGTACGCGGAGTTCGTGGAGGACATTACAGCTTCCATCGGTCTGGACTGGGATCTCACCGGATACCCATCTGACGGCCCGATAGCCTTCTTCGGGCAGGATGACTACGGCAACACCGTAAGTGATCCCGACCCGTCCGAGTTCAACGTATTCAGCGACAATCCGGCGATATTCCCGGAATCGGTGGGGCCCTTCGCGGAGGACCCCTCGCTCTTGTTGTGCGACTACACAGCGATTGACTGGGTGCAGGGCAACCTGCAGGTGGAGCATCTGCTCTCGGGGGCGCTATCCGACCTGGTGCCGGTGGGCTACCCGCCGTGGAAGCTGCACGCCTACCCGGCGGCGGACCCGCTGCTGCCAGATGTTCCGCCGGAGTTCGCTGACCGGGAACGGGGCATGATGGCGGACTCGTTCTTTGACGTGTACTTTGACATCCGCGTGCCTGAAGCCCTGGGTAACGGCTGGCAGAACTTTGAAGTGACGCTGGCCTGGGAGAGCAGCGCGCCGTGGACCTTTGAAGGGCTCACTCCATTGCTGCCGAACGTGTCCATTCCGCCCCCGGAGACCTACGAGGATATGGGCTGGACCTATCTCGTAATCGGCGGGGGCACCGTGGACCTGAGCGAGTACGTCGGCGAGCAGACCGTGTTTTCGCTGACCTTCAGCACGCTGCCGGTAAGCGACATTACCACCTACCCCATCGGCGTCGTTGCGGGTACGTTCGCGATGCAGGACGACACCGGCGACTGGCTGTTCTTTGACGAGGGCACCTGGCTGGACTTCTACGATCTGATCCTGAGCGTGAAGCCCACCAAGACCCTCAACATGCATATCTACCGCGTAGAAGGCAGCGCCACCGACGCCGAGATCAACGAGGATGTGCAGACGGCGGAGGACGCTTTCAACCTGAACGCCCTGCTGTGCACGCTGGGATACTACGTAGACTTCAATGTGACCATCACCACCATTCCGACCGCGGATTGGAACGAGATTGACGAGGACGGTGACGGGCTGGACCGCTACGACGCGAACGGAGACGGTGATTACGCCGATGAAGGCGATAACAACGACCTGTTCAACGCGATGGTCAAGGACTACTACGATGTGAGCGCCAACACGGAGAATATCTACTATGTCCCGAGCATCCGCGGCGGCGCGCTGGGCACCACTTACTGGCCCAACTCGCAGGTGGCGGTGGACAACAGCGCCGACCCGGACAACCTCACGCTGGCGCACGAGAAGGTGCACGAGATGGACCTGCGCAAGGACGGCGACTTTGACGTCAAGGACGGCGCGGACATGAACGACACAGAGGACGGCGTCCAGCGCGACGCCACCGCCGACGGCCAGGGCGCCTACGGCCCGAGCAACATCATGAACTACGGCGACACCGGCCCACTGCTTACCGAGGAGCAGGGGCAGCACCTGGATCCGTAGTTCTCGGGAAGCGGTTCTCTGAGAGATTGGGGTGGGGGCTTAGGCCCCCACTCCCGCATTTCGGAGGGCAAGTGTGCCCGGAACCCTATGCTATAATCAGGTTTCGGCGCACAGGCTTATGGAAACGCACGAAGAACACTCCGCAGCGCAGGAGCCGATGCCAGACCGGCTGGCGATTCTCGCGCTGAAGAACGTGGTGGTTTTCCCCAATCTGGTGATACCCATCCTTGTGTCGCGCGAGAAGTCGGTCAAGGCCATTGACGATGTGTTTGAAGGGCGCAAGCTCATCGGACTGCTCACCCAGCGGGATGAAACGGTGGAGGAGCCTACCCCGGACGACCTCTACCGCGTGGGCACAATCGGGTTAATCCTGCGCAAGCTGGTGCTGCCCGAGGGCGGAGCGCGCATCCTCGTGCAGGGGCTGTCGCGCTTCCGGGTGAAGAAGTATGTGCAGACCGACCCGTACTTTGAGGCCTCCATTGCCCAGATAGAAGACGAGAAGCCGGAGGGGCTGGAGGTGCAGGCGCTGATGCGGTCGGCGCTGGAGCACTTCAAGGAGTTTGTCAACCTCTCGCGGTCGCTGCCGACCGAGATTCTGGTGGCGGCCAATAACATACGCGATCCGGGCATGCTCTCGGACCTGCTGTCCACCCACATCAACGTGAAGCTGGAGGAGCGCCAGGAGCTGCTGGAGACCGTCAGCCCGGTGGAGCGGCTGAAGAAGGTCAACTCGTTCCTGTCGCGGGAGATCCAGTTGCTCAACATGAGCAACGAGATTCAGAAC
>CAZXPM010000109.1:0-1474 GCA_964643155.1 uncultured Planctomycetales bacterium | reverse complement strand
GAACCGGGTGCAGGAGGAAGTCGGCAAGAGCCAGCGCGAGTACTTCCTGCGCGAGCAGCTCAAGGCCATCCAGCGCGAGCTGGGCGAAACCGACAGCAAAGAGGCCGAACGCGAGAAGTACGAAGAGCGCATCAAGGCTGCGGGAATGCCGGAAGAGGTGGAGAAGAAGGCGATGGAGGAGCTGGACCGCCTCCAGCGGCTGCACCCCGAAGCCGCCGAGGGCGGGGTCATCCGCACCTACCTGGACACGTTGTGCGACCTGCCGTGGAACCGGAGCACGCCCGACGAGAAGAACATCGCCAAGGCCCAGCGCATACTGGACGAAGACCATTACGGCCTGCGGGAGATAAAGGAACGGCTGCTGGAGTACCTGGGAGTGCTCAAGCTGACTAACTCGCTGAAGGGGCCCATCCTGTGTTTCGTGGGCCCGCCGGGCACGGGCAAAACCAGCCTAGGCAAGAGCATCGCCCGGGCGCTGGGGCGCAAGTTCGTGCGCATGAGCCTGGGCGGCATCCGTGACGAGGCCGAGATTCGCGGCCACCGGCGCACCTATGTCGGCGCCCTGCCCGGCCGCATCTTACAGGGCATACGCAACGCGGGCACGCGCAACCCGGTATTCATGCTGGACGAGATTGACAAGGTGGGCATGGACTTCCGGGGAGACCCCAGCTCGGCGTTGCTGGAGGCGCTGGACCCCGAACAGAACACCGCCTTCTCCGACCATTACCTGGAAGTGCCGTTTGACCTGTCCCAGGTGCTGTTCATCACGACAGCCAACCTGCTGGACACGATACCGCCGCCGCTGCTGGACCGGATGGAGATCATCCGCCTGAGCGGCTACACCGAGCTGGAGAAGCTGGAAATCGCCCGGCGGTTCCTCATGCCCAAGCAACTGGAGAACCACGGGCTCAAGCCCTCGCAACTGAGCATCACGCGCGCGATGATGCGTAATGTCATCCTGGGCTACACCCGCGAAGCCGGGGTGCGCAGCCTGGAGCGCGAGATCGCGAAAATCTGCCGGAAGGTCGCCCTCAAGATTGCGTCCGACAAGCTCAAGAAGGAGAGCATCAAGAGCGAGAAGAAGCTGGAGGACTATCTTGGCGTGCGGCGCTACGACATCA
The DNA here is from genome assembly GCA_964643155.1 of uncultured Planctomycetales bacterium. Taxonomy (GTDB): domain Bacteria; phylum 4484-113; class 4484-113; order 4484-113; family 4484-113; genus CAZKNJ01. Next base: position 353 of record CAZXPM010000109.1, on the reverse strand, counting down.
GCGACGAGCGCGTGGAGCATGAGGTGGGCGTGGCCACGGGCGTGGTATGGACCAGCGTGGGCGGAGACATCCAGGTGATTGAAGCCGCGAAGATGCCCGGCAAGGGGAACCTGATTCTCACCGGACACCTGGGCGATGTAATGAAGGAAAGCTGCCAGGCGGCGTTGACCTACCTGCGCAGCAGCGCGGACATGTTGGGCGTGCCGCCGGAAGAGCTTGCGAAATCAGACATCCACATCCACTTTCCCGCAGGCGCCATCCCCAAGGACGGCCCCTCCGCCGGCATAACCGTCGCCGTGGCGCTGGTATCGCTGTTCACCGGCGCAAAAGTGAGAGCCAACATCGCCATGACC
>CAZXPM010000108.1:0-5948 GCA_964643155.1 uncultured Planctomycetales bacterium | reverse complement strand
CGGAGGACTTCTGCTCTGCCGCGACCTTCGCCTCGTCCAGTGTGATTGACGCCTCATGCTCGGCCAGCTCTTCCGGCGTGAACTCCCGGGTGACCGTAACCGTAACCTCGCGGCCATTCGGCCCCGGCACCGAGCCGGTGACAACCAGCACGTTGAGCGACCGGAAATACTCAAAAACCGAGCAGTTCTGCAGGGTCACCCGCCGGTCGCCCATGTGACCGGGGCCGCGCTTGCCCTTAAACACACGCGCGGCATCGGTGGCGCCGGCACTCTGGGGGCGGCGGTTGTGCGGGTCGCCGTGGCTCCGGCACTGGCCGCGGAAGCCCCAGCGCTTCACCGCGCCAGCGAATCCCTTCCCCTTGCTCCGACCCTGGATCAGGACTTCCGCCCAACTAAGCATAAAGTCAGACGGATTTATCTCTTGCCCAACTGTGTAGTTTCCGAGCTCTTCTTCCGGCACCCGCACCTCAAAGAACCTGCGGTAGCTGCCCTTAACTCCGGCTGCCCGCAGTATGCCCCTTTGCGGAGCATTGACATGCTTCTCGCTCGTTTCCTTGTATGCGAGCTGAATGGCGGAATACCCGTGCTTGGCAGGGGTCTTTATCTGTGTGACCACAGCCTTGAAAGGACGGATGAGGGTCACCGGCATGGTGGTACCCGCCCCATCAAAGACGGAGGTCATACCCACTTTTTCCGCTTTAATTGTACGAATCATCGTGTTTCTCCACGAAACTTCAGTCTACTAAACCTTTAATTCTATGTCAACGCCAGCAGGAAGGTCCAGGCTGGACAGGTGCTCCACCGTTTGGGCCGTGGGGTGCAGGATGTCAATCAGCCGCTTGTGCGTCCGCATCTCAAACTGCTCGCGGCTCTTCTTGTCCACGTGCGGCCCCCGCAGCACGCAGAACGTGCGTTTTTCGGTGGGCAGTGGAATCGGCCCCACCACTTTCGCGCCGCTGCGTTCAACGGTAGAGATGATCCTCCCGACGCTCTCGTCAAGGATCTTGTAGTCGTAGCTTCTAAGTTTGATTCGAATCTTCTGTGCCATAGGAAAACCTCAGAGCCCCGCCAGCTTGACCGTACCGTGGGCCTCCAGCATCTGTCGGGCCTGCTCTGGCGGGAGGGGTTCATATTGTGAAAACTCCATAGTGAAGGTGCCCCGCCCCTGAGTGCGGGAGCGCAGTTCAGTCGCATAGCCAAACATCTCAGCGAGCGGAACCAGCGCACGGATAATCTGCTGGTTGCCCTCAGCCTCGTCAAAGGACTCTACCCGGCCGCGCCGCCCATTGATGTCTCCCGCTATGTCGCCCAGATACTGCCCGGGCACGCATATCTCCACTGACATCACCGGCTCCAGCAATACCGGCCGCGCCACCTTGAGGGCCTCCCTGATAGCCATTGAGCCAGCGATGCGGAAGGACATCTCGCTGCTGTCCACCGTGTGGTAAGAACCGTCAACCAGTTCAACAGCCACTCCGACCACGGGGAAGCCCGCCAGCACCCCAGTTCCAAGCGACTCCCGGATGCCCTGTTCCACGGAGGGGATGAACTGCTTGGGTATAGCATCGCCACCCACGTTGTTGACGAACACAAAGCTCTGCCCGTCTTCCGTCGGTTCAACATTGATCACCACATGCCCGTAATGGCCGTGGCCGCCGGTCTGCTTGACGAAACGGCCTTCAACACCTTCAGCGCGCGCCGTGATGGTCTCGCGGTAGGCGACTTGCGGGCGCCCGACCTTGGCGGCTATCTTGAACTCGCGCAGCAGACGGTCAACGATTATCTCCAGGTGCAGCTCGCCCATTCCGGAAACGACAACCTGGCCGCTCTCCTCGTCGGTACTGGCGCGGAAAGTCGGGTCCTCTTCCGCCAGCTTGGACAGCGCCAGCCCCAGCTTCTCCTGGTCACTCTGGGTCCGGGGCTCCAGCGTAACATCCAGCACCGGGGTGGGTATATCTATTGCCTCCAGGATGATGGGGTGCTTGGGGTCAACCAGCGAGTCACCGGTCGTAGTGGACTTGAGACCCACCACGGCCACCGTATCGCCGGCCATGACCCCGTCTATCTCCTCGCGATGGTTCGCATGCATGCTCAGCAGGCGCGAGAAGCGTTCCCGTGAGCCTTCGCGCATGTTGAGCGCAGTGCCGCTCCGGCGCATCTTGCCGGAGTAAACGCGGATGAAAGTCAGCTTGCCCACGTGCGGGTCGGTGGCAATCTTGAACGCGAGCGCAGCAAAGGGGGCATCAGGGTCGGCATGCCGGAGTTCCTTCTCCCCGGTTCTCGGATTGGTGCCCTCCACCGGCGGGACTTCGTCCGGCGCCGGCAGGTAGTCCACCATGCCGTCAATCAGCGGCTGGACGCCACAATTGCGGAAGGCTGAGCCGCAGAACACCGGCACCAGCTCCAGGGAGCAGGTTTCGCGGCGCAACGCAGCCTTCAGCTCTGCCGGCTCAATCTCTTCTTCCGCGAAGTACTTCTCCATCAGCTTCTCGTCACGCTCGCAGATCCGCTCAATCAGCTCCGCCCGCGCTTTCGCCACTTCGGCCTTCATCTCTCCCGGGATTTCCACTGTCTCGTATTTCTGCCCAAGCTCATTGCCGCTCCAGATGTAAGCCTTGCGCTCAATGAGGTCAACCACGCCGGTGAAGTTCTCTTCCGAGCCGATAGGAAGCTGCACCGCCACCGCGGGGGCCATCAGTTTCTCGCGCAGCTTGCCCACCACCCACAGGAAGTTGGCACCCATGCGGTCCATCTTGTTGACAAAGGCGATGCGCGGCACGCGGTAGCGGTTGGCCTGCCGCCAGACGGTCTCGCTCTGGGCCTGAACCCCGGCCACTGCGTCAAACAGCATGACCAGCCCGTCCAGTACGCGCATGCTGCGCTCCACTTCAATCGTGAAGTCAACGTGGCCTGGCGTGTCTATGATGTTAATGGTGTGGTCGCGCCAGCTGCAGGATGTGCAGGCTGAAGTGATGGTAATGCCGCGCTCCTTCTCCTGGATCATCCAATCCATGGTCGCGGCTCCGTCGTGGACCTCGCCTATTTTGTGCTGCCGGCCAGTGTAGAACAGAACTCTCTCAGTGAGCGTGGTCTTGCCCGCGTCGATGTGGGCGGCGATTCCTATGTTCCGTATGTGCGCAAGTGTTGACACGACCACAACTCACCATGTTTACCACGGTTGGCCACAAGGCCTTCCGGAAGGTTTTGGGTGCGTTTGCTCCCAATATGATCTCCAGAAAAATCCGGGCTTCCGCCCGGATCCTATCGACCGACTATTACTACCAGCGGTACTGCGCAAAGGCGCGATTCGCTTCCGCCATTTTGTGCGTCTCGTCACGCTTCCTGATGGCGTTGCCGGTGCCTTTGGCCGCATCCATCAGTTCGTTAGCCAGCTTCTCGGCGTAGGTCTTGCCCTGACGATCGGCAGCGTACCTGATCAGCCACCGCATGCCGAGGGCATAGCGCCGCTCAGGACGCACCTCCACCGGAACCTGGTAGTTGGAGCCACCAACACGGCGGCTCTTCACTTCAACCGTGGGCAGGGAATTCTGAATTGCCCGCTCAAACACCTTGATCGCAGGCTCCTCGCCCTTGTTGCGTTTTTCAATTATCGCCAGCGCGTCGTAGAAGAGCTGTTGCGCCCTGCTCTTCTTGCCGCGGCGCATCATATTGTTGATGAACTTGCTCACCAGCACCGAACTGTAAACAGGGTCCGGCACGAGCACGTGTTTGCGCACTTTTCTTGGATCACGGGGCATACCGGCTACTTGGGCCTCCTGGTCCCGTACTTGCTGCGGCCTTGCTTGCGGTCCGCCGTGCCAGCGGCATCAAGCGTCCCGCGCACGATATGGTAACGCACGCCCGGCAGGTCTTTCACACGGCCCCCGCGCACAAGCACCACGCTGTGCTCGGCGAGGTTATGGCCCACCCCGGGAATGTACGCGGTCACTTCGAATCCGCTGCTCAGCTTCACCCGCGCCACCTTGCGCAGTGCCGAGTTAGGCTTCTTCGGCGTGACCGTCCAGACGCGGGTGCATACGCCCCGCCGCTGCGGGCAGTTTTTCAGGGCCGGCGCCTTGCTCTTGTGGCGTCCGGTCTTTCTCGGTTTCCGTATGAGTTGATTAATCGTCGGCATAGATTGCGAACGGTGATAATACCACGCCATCTGGGAGAATTCAAGGGGCGAAGCGCCGCTCGCCGCCACAGGCCAGCGGCACCGCTGGCGGCGCACAGCTCGCGTCAAGCTCTCCCGGTCGTGCTTTGACCTGCTCCCTTAGAACCCGACGCCCCTTCCCTTTCGCCTGCATTCAGCGCACAGGATCTTGATGCTTGAGAGATTCGGCATCGCGCCGTGTCTCAGGTCGGCGTACCAGCCTCCCTCACTACTGCTGTTCTGCATGCCCCAGTAGAGCATCGCATTGCACCGTCCCTCATGCCCGTGCCCGGCATGAGTGCACTCGCACCGGCCTCCTGCGCGCTGCCAGGCGGACTGAACCAGAGCCAGCCGCCTGCCCTCTGTTGCGCGGTCAAGTGACATCCGTCACCCTCCTCCTTTGCCGGTCTACAACTATAGTATACCCCGAATTGCCAGCATTCGCACGTTCTCAGTTGTCGGGGGAAAATGCCGATATACTCTGCGGCATACTATACAAACTCACACTGCAATGGGATAATCAGCGGAAGTGACTAAAAACACCAGAGGCAAACCGCATGTAAAAGTGTTCCTGGACTACCGCGACGTCGGGATACCGCCAGCCGTAAAAACTGTGCAGGACCTCCTCATTCACATTCAGAGCGACGTGCTGCCGCGCGACCGCGTCATCCAGCACATCGTGATAGACGGCGAATACCTGTCCGAAGAGGCGGAGGCTTCCGCCCACAACCTGGTGCTGGATAAGTTTGAGAATGTTGAGCTGCACTCCCGCAAGGTCATTGAACTTGCGCTGGAAGGACTGGAGCACGCGGTGGAGATTGTGCCTGCGGTAGCGGAAGACATGCTCGCCTCCGCCGCCGCCCTACGGTCGGGCAACATACGCGACGGCATGACCATTCTGCACGACTGCCTGACGATGGTGGAGTGGTACATGGACCTGACCGAAGCCATTGAAGCCCTATTCCTGTCGAGTAAGCCCTGGCTGAGGAACCGTGGCCTGAACGGGACCCCGACAGATGTAGACAAAGAAGAGGGCAGCGGCAAGCCCTACGTCACCTTTGCCGACAAGGACAGCTTGCTGAGCAAATTCGGCGAGCTGGAAGCGGCGCAGGAGTCCGACGACTTCGTGGGCATAGCAGACTTGATAGAGTTTGAAATCCAGCCGGTGGTCGGCAGGTGGGCCAAGGAGCTGCCCGAAATCCTGTCCCGGGTCAAGGCCGAGCGCGCAGAAGCCTGAGCTGCGGCTGGGGGCGGCTTAAGCGCGGGGGCTTTCTTCCGATATACCTCTTAACCGTATGCAGCCACTGGATTACTTCGCCGAGAATCTGAGCGTGCTCGCGCAGAAGGCTCCCGCGCTGGCTGAGAAGATCAGACACGCAGCCGAGCGAATCCCCCCGGAAGCATACCCCAACTCCCCGGACGAACCGGCAGATTTTCCCCTGAAGCTGCTCACTGCCCGGAACGGGAGCATCACCGCCCGGGCAAAAAACCCGGACGGCCGCTGGGTGCAACTCCATTCTGCCTACGACCCCGAAAAGGAAGCCGGTGTCTTCGCGGAGAGCATCAAGTGGGACAGCTCCAACTACAACATCGTGTTCGGCTTCGGCCTGGGCTACATCGCGGAGGAGCTGGCACAGCGCATGCGTCCAACCGAGCGAATGCTGATCTACGAGCCTTCGGCGGAGATGCTGGCCCTCACGATGCAGCACCGCGACATCCGCAAGCTCATCACGCGCCCGGGGACGGTTCTGGGCGTTGGCGAGTCGCCCCAGGCGTTGATTGCGCAGTTCATGGC
>CAZXPM010000107.1:4622-5958 GCA_964643155.1 uncultured Planctomycetales bacterium | reverse complement strand
GAAGTAACCGCTGGCAAGCGCCGAGCTCGCCCCCAGGTAATTGGAGGGGAACTGGGCGCTGTAGTTCTGGCCACCTCCGCCGTAGCCGCCGCCACCGCCGCCGTAGCCGCCGCCGCCGCCACCGCGGCCACCGCCGCCGCCGATGCCGCCGCCGCCGCCGTAGCGGTTCTGGTACACGTACCAGCCGACGTTAACCGAGGGAAGGAGGTCCAGGTTGTAGAGAATCTGGTAAACCTCGTTGGGGTCAGCGTAGTGCAACTGGTAAAAGTCTATTTCATTCGCGTTGGCGATTTCCTGCTCCTTGCGCTCACGGCTGGTGATTAGAATCACGGGTTTGGCGTAAGGATCGGTCTCATCGCGGTACACGATTTTCTCAAACTGGTGGGTCTCCAGGATAATGTCCAGCGCGGTGTCCCACGGCACGTTTTCAAAGTTACCGATAACCGTGCCGGGCTCCGTGATCATCGCGTTGAACTGCGCCGCGTCCCTGAAGCCGATGGGGCTTCCGCCCTCGCCGAACTGCAGGGGCTCCAGCACGCGCCGGTTCGCCACACCGCCGATAGGCGGGTCGGTGATGTACGGGTCAATGATGATGGAGATGCCCGCGATCTGCGACATCAGGTTCAGCACCTGGTAAACCGAGAAGCCGGTCACCGCGTTCAGGTTGACCAGCACGTCGGAGAGCTTGCCCTCAAACTCCTCAAAGGGCGGCATCTCGTAATCCCCGATCGCGGTCTCGTCAATGCTCATGCGCGGGTAGTCCGGGTCGGTGCTGGCCTCCTCCGCGCCCTCGGCGAACACCTCGTCCACCGACATCATGCCCGCGTCCTCGGCAGGCCCGGTTTCCTCAGCCCCGAGCTGGGACTCGCGGGAGAAGGTGCTGGGGGCGGGCCGGGGCAGAGGCTCCCGCTTGGGCAGGTCCATCTGCGTCAGCTTGAACTCAAAGCTGGTGCCCGTGCGCTGGGTCGGCCCGGTGAAACCGTACGCCACGTTGTTGTTGAACGTCAGCACCAGGCGCGTCATCACCACATCGCCGCCCATAAGCTCCGACACCGTCAGATTGCGGATAACCGGGTCGTTCTTGAAAATGTAATCGGTCACCGCAGAGGATGGCGGGAGGTCAACCACGACGTTGTAGCCGCGCGGGAACTCAATGGGAACCAAGTTAGCCGTGGCTTCGGCGCTGGTACGGATGGCCAGTGTCATCGTGCCTGGGTCGTAGTTCACATAAGTAACCACGGGTTGCGCAGTTGAGGGAGGTGTGGCGGTGAAAGACGTGGCTGCGGGCTCGGCCGGCGCCGCCTCTTCCTGAGGCTCCGGCGCTGGCTCGGCAGGC
>CAZXPM010000107.1:0-4612 GCA_964643155.1 uncultured Planctomycetales bacterium | reverse complement strand
ACGGAGGCCACGATCATGCCCGGAAAGGGGCACCTTTCCCTCACCGGGAAACTGTGGCGTGCCGGTTTCAGCGGCGTGTCTTCCGGGACGAAGACGGGCTCCTCAGCCGGCGCTGCCGGAGCGGCCGGAGCGGCCTCCGGCTCTTCCACCGCCTCCGGCGCCGGCGACTCGCCGTTCAGCATCGCCATAGTCAGGCCCTCGCGGCTGGACAGGGGATAGAACACCTCAAGGGCCAACACCCCTTCCTTCAGCCGTGTCCATCTGTACGCGTCGTCTCCCAGTTTCCCTTTCACATCGAGATAGACAACGGCCACAACAGTGTCGGTGTCACCCGCAACGAGTACGTTCTTGATCAGCGTGGTGCCCTTCACCTGGGGATTGACCGCCTTTAGGTCGCTGCTGGGGAACTGTGCCTCGATGCGAGTTGGATAGAGCTTCACGGCGGTTACCGGGTCGGCGTCCCTATCCATGGTGAACAGAACGACATCCCGGTCCGCCAGAGCCTTCACCTCGACGCCCGAAATCTGGTTCAGCCTTGCAGCGTAGGAGCCTACGCCTGAAAGCAACAGAACCAGCAGTGCGCAAACTACGGCTCCGGAAAGCTTCATTTTCCACTGCATAACGGAGGTTCCCTCCTAGATAATTTAAACAGCATTCAGCACCCGAAGGTGCCCTTCCCCTTCCTGGATTCACCAACACGGGCGCCCACGCGCGGGAAGCCCGCGTGCGATTGGAAGATTCTAGGGTAGAACTACCTGGTTGTCAAGAAATGCGGCGGCGGGGTCTTCCCGGGGTTTCCGGAAAGCCCCGCCGCTGGAGCATTCTGCGTGCTGCCGCCGGGAGCGGATCCTGCCAGCAGGCTAGCCTCCGCCCTCAGCATACCGGTCCTCATACAGCACCGAGTAAGCCCGCCGCTTGTCAGGGTTGACCGACTGGGAGGCCACGTCTGCTTTGGCAGTGTGCATCTTCCCCACATCCACCACGCGCTCAATTGCGCGGTCGCGGTCAATGCGGTCCAGCGCCGCCGGCGCAGCCGCACTGCCACCCGACAGGCCCACCCCGCCGACGCCGACAATGCGGAACACATAGCTGCGCGTGGTGATGTAGGCCGCTATGTCGTCCAGATAGTTGGCTGCCACCACGTACTCGTTGTTCTCGGCGTCCCACCACTCCGCGTAGCGGAACAGCGAGGGCCCGCTGAGAGTCCGCATTTGGGTGGAGAAGTTGTTGGAATCGGTCTCCACATCGTCCATGTTGCCGTCGCCGTTGGTGTCAACCACTCCAAAGGTGCGTGGCGCCAGCGCGCCGTTGTCGGTCAGGTCGTCGTACATCGCATCGTTAAGCACGCCCACAACCTTGTAGAGGTCAAAGATATTGCTGAACGGCGGGTTGGGAATGTAGGTGTAGGCCATCTCCCCGCTGCTGTTCACGATGGCGATGTTGTTGCGGGCGTCGGCCCGGGTCTCACCGTTCACCGCGTCGTAAGTGAAGTAGTGCCTGGCGTCAAAGCCGCGCCGCTCGTCCAGGCCCAGCGGATCCTCGCCGTCAAGCGCGATGCCGTTGTCCAGCGTGTCGTTCAGGTACTTAGCGTACTCTTCGTCCGTCTCGTACCAGGCCTGAGCGCGCACCACCGCGATGTCGGAGGGCGCGTAGAACAGCAGGTCTTCCAGGCTGCGGTCCACGTTGTAGTAGTTGCCGCGGAAATTGTCCCAGACGTTCCGGTTGGACGGGTCGCCCTGGTCGGGCCACAGGTCGCCCCGGCTGGACGGATCCGGATAATCCCCGTTGCGGGGGTTCACCCCGTCCCAGGGGCCGATAACCGGCAGGTGGTCGGCCCGCACGTCGCCCGTGGCATACGGGTCGGCGCCGAGCGTGTGGTCATACTCAAACCCGCCCATGGAACCGCCGCCGCCGATAGAGGGCTTGTAAGCGTCGTAGTAGGCGTTGCGGTACTCCACCACGGCGCGCGCCAGTGCCCGGGCCTCGCTTTCGCTCAAATACACGTCGTTTGCGTAATCGCGGTCGCCCCGACTGTAATCCGGGCCGTCATCAGGATAGTAGGCCCTTTCCTTGATGATGCGCCTGAACAGCGCCGCCAGCACCGTCTCCGAGGCGGTGTTGATATTCACCCGCCCTATCGTGTAAGTGTCGTAGAAGTCCACGGGGCTGTTGGTTTCCGTATCGGTCAGGTAGTTGATGCTGAACTGCCGCGTCTGCGCCGGGTCCTTCGCCGCCAGGAATGCCGGAGAGATCAAGCTCGGGTTCGGGTCAACCGTAAGGAGGTCGCCGAATATCTGGATATCCGCCTCGCGCAGGCGGAACTGGTTCGAGTCAAAGTCGTCGTACAGCGGGTCAACCCACACCCGCACCGCATGCAGCGGCCGGCCGTCGCGGTCCCGGCGCACCTTCGGCACCGTGCTGCCGTAGTTCTGCGGCGTAAGGTAGCCGGAGGCGAACACCTGCTGCTGCGCCAGCGCAAACTCGCCGGCGCCGTCGGTGACATAGGTGACGACGAAGTAGTTCCCCGGATACGGCACATAGAGGTAAACCGGGTCGTACAGCTCGCCCACATCGCCGTTCATGAACACGCCGTCGGAGCCGAAAGCGTCCACGATAGTGGAGCGCGTGCTGCGTGTTTCCATGTCAACCAGGTCGCCGTTGCTGGACACCAGCGACACCACCACGAAGTAGTCGCCGCCCTCAATCATCTGTCCCAGGCGGCTCGCCAGCGTCCCGAAGCTGCCCGAGTTGAACTTCCGGCCGCCGGACACCGCGTAGTTAACCTGGATGGTGAAGTTGCTGATGCCGCTGGAAGGCGACACTAGCTGGGTGACATGCAGCGGTATGCGCTCGCCCACCAGCACCTTCTGCACCGCGTTCAGCGGGGATGTGACCGGGTCAATGGTGTCGCCACGGGCGTCAACCACGGTTATCTCCACATTCACGCCGTCCTCGGGATCGTCAAAGCGCCCGTTGGCCGGAGAGGTGTTGTCCAGGTGGACGCTGGAGTACGAATGCTCAAACCACGCGAAGCGGCCGGAGGTGGTCACATTGCCCGTTGCGCCCGGATCGTCCGGGTCGTTGTAGTTTATGTTGATGTTGTAGGGCGGCTCGCCTCCATCCACATACACGATGAACCGCACCCGCTCGTCCACCGCCGCCGAAGGCGGCACCGCCATTAGCTGCGCGCTTAGCGGAGCCATCTCCGCCTGGATGTAGCGCAGCCGGCTGACTGCCACATTGCCGTTGAAGTCCTGCACCACGAGCTGGATTTCGTAAGTGCCTTCCAGCGCCGCGCCGGTTCCCAGTTCGTCCTCGCAGTCCACCGTCGGGACGAACAGCGGGCTCGGCACGCCGTGCTGGTTGGCTTCCGCGAAGGTGATGCCGGTGCCGGAATCCACGTGGCGGATGGTCCAGTTGTAGCCGTAAGGCGCAACCCCGCCGGAGACGTAAGATTCGAAACTGAAGCCCTGCGTGGTCACCCCTACCAGCGGGTCAATGAACACGTTCACCGCCAGCGGCAGGGCGGATCCGCCGCCGCCGCTGTGGCCGCCACCCACGAACACCGGCTGGGAGTCAAAGCCGTATCCCGGGGTTTCACCCGGCCCGGGGTTGTCGCTGACCAGCGCGTAGGCATTGTAGATGCCCTTGTCCGCTTCCACATCAATGCCGATGTCAAGGAACTGGAAGTAGACGCCCGGCAGTATGGACGGGAACGAGTTGATGGCGCCCGCGTTGAGCAGGTTGAGGCCGTTGGAGGCCGTCACCCGGGTGCGTGCCTGCGGGTTGAAGAAGCCCAGGCCGCCGACCTCAAAGCTGCCGTCGGTGTTGAGGTCCGCCCAGAAGTCCATATCGGAACCGGTGCCGTAGATGCCGGTAAGCGTGAAGTCAACGCTCCCGGGCGCATTGGAAATGCTGTAAGGCGGCTCAGCGGCCAGGAAGGCAAAGGTGTCCACCGACGGGTTCTGCGCGCCCGGTATGTGCACGGTGTCGCTCGCCTGGATGCGTCGCGTGAGCCCCGTGCTCATATCAAACTGCTCGCTGTAAACCGTCAGCGAGATAAGGTGGTCCGTATTGTTGTTCAGCGCCGGAAGCGTAAGCGTGGATAGCACATTGCTCACATCAACCGTCGGCAGCGGCGCCGGCTGCGGCAGCGTGAACGGCTGCGTGCTAGTCGCGCCCGTGGTGTCGGTGATCAGCAGCAAGCCGGAGACCTGCACGCGGCCCGTGCTGTAAGTGCCCACGCTGGTGAAAGTAAAGGAGCCGGTGGCGCGGACGTGTGCGGCATAGAGTTCGGAACTGACCGAGCGGGCAGGTGCCGCGTAGTCAAACAAGCCGTCGCCGTCCATGTCCCAGTTGAACACTACCGGCACGCTGGGATCGATTTCAATGCTGAACACCGAAGCGTCCGTCGTGTTGAAGTTGAACGCCAGCTCGGCGAAGTAGTTCACGGGCACGCCGGGGTTGACGTACCTGCCGTCGGCGCTGATTGAAGAGCTGACACTGAAGTTCACCGGGCCGCCGCCGCCCCATGAGCCCTGGGCCACGAAGGACGGGTCAATCTGGTAGCGCTGAGCCGGCGGACGGTTGTCCGAGATCCGCAGGTAGAAGG
>CAZXPM010000106.1:0-6057 GCA_964643155.1 uncultured Planctomycetales bacterium | reverse complement strand
GGTACTCCGGGTGCTCCAGGTACTCGTCCCGCGTGGTCGTGGGTTTGTCCATCGGTTTCTCCCTCTACAGGAAGTGCTCAACCGCGCTCATCATGCGCCGCCGGAAAACCTCCGCGGAGAACTTCTCCGCGCAGGCGCGGATGTCCTCGCGGTTCCACACCGTGTTGTAGTAGCGCTCAATCGCCCGGTCCAGCGCGTCGGGCGTACGGTCGCGGAAGAAGGTGCCGCTGACACCTGCCTCCACCGTCTCCGTGGCTCCGCCACGCTCATAGGCGATGACCGGCGTGGCGCAGGCCATGGCTTCGCAGGGGATGAGGCCGAAGTCCTCCTCGCTGGGGAAGATGACCGCCATGGCGTTCTGGTAGAGCACCAGCAGCTCCTCGTCGGTGACGGTGCCGAGGAACTCGATCCTGGGATTGTGCGCCAGCTCCAGCAGGCGCCTGCGCAGCGGCCCGTCACCCACCACCAGCAGCGGCTCCTCGCGGTCGTTGAACGCCTCAATCACCAGCTCCATCCCCTTGTAGGGCACGAAGCGGCCGACCAGCAGGAAATACTCGTCCGCCCGCTCCTCCGCGGGCGTGAAGTAGTCGGTGTTCACCGGCGGGTAGATCACTACCGACTTGCGGTTGTAGGTCTTTTCAATGCGCCGCTGGATGGTCTCCGAAATGGCCACAAAGCGGTCCACCCGCTGCGCCGCCTGCCAGTCCCACATCCGCAGGTAATGCGAGGACACGCGGAAGACAAACTCGCGGAAGCGCGACAGGCGCGTGTGCTTCAAGTAGGTCTGGTACAGCTCCCACACGTAGCGCATAGGCGTGTAGCAGTAGCACAGGTGCATCTGATGCGCGCCGGTGAGCACTCCTTTCGCCGCAGCGTGCGACAGCGAAATCACTAGGTCAAAGCCGCTCAGGTCAAACTGCTCAATGGCATACGGGTAGAGCGGCAGCAGCGACTGGTAGCGATTCAGCGCACCGGGGAAGCGGTTGAGCACCGACGGGACGATGAGCGCATCCTCCAACTCCTCCGGCGTGCCTTCGGGGTCGTGGAACAGCGTGTAGATGGGGGCGGTGGGGAACATCCGGTGCATCTCAATCAGGACGCGTTCAGCCCCGCCAAAGGTCACAATCCAGTCGTGCACCAGCGCGATGCGGGAAGGTGCGTTATCCACGGGGAGCCTCCAGTTGCAGCTTTATGGACACCGGCACGTGTGACAGCGGCAGGCGGTTGAACAGCAGAAGGTTGCCGGCGGCCTTGCAGGGCGAAGGGGATGCGGTGCCGGTGAGCAGATTCAGCAGCTCCTGCGCCTGCATATCGGTGCGGTAGATAACCAGGTTGGTGTAGCGGTCCAGCATTATCATGTCAGTGGTCACGTAAGTGAAGTACACCGCGTTCTCCGCCGGCCGGTAGATGTGGTAGGCGAAGACCGGCGAGCCTTCCGCCGGGAACATGTTGCTCATCTGGAAGATGTAGTACGGCTCAATGAAGTACGAGGCGCGTAGGAGCCAGGCCAGCCGCCTAATGGCGCCCGCCGAGGGCTTGGGGCTGCCGTCCACGTTGTAGAGGCCCATGTATGACTGGGCCTTCAGCGTCTCGGCCCCGGTGTCCACCAGCGAGTGCAGGAACACGCGAGATACCCCGCCTTGCAGCAAGTACAGCGCCGCGCGGCATAGCATGGACGCCTGATCCAGTTGCGATACGCCTAGCGGCGCATAAGCCGTGGAGACTCCCAGGTCGGTGACGAATACCGGTTTGTCGTAGCGCGCAAGCTGCGCGACCATCTGCACGCAGGCGTGCACCGAGTGGGGCGCTACTTCCGACCGCCGCAAGGGGAATTCCATGTGTTCAGCGTCCGGGTAGAGGTTGAAAGCGATGGCATCCACTCTCTCAAAGACGTATGCGTCCGCCAGATTCTGGATGAACTGGTAATCCACTCCGAGAATGCCGCCGGCGACGATGGTGAAGTCCCATCCCTTCTCTGTGCGCAACTGGCGGATGTTCCCCAGCAGCTCATGGTAGCTGTAACTGGAAACACCCAGATGGCGGTTGAGGTTGTCCAGGAACTGGAAGTACTTCACCTCTGCGCCGACGGCCGTGTAAACTTGCTGGAAGAACACGAGGAAGCCCGGAATGTCCAGCCCCGCGGAGTCCAGTGTGAGCATAACCTCGCGCCCCTGGCGCCGGATGCGCTGGATGATGTCCCCCAGGGCGGCAAGATTGGCCTCGCCTCCTTCGCTGAAGTCCTCCTGGTGGATGGTCAGGCGGTAACAAGAAAAATCGTAGGTTCCGGCTTCGCTGAGCACTTCGGGGGTGAGCGACTCGCTTGGCAAGTTCAGCGCCAAAGGGCGAACGTCCGGTTCGGCCGCCAGGCGCGGGTTAATGGGCACCAGGCTGTAGGGGCCGGCAGTGTCAATCGTGTCAGCCCGGCTGGGAAAGGATGGAGGCAGCTTGATGCTATCCGCACGGGCGGCAGGAGGCGCCATGCAGATCAGCGCAGCTAGTGCGGGCAGCATTGTGCGTATGAACTTCATACACTAGGCATTACGGGCGTTCAGCACGTGATTATAGACTTCCAGGTGCGCCGCGGCAATTTTGCCCATGGCAAGTCTGGCGCCGAGCTTGCTTTGCGCTACCAGATGGCCCGAAGCCGCCAGGCCGAAGTCGGCTGAGGCGGCCTTCAAATAGCCCTGCACCACCGACACTTCTCTCGCGCTTTGCGGATTCGCTACCTGCAACGGTAGCTCAGGCGCATACAGCCGCCGGACTTCCGGCTCCACACCCGCGCAGACAATGGGCGTACGGAAAGAAAGCGCGTTGATAAGCGAGCTGCGGTGGGTGTCAAAGCTGAAAGGGAAGGCCGCAAGTAACGTACGCTCCACCTCTGCCCGCAGTTCGGGCAATGGCAGAAATCCCGCGGACTCCACCTGTCCCACCAAACCCAGCCTCCGGGTGAGCGCCGCCACCCCGCGCGGCGACACTCCGCCCACTAGTTTCAGCTTCAGTTCAGGCACCGTACGCCGGAGTTGCGCAAACAGCTCAAACAACCAGCGTGCGTCCTTGGTCTTGCTTGGAAGCCCGAAGTAGCACACCGCTGGCATCCGGTCACAGTACGAGGTTGCCTCTTCGCCCTTCAGCGCCGGGCCGAAGAAGTTGCCGTCAGGTATCTGGTGCAGCTTGCGCTTCCACCGGGATTTCGCCAGTTGGGCGTAATCGCGCGTAGAGGGCAGGATGCAGGCGTCTGCGGCCGCATGCAGGCGCCGCGCCGCCATCCGCCGCAGAGGGTGCGCCGCATGGTATTCGTGCAGCGTTACGACCAACGCGGCGCGCTTGAGCAGCCCACGGTGGCGCGCCAGGTTCACCGGCAGCAGCGAAAAGCGGTACTCCGCAGCCGGATACTGCAGATGCACGACATCGGCTTCGCCAGCGTTGATGAGCGCGATGAGCTCGTTCAGCCGCCCAAGTTCAAACCCGCTCAGCGGCTGCAGCTCCACCCGCCCGCAGTCTTCAACCCGGCGGTACTCCGGGAGCGGCTCCGAACCTTCGCGGTGAACCAGCACAACATCTGCGCTCTTCGCCAGCGCGCAGGAGAGATGGAACGTGTGGTCGGCCACACCACAGGTGCCGTCCCCCGCCCGACCCGCTAGCTGCAATATGCGCATCCGATGGATTATACCTTGAGCCCACCTCCGGACCGGGAACCAGCTACCCCATTCAGAGTGTGGGATGAAGCCTTTGCGTTGCTCCAACGCGCACATGAGCTCGCCCGGCCGCCCGGCAGAGACCCCAGCGCGCTATAATCGCAGCGTGCCAAGTTTCTGGCTACTGCTCGTGTTCTCCTTCCTGCTGGGCGCGGTGCCATTCGGCTATCTCGTCGCCCTTGGATTCTTCCGCAAGGACATCCGCACCCTCGGCTCCGGCAACATCGGCATGACCAATGTATGGCGCGTCTGTGGTGCCGGCGCAGGCATCGCCACCCTCCTGCTTGACACCGCCAAGGGTCTGGCACCCGTGCTGCTGGCGCGCTGGCTGCTGCACCTGCCTTTCTACGCGGAAGGTACACGGGAGAGCCTGCTTCTCGGCGCCGTTGCGCTCGCGGCGGTGCTGGGGCACACTTTCACTCCCTTCCTCAGATTCAAGGGGGGCAAAGGCATCGCTACCGGGCTGGGGATCGCCATCGGCTTGTTCGGCTGGTATGTGCTCATCCCGCTGGCGGTGTTCGCTTCTGTGCTCGCGGCCTTCCGCTATGTATCGCTCGCCTCGCTAACCGCTGCGCTGGCACTTGCGCTCTCTACCGTTCTCGTCAGCGCCGTACGCGCATACTGGTGGCTGGGGATGCTGACAGCGGCACTGGTGCTCTTTACCCATCGCGGCAACATCGCCCGGCTGGCTGCAGGCACAGAAAACCGCTTGGACTCGTCCAAGCGCAGCGCCCAGGATGCAGAAAAACCACCCCCCGCCAGCCCGGAAGGTGGTTAGAGCATAGCCACGTGGTCCCGAAACGGGATGCTGGCACCCGAATCGGGCGGTCGCCTGTTAGGGCAATTATAACGCTGCACGGACAACGGCGCCAGTGGGTTGGCTAGTCTTCGTCAAGCTGCGCGAAGACCCTCAGCCTCACCTCTTCCGCCACAGGCTCGTCTTCGTAGGCTCCCTTAACCTGGTCGAGAATGATCTCTATCGCCTCGCGCTCTACATCGCATTGCTGGCACATTCTGAGGTGCTCGTGTATCCTCGCGAGCTCCACCATCGTGAGCTCTCCGTAAAGGAACTGCAGGATTTTAAACCTAATTTCCAGGCAGTTCATCTTGGGTTATCCCCTCGTCATCCATCCAGCGGCGTAGCTTTTGCAGTGCATAGCGCATCCGGGACAGCACGGTGGACAGCGGGCGGTCCATAATCTGAGCGATTTCCTCGAAGGTCATCTCATCGTAAACCTTGAGAAGCACTACCATCTTCTGTTCCGGCGGCAGCCGGTCAATCAGTTGGCGCAGGGTACGCCGGGCGAACTCCTCGCGCACCTGGACGTCCGGCATCTGCCGCTCATCAGGCATCAGGTCAATGCGCTCGCGGGTGTCGTCTTCTCCGGACAGAGGCTCGTTCAGCGAAAACCCCTGCGAGATCGAGGCCTTCTGATAGTGGCGGCGCACTTCGTTAACCGCGATCTTGTAGAGATAGGACGATAGCTGCTTGTCCGGATCAAAACGCCGCGCGGACCTGAACAGCCTCACAAAGACCTCCTGCATGATGTCCTCGGCAGCAGCGCGTTGCACCACCTGCTTCTTGATGAAGTTGTATATCTGGCGATGGTAACGGTCATAGACTTTGTCAAAGGCCTTCCGGTCGCCCTTAGCGACGAGCTGCATCAGCTCTTCATCGGACCCGACCGGGACCGCCGAGAGTTTTTCCTTGCCCGCTACCATTGTTTACCGCCCAGCAGGAGTGAATAACTTCACCACCGAGCTACTGGCGTAGCCTACCCCACGGGTGCGAGGTTGGCTATCAGCCACCTCCAGTGCCGCAGGAGGAAGCATACAGCAGTATTATGGCGACTCCAATCGCCAGGCATACCGGTGCCAGCAGTTTCAGCAGAATTGTCATAGCCTGCTCCCAGGCAATTTTACATCATTATGCTATGGAGTGCAGTGGCAAGCTGCAGGCAGCTACCGCAAAGCCATCCGTCGGCAGCCTGGAGTGCTCCGGACCCTCGTTCTTGACGCCGTTTTGCCCGGCTGGGGAATCCCCACTGCCGCTTAGCAGCCGCGGGCTGCCGCTGTCACAGCTTCTAGGGCACCACCAGACCCCTGTCGGGAGTGAAAACGGCACGGTTCATTTGGACGGAGTTGAAGGCCAAGCCCACCGCTCCATCGGCGGAAACCGCAACCAGACCGGTGGTGCCAGGCGTACGCTCGCTCTGGTACTTCACGCAGGATTCGCAGGCGTCCTGAGGGGCGGCACCGGCCGTGATGAGGTCGGCACAGTGCTTGGCCATGAGCGTGTGCATAATGCTCTCGCCCACGCCGGTGACGGACACGGCAGCGTCGGGCGTGGCGTAGGTGCCGG
>CAZXPM010000105.1:2085-6088 GCA_964643155.1 uncultured Planctomycetales bacterium | reverse complement strand
CAGCAAACCTCTTCCTCCAGGCAGTTGAACCGCTTGGCCAGCCGCGTTCGGCGTTCAGGGTCGTCGCGCTGGGCGCGGTAGATGGCGCAGGCCCCACAGTAAAGCCCGCAGCGTCCAACGAGCGAAAAGTCTGCCTCCATGGCTGATCCCCGGAAATCCGGCTGCTAGATATCCCGCTTGAAGGTGAAGGCGGTGGCGGCTTCGCGCTTGGCAGCGAGGCCCTCCTCCTCTTCAAACTGGTCCCCCGGCACGCAGGTCGGGAAGGGGAACTTCACAAACACCGGCTGCACGAACTTCGCGTGCTTGAGCAGGAAGGTCCCGCGCGGGATGGTGGTCAGGCGGTTGCGCACGTCCGGGTCCAGCCAGTTGTACTCCGCCGTCATCAGCTCGGCGGGGCCGGTGCGGCCGTAGATGATGGTGGACGAGTTGTCCACCACCTGGCGGTCCACCTGGCTCATGAACTGCTCAACCCCGAAGAGCGAGACGCCCAGCGAACGGCCGCGGGCGCAGATCTCAATGATGGACTGTTTGATAGGCGCGTCCACCGTGGCATCGCGCGGGGCAAACTTGTTCAGCTCGTCCACGAAGAAAATAGCGGTGTCAAAGTCCTTCTTGATATTCTTGTCCACCAGCATGCGGTAGA
Source organism: uncultured Planctomycetales bacterium (assembly GCA_964643155.1). Lineage (GTDB taxonomy): Bacteria > 4484-113 > 4484-113 > 4484-113 > 4484-113 > CAZKNJ01. The sequence continues at coordinate 5,445 of CAZXPM010000105.1, read as the reverse complement.
CGCGCTTCAGGATCTTGTTGAACACCATCATCTGGCCGCGGTCATTCAGCGACTGAATGTCAATCACGAAGATGGAGCCGTTGTGCAGATCCTGCAGCGGAATGTCCACTTCGTCCACGCCTCCGATGCACACCAGGCCGTCAAACAGGCCCGGCAGCGCGTCCAGGTTCTTGGCCGCCTTGTAGAACACCTGCTTCTCGTGGCCGTGCCAGTGGGTGACGCTGGCGTTGCCCAGCACGCGGCGCTCCTCCGCCAGGTAGTCCAGCAGCTCGTCATAGGAGCGGATGGGCTGGCGCTCAATCTGGTCGCGGATGTCCACCCACACTGCTTCCACCGCTTCGTCCCAGCTCTCCCTGTCAAACAGCTCGGGGATGTCCTCCACGATCTCGGTCAGCTCCCAGATAAAGTGCTCCACCTTGCCGTCCCGGCGGAAGCTCTTGGTGTGGCCTTCATACTTGCGGTCATAGGGCGCGAAGATGCGGACGTTCTCAAAGGGCACCAGCTCCACGTTGAGCTTCTCGTACATCTCGCGGCACTTGTTGGTGTACGGGTCATTCTCTTCGTACTGCGGGTTGGGCTTGTCCAGGTAGAGCATGTCCTTGCCCTTGACGTTGAAGAAGATGGCGGCGATGCGGCGGCGTTTGCCCCGCACCATCGTGTCAAACATGGATTTCAGCAGAAACTCCACGAGCGACGTCTTGGTGGCAAGACCGGAAATGCCGCTCATGTTCATGTGCGAACCTTCCGGGCCCACCAGGAACTCGTCGTCCAGGAAAATGGGAATGAGGGAGCCATCGCCGTTCTCCATCACGCCAATGGGGACACCGCGCCCCTCACCCGCGAAGTCCAGCATGCCCAGGCCCCAGGCCACGCCTGTCTCCGAGGCGAAGTAAACCTCCGCCCGGCCGATGGGGCGCACACGCTCGGTCGTGGACTTGATGACCACGCACTTGGCCACCATCATCTCGGCGATATCCGAGGGTGGCACCACTTGGGGATTGCCGAAGTCGTGGCTGATGTAGTCCGACAGGAAGTTGTCAATGTCCATCACCGTGCGCAGCTCCGTGACGGTGCCGAAAGTGATATGGCCATCGGCGGTGCAGGCGGCGACGATGTTGCCCAGCTCCACCGTGTCCACGCCGTCGGCAATCCAGAAATGGAAGTGCGCGGCGGTGTTCGGGTTGTCCTTGGTGGAAGTTGCCTTGCCCACCGAACCGAACTCAAAGTTCACATACTCAGGGTATTTGCAGACATCCTTCATGGTCATCCCTCTCCATGCGCGCCACGGGCACGCGCTGCGGGCTCGCGCCCTTTATTCCCGAATAAAGTACGCCTGAATCGTCTCATGCGAAGGCACGAGGCTGTTCAGGTACTGGTCGCACAGCTTGTGCGGGAAGATGAGCTTGTCCCACTGCGGCGCCGGGAAGGTCACCGGGAAGCGCTCCCGCACCATCAGGTAAGTGAAATCGTCGGCCTTGCGCCGGGCGTCCTCATCGTCCTTCGCCACCGTTTCCAGCCGCACCAGCCCGTACTCCGGCTCTGCCTTGCCAATGTGCCGCATCTTCAAGAACCACGAGTACTTCGTGTTGTCCGGGTGGTCCGGGTCCACGATACGGAATACCTGCCCCCGGTTGAACTCCGGCAGGACCAGGTGGTTGCCCAGCTTCTCGCGGTTGGCGAAGGGAACGTAGGTCATCTTGACAAAGCCAAGCATGTTCGCTGTGAGGTCGGAGTTGTGCAGGTGCAGCAGCGAGTCGTTTAGAACAATCAGCTTGCTGGAGTCGGTGCCTTCCTGCTCCTTCCACCGCGAGAGCAGGATGTTGCGCGTCTCCCACTTCAGCTCACGGGCGCGGTTGACCGCGGCGATGCGCAACTGCGTGTAGTTCAGCTCATCTCCGCCCGAATCCTCCAGCGTCACCGGCAGGTCGCCGCTGAACTCCTCCTTCAGCTTATCCGCGTCGGGCAGGAACTTGAGCGGCGCCAGGATGTACTCCCGCTTCTCCGCATGCGTCCAGGCATGGAACACCCGGTTGTCCCGCCGCAGGATGATGGAGGATACGATGACATAGTGCAGGGGCACCTCCTGCCCCTCAAAAATGCGGTGGCCCACCAGCTGGGTGCGCTGAAGGCTGCTGGCGAAGAAGTCCGCCCGCTCCGGCGGCTCCTTCTCCACGGTGACGAAGCTGCGGCCGGGCCCGCTCTCCTCCACCGGCTCCACCGCGAAGTGCTGGAAGCCCTCGCGCATGCGGAAGTTGTCCTCTTCCAGCGAGGGAATGGGCGAGTTGCTGGCGCCCACCCGCTGCAGGAAATCGGACACCACCTGGAGGTTTTTCCGTTTTTCCGCTGTCGCCGGTTTGCTCACGATTAGCAGGATTATAAGCTATTTTCCAGACGCTGGCAGATACAGGTCAACGTGCAGGAACTCGCCGCTCAACGGATCGCGTTGCACTTCCTGCAGGAGGGCGCGGTACTTCTTCCTGCCCACAATGAGTTCATAGTCCGCGTCGCGGCCTTCCCGCGTGATGGTCTTCTGCGCCTCGCGCAGATCCAGCACCAAGTGGAGAGGCTCCTCCAGCCCGGGGCCGTACGCCACTGCGGGAAGCCCGCCTTCCGCTCGCAGCTTCTTGACCTTCTCCTTGCCGAATGCGTCCCGGATTTTAGCCTTCAGGGTGACTACCATTTTAAACTCTCGTCCTCCCAAGGGATGAAACGATTCTAGCATAGATTCGCCGAGGACGGTTCGGGAGTGGTATAGCCGTTCTGCTACAGGAACCAGGCACATTCTCCGGGAAACCCGTACTGGAGATGTTGCAGCAGGTGCGCCGCGGCGAGATGAACCTCCACAACCCCCTGCGCGGGCTGATGGGGATGGGCGGGAAGGACGAGTGAGCGGCGGCGCCAGGCGCGTCCAGATTGACTGTTAACCCGCTTCTCTGCTATAAGTTCATTGTTGCGAAGAAAACCATCCGGCAAAAGGAAGGGCTTACGTGGCCCGCGAATCAACAAACAAATCCGCGTTCCCGAAGTTCGCCTGATTGACGAGAACGGCGAGAACGTCGGCACCGTCACCATAGATGAAGCCCTGAAGATGACCTGGGAGCGAGGCTACGACCTGGTGGAGGTGGGCCCCAACGACAATCCGCCCGTCTGCAAGATGATGGACTACGGCAAGCTGAAGTACCAGGAGCGCAAGAAACGCTCCGGCACCAAGCAGACCGGCGGCGAGCTGAAAGAGCTGGGTCTTTCCATGAAGATTGACGGGCACGACCTTGAGACCAAGATGAACAAGGCGCGCAAGTTCCTGGACCGGGGTTACAAGGTCAAATTCAACCTGCTGCTGCGCGGCCGGGAGCGCGCGCA
>CAZXPM010000105.1:0-2075 GCA_964643155.1 uncultured Planctomycetales bacterium | reverse complement strand
ACACACAAGGCGACCGCCAAGCGGGTTCGCCAAACAAAGAGCGGCAAGCTGGTGCGGAAGGCCGCGTGCTCACGCCACCTGCTGAGCAAGAAGTCGTCCCGCCAGAAGCGCCGTCTAGCTGAGACGCGCGAGGTCACCGGCACCGACAAGAACCGCTACGTCCAACTGCTGGGAGGTAAAGGCTGATGACACGCATCAAGCGAAGTGTGGCCTCCCGGGCGCGACGCCGCCGGATTATGAAACTCGCGAAGGGCTACCGCGGAACCCGCGGCCGCCTCTACCGTGCGGCCAAAGAAGCCGTGATGCACGCCGAGCGTTACGCCTACGAGCACCGGCGCATCAAGAAACGCGATTTCCGCCGCCTGTGGATTGCGCGCATCAGCGCTGCCTCCCGGGCGCAGGGCCTGCCCTACTCCCGGTTCATCAGCGGCCTGAGCAAGGCCGGCATCGTGCTGGACCGCAAGCAGCTTGCCGACCTGGCCATAAACGACCCCGCCGCTTTTTCCCAGCTCGCGGAGCTGGCGGCGCAGAACCAGTAAGGAGGTTTTAGTGCCGCTCCCGCTATCCGAACTGGCCGCCCAGGCTGAAGCCATCCGCACCGAAGCGCAGGCCGCGCTGACTCCGGACGCCCTGGCGCCGCTAAAGGCCAGGGCGCTGGGCGCCAAGGGTCTTATCCGCGAAGCTCTGAGCGGCATCAAAGACCTTCCCGCAGACGAGCGCAAGGCCTACGGCGCGCGGGTGAACGCGCTGAAGAACGAGCTGGAGGCTTTTTTCTCCCAGCGCGAGGAAAAGCTGGCGCAGCAAGCGGGCGCGGCGGAAGCGTTCTTTGACCCCACACTGCCGGGCTGCCGGGTGCACTCCGGCCGGCTGCATCCGGTGGCCTCGGCCTCCCGGCGCATGGTGGACATCTTCGTGTCCATGGGCTTTGACGTGTTCGCAGGCCCCGAGATTGAATACGAGCGCTACAACTTTGACCAGCTCAACATCCCGCCCTACCATCCCGCGCGCGACGACATGGACACTTACTTCCTGCCCGGCGGGCTGATTCTGCGCACGCACACCTCGCCGGTGCAGGTGCGCACGATGGAGCGCATCAAGCAGCGTGAACAGGTGATCGTGCAGATGGTCTCGCCGGGGCGCGTCTTCCGGCGCGACCGCCCCGACGCCACTCACACCCCTGCCTTCCACCAGGTGGAGGGCCTGCAGGTGGGCGAAGGGATCAATATGGCGAACATGCGCTGGGTGCTGGCGGAGTTCGCCCGCCAGTTTTTCGGGCCGGAGACCCGCGTGCGGCTGCGGCCGGACTACTTCCCTTTCGTGGAGCCTGGCGCGGAGCTGGCGGTCACCTGCCCGTTCTGCCAGGGAGCAGGCTGCCGGGTCTGCAAGCAGTCCGGCTGGATTGAGGTGCTGGGCTGCGGCATGGTGCACCCGCAGGTGCTGCGCAACGTGGACATTGACCCGGAGCGCTACACCGGCTGGGCCTTCGGCGTGGGGGTGGAGCGCATCGCCCAGATCCTCTACCAGGTGCCCGACGCCCGCATGTTCGGCGAAAACGACTACCGGTTGCTCCGCCAGTTCCACTAGGCTGCGCCTCAGTCCCCGAAGACCAGGACGCGCAGGCGGTCGCGTTCAACCAGCGCGGCGCAGTGCGTGCATTCCTCCGGCGCCACCGGCCGGAGCAGTTTCAGCTCCAGCGTGCCCGCGCTTCCCAGCGCATAATCCGCCGCCTTCTCCGGCGGCAACCCGGTGAAAACCGCGAGCAGTTCGTCCGACGGTTTGAGCGAATGCCGCATTCTCTCCACCACTTCAGGTATGCGCTCCATCACGGCTGGCTTCAGCCGCACCGGCAGCTCCGCCAGCGGCGCTTCCAGCACACGGGGCGACTCGGCCTTCAGTGGCACAGCGTGAACGGCGACGCGCAGCGGCGGCAGTTCGCGCACGCGGGGCAGCCGTCTGGCCGGCGTGCTCACGGCTCCGTCCTCAGCTCCAGAAACTGTTCCAGCCGCTCCAGCGGCTCGGTCAGGCTGAAGTGGCGGTCAAACGGCTCCAGCATTGCCCGTAGCGTCCCCTCGGGC
>CAZXPM010000104.1:2375-6148 GCA_964643155.1 uncultured Planctomycetales bacterium | reverse complement strand
CCACCTATGGGGGCAGCACGCCGGGCAAAGCCCTGACGGGTATCCGGGTAACCATGTTTGACGGCAGTGAGGTGGGGTGGTGGCCCGCGCTTCTGCGGTCAGCCTTCCTCTGGGTCTTCACCTACCTGACGGTGGGCCTCTACCTGGTCTTCGCCGCGCTTTACTGCCTGATAGACCCGTACGGCCGTTCCATTCACGACATTGTCGCCGGCACGCGGGTTGTCCGCGGCCGCTGAAGGCCGCGACTCAAGCTGGCCCGTCCGCATCAGTTTTGACGCGATGGCAGAGGCGCGCTCAGTCCGCCGAAGCTATCTGTCCTACCACGAAGTCGTAGACGTCCGGGGCTGCTGCCGGGTCTTGCAGCATGAAGTGGTCGTAGTTGGTCAGGTGCTTGTCGTGTTCGTAGTTGATCGGCGCGAGCACGGGAAGAGGAAAGCCGTCGCAGATGTCAGCCCAGTAATTGGCGGACGCAGTGGGCACGGCGCCGTCATTAGTTCGGCTTGGAGGTCAGCCAAGCCACGATGAAGTGAAACAGTTCCACGCGAATCATAACATGCTCCGTCCGTACGCAGGCTGACGCGCCTGACCGCAGGGCCCGCGGATGGCCCGAAGCCAATCGCAGCGATTTAACCGGTGGACAGGGCGTTTCCTAGTGACTTCGCCGCCGCCAGCGTGTAGAATAGGGCGACAAACCCACTTTCCGAGAGCTGCTAGATGACCAGATTCGTGTTCGTAACCGGCGGTAACGTTAGTTCAATAGGCAAGGGCATTCTGTCCGCGTCTGTCGGGCTTCTGCTCAAGAGCGCGGGGTATAAGGTAACCGCGCTGAAGTTTGACCCTTACGTGAACGTTGACGCCGGGACGATGAACCCCATCCAGCACGGTGAGGTGTTCGTCACTGACGACGGGGCGGAAACGGATCTGGACTTGGGCCACTACGAGCGCTTCCTGGACGAGGACCTGCGCAAGTACAACAACGTGACCACCGGGCAGATCTACGAGTCCGTGATAATGAAGGAGCGGCGCGGCGACTACCTGGGGAAGTGCGTGCAGGTCATCCCGCACGTCACGAACGAGATCAAGCACCGCATCACCGTGGCCGCCAGGAAGTCCCGGGCGGACGTGGTGGTGGTGGAGGTCGGCGGCACCGTCGGCGACATTGAGGGCCTGCCATACCTGGAGGCCATCCGCCAGTACCGCAACGACATCGGCCGCGACACCGCCATTAACATCCACGTTACGCTGATACCGTTCCTCCATCCCGGTGGGGAGCTGAAAACCAAGCTGACGCAGCACTCGGTGAAGGAGCTGCGCTCCATCGGCATCCAGCCCGATCTCATCCTCACGCGCACCCACGTGCCGATAACGCCGGAGATGAAGGACAAGATAAGCCTGTTCTGCGATGTCCCCGGCGAATGCGTGATTGAGGGACTGGACGTTGACAGTATCTACCGCGTGCCGCTGATGCTGAACGCGCAGCGCATCACGGACCTGGTGAGCGAGCGGCTTGGCCTCAAGCGCTGCAAGCCCCGGATGGAGGAATGGACCGCCTTCCTGGAGAGGCAGGCGGCCTGCAAGGGCAAGGTGAAGGTCGGCATCGTGGGCAAGTACACCGCGCTGAAGGACGCCTATATGTCCATTCTCGAGTCCCTCACCCATGCGGCCATCGGCAACGACGTGGAGCTGGAGCTGGCGTGGGTGGACGCGGAGAAGCTCACCGCCGACAACTGCGCCCGCCACCTGGCCGGCCTGCACGGCGTGCTCGTCCCCTACGGGTTCGGCTACCGCGGTATTGAGGGGAAGATCCAGGCGGCCAGGCATGCCCGGGAGAACGACATCCCTTACCTGGGGCTCTGTCTGGGGATGCAGGTAGCGGTGATTGAGTTTGCCCGCAACGTCTGCGGCCTGGTGAACGCGAACTCCAGCGAATTCGCGGAGGATTGTCCGCACCCGGTCATTGACTATCTGCCGGCGCAGCGCGAGATTACCGACATGGGCGGCACCATGCGCCTGGGCAAGTATCCCTGCGAGCTGCAGCCCCGCACGACTGCGCGCAGGCTATACAGGCGGGTCAGGGTGTGGGAACGCCACCGCCACCGCTACGAGGTGAGTCCGAAGTATCATGACACGCTGCAGAAGCACGGCATGGTGTTCAGCGGGCTGTCCCCGGACGGCCTGCTTGTCGAGTCAATGGAGTACCCGGACCACCCGTACTTCGTGGCCTCTCAGTTCCACCCCGAGTTCAAGAGCAGGCCGCTGCGCCCGCACCCGCTCTTTGCCGGCTTCGTCGCGGCGGCCAAAGAGCTCTCCGGTCTCCGCTAGCCGGCCAACCGGTCACTCGCCTCCCGTGAGGCTACATGGGCGGCGGCTCAACATACGTGATTTCGTATTCAAACTCAAAGAGGTCGCTGCCGTAGTCGTTCACCGCCTCCAGTGAGCAGTCATATATCCCCAGTTCGCCCGGCAAGAGGAAGACGGCCGGCATCATATCAAGCTGCAGCGGTGGATCAGGTGCGAACATGTCAAAGGTCCAGGTCCAGGACATCGGGAAGTCGCCATTCACATCAGCAAAGAACCAGCAGACCAGGTTGCCTGTGGTAGTAGTCCACAGAATCTGGTTGATTGTGGGAGGACGTCCCACATGGAAGCTGAACCAGCGTCTGTATTCGCCGTATGGATTGGCGACGGTGAGGGTGCACTGGTAATCTCCCGCGTCGGTGAGGTTGACTACCGGATTCACGTCGCCCGAAAGGGTGGGGTCGCCCATGTGCTTGAAGTCCCACAGGTAGCTGTAAGGCGCCGTTCCTACGACGGAAGCGGTGAAGTTGACAGAGCTGCCCAGCGCTCCTTTGTCGGGCGATATCGCGACGATAACGGGAGGGAAGCCGGCGGTCACATCCAGCAGATAGGAATCGCTGCCGTACTCGTTCGCAACCTGCAGGCGCACCGAATGTGTGCCATCTTCGTCAAACTCCACACTGGGGCGCTCTAAGGGGCTGGTGCGGGGGAACGCGCTTGAGCCGAAGTTCCAGCTATAGGTCAAGGGCGGCGAGCCGGTGACGGTAGCGGAAAACTCCACCCGTTCGCCGCACACAGCGGTGTCAGGCGTGACGCTGGTAATAGTGGGCGGCACGCCTATGGTTACCGTGAAGAACTCCGTGTCGGCTCCAAACAGGTTGGAGACATTCAGTCTTCCGTTGAACATCCCCTGGCTGACCAGCTCCACCTCAACAGAGGGGTCGCTGGAGCGGGAAGGGCTCAGCCCGTTGGTGAGAATCCACTCGTAAGTGATTGGCTCGGCCCCCTCCACCACGGCGGTGGCGGTGCCGGTGTCGCCAACTTTGCCGCCGGGCACGCTGACCGAGACAATCCGCACCGGCTGGTATTCAACCACATTGGACAGGTCGCCGGTGGCGCCGTCCCCGTCAAAGGCCACAACGGCAAGGTCAACCCATTCGGGCGAGTCCTCGTAATGGAACCTGTAAAGGAGTATTCCGTCCGCCAGGAACTGGGGGTCTTCCAGATTCAGCGCCTGTTCACGCAAAACCGCACTCAGCTCGGTGAACTCGGCCTCATCGGTGTAGCTGCGCACAAAGAAGCCGGCAAGCTCGCTTCCATAGTACTGGGCGATGGCGGTGATGTCCGCCAGGTCAACCACGCCGTTGCCGCTGGTGTCCAGGCGCATGGCGACAGGAGACTCCTCCCCAACAACTTGCAGGTAGTTCTCCGCGATCGGGCTCAGGTCGTCAGCGTCAACCACGCCGTCCAGGTTG
>CAZXPM010000104.1:0-2365 GCA_964643155.1 uncultured Planctomycetales bacterium | reverse complement strand
GAGCTGGAAACTCCAGGTGAGCCATCCGGCCTCCTCCTCATCGCGGACGAAGGTAAGGTCGTCAACCACGCTGTGCGGTCCTGCCGGAGGAGACTGGGTCACCTTTGACGGCATCAACGCAGCCATGGCCTGGCGCAACGACGCTTTCAGCGTGAGCCAGGTGTCCTGGTCCACTCCGTCCGGCGCGGCCATCGCGTCCAGCCGCGAAAGCTCGGCGGAAAGAGTGGTGGAGGTGTCGGCCGGGTCCGGCGACACCGTGGGTGGCGAACCGCCATTGCCCGTTGCGGGAGCGCGTGTAGCGCCTCCTCCTCCGCAGGATGCAGCGGCAAGCAGCAGGATGCCAATGATGATTGTCCAAATCCGGACCATATCAAACCTCCAGAGTATCCACACTTGACAGCCATACCGTTCTAACCTGAGCGTATGGAACTATGCCTGTTCAGGCGGTCGGCAGTCTGGCGTCTGGCCGCAAATTCCCCTATGCGGCAATCCTCATTATACAGCAAACCTGTAACAGAGTCTCCGGGGCCGGCCGCGGCGATGCAAGCGCTCACCGACCGCCGATAATGACAAGCCCGAGTCCGGCCACGGCTGCGCTCGCGGTCACCCAGAGGGGCACGTCCTGCAGGACGAACCCCAGCCTGGCGCCCATGACCGCTCCGGCCAGGCCCAGCAGCAGCCCGCCGAGAATGAGCAGCGGCCGGTTGATTTCGCGCACCACATAGTTGTCAGCGTGGCGCTGACGCGTCTCGGGGAAGGGGTCTTCCTCCTCCGGGAGAAAGAACTTGGGCGTGTGCTTCTCGTAGCCGACCTTCTCCTGCGCAATGGCCTGCATAATGAAAAGGTCTTTGATCTGCTCGGGGGACAACCGGTCAAACATCCCGGGGTCAACTTCCTCCATCAGCTCCGGGTACATCAGTTGCGACAGTGACGGCGCCTGCACGTCCGGCCCGTACTTGCGCCGGAACGCATCGCTGAAGTCCCGCCCCGGTTCCGGCGTCAGGTTCAGTCGGGCCGCCTCAAACTTGCGCACCCACTCCTCCACTTCCTCCACGGTCACGCCGAGTTCGGCCGCGACTTCTCCCACCGGCTCGCGGTTGCGCACGCGGGCGACGGCCTGCCGTTTCTGCGCGGAAGTGATGCGTGGTTTGCCGCCTCCTTTCTGGTGCATTCCTTACCGCCCCCTTATCACCGCGGTCAAGCTTGCCCGGCGCCGCTGGCTGCCTGGGGCTACTCCCCGATATGCCGGTAAACGGCGATGGTCTCCAGCAAGCTCTCCATCGCGTCGGCGCCCTTGTTGCCGGCTTTGGTGCCGGCGCGCTCCAGCGCGGTCTCCAGCGTCGGCGTGGTGAGGATGCCGAAGCCGATAGGCACGTCGTTCTTCACCGCCAGCAAGGCGCAGCCCTTGGTCACCTCGCTCGCCAGCAGCCTGTAGTGGTCGGTGTGCCCCTCAATCAGGCAGCCCAGCGCGAGAATGCCGTCGTAGCCGCCCTTCTTGAGGAGCCGCGCCACCGTTCCGGGAATCTCAAAGCTGCCGGGCACCCAGTGGATGTCCACCTCGCACTCCTCGGCGCTCAGGCGCTCCAGCTTGTCCAGCGCGCCCGCGAGCAGCTCCTTGGTCACGAGCTCGTTGAACCGCGAGCAGACGATAGCGATGTTCAGCCCTTTGGCGATAATGCGCGCCTTGTATTCCTTGACGGCCACGGTAGTCCTCCTTTGCGCCCGGCTCGCTGCCGGCCTGCTTATTATAGCAGGGGCGGGGAGCTACAAGTCATCGTAGATTGCGTCCTGCGGATTATCCCAGAGCTTGGCGAGCTCTGGCGCTGTCCGCTCATTGAGCACGGGAGGGCAGAAGTCCCACTCCTCAAGAAGCGCTTCCAATCGGTCCACCGTTCTCAGGTCTGGGTTGAACCTCTCAGTTAGCCAGCGCCTGTAAGTTGAGGGGGTGACTCCCAGGTATCTGCTGGCGAATTCGCTCTTGGAGATGCCAATCATCTTCCGCCACCCCTCCAACTCGCGCGGAATCTGCCATATCAGCTCGGCCGCTGTTGGCGTAATCTCCATAGGTCGGATTATACCAGCCACAAGGTAACTGGCTCCTATAAGCCGAGCTTCCGGCGCAGCCCCTCCCACTCCTCGCCGTAAGCATCGGGGCTCCACATCTCGCGGGCGATGCGGGTGAGCACATCCGCGGTCTCGCCGCCGATTTCGGACTGAAGAAAGCTGGCAAAGGGGAAGTCTGGACTCGCACTCTGCGAATGCAGATGCTGGGCAAGGTTCATCAGCGCGATAAGCGCATCGTGAAGCTGCTGCCTGGTGAATTGCTGAGGTTCCGGCGCTGACTTCTGGAGATTCGGCATCATCG
>CAZXPM010000103.1:0-6176 GCA_964643155.1 uncultured Planctomycetales bacterium | reverse complement strand
GTGTACTTCCTGGAGTCAATTCACGGCTACAGTGTCAGCGACACCGGAGTGCTCAACCTGCTGTTCTTCACCTGGTGGGGGCAGCTCGCGTTGTTCGGATTGCTGGGAGCGATCGTCATCTACCTGCCAAGCATGTTCCCGCTGGGGCGGGAGGTGGTGACGCCGGTGGTGAAGTTTCCCTCAGCCCTCTTGCGCGTACAGGCGCTGGCCGAGATGTGGCGCAAGTCCCCTGACCGGGTGGCGGTGAGGAGATTCGCCCTCGCCACCGCTCTCGGCATTGAGCCGGATGCCGGCGGCGCCCGGAGGGCCGCCGGCATGCTGCACGAGGTGGGATACCCGCAATCGCGGGCAAGGCAACTGGCGGAGGAGCTGGTGTCGGGGGAGGTGCCCACCATGAGCGCGGAGGCAATTCGCGCATACGGCCGGCTGGTGCAGCGGTTCGGCCGCATCAGCCGCTTCAACTAGGATGCGATCATGCAGCACTCGTACACCAAAGTGGAAATTGACCTGCGGAAATACCGGCAGAATCTGGATCTGATTCGCCGGGTGCTGGGTGACACCAGGCTGTTGCTCGTGCTGAAGGCGAACGGGTATGGCCTGGGCGCAGTGGGCCTGCTGCCGGCCATCAGCGGTCTTCCTGACATCTTCGTCGGCGTCGCCATGGTGGACGAGGCGCTGGAACTCCGCCAGGCAGGCTATCTCGGAGACATCCTGGTGATGGGCTACACGCCGCCGGAGCAGTACAAGCTCGCGCTCAGGCACTACCTCAGCCTCGGCGTCTACCGGAAAGAGAATATAGCGAAGCTGGAAGACGCCGCCGCTGAAGCAGGAACCGTGGCCAAGGCTCACATCAAAGTGGACACCGGCATGCACCGGGTCGGCGTGATGCCTGACGGCCTGCCCGGCCTGCTGGAGGAGATCAAGGAGAACCCGCATGTCGCGGTGGAGGGGGTGTACTCCCATCTGGCGGGAGCGGGACATCCAGCGGATCCCTTGATTCCGCAGCAAGTGGCCTTGTTCCGCGAATGCGCGGAGAGAATTGAGCGGGAGCTGGGGGTGCAGACCATCAAGCATATCGCCAACACTTCGGGGGCCCTGGCCTTTCCCGAAAGCCGCTTTGACATGGTGCGAATCGGCATACTCCCCATAGGATTCCATCCGCCCGGCTTTGGCGCACAGAAGCTCCCGGTGCAGCCGGTTCTCCGGCTCAGCACTGAAGTAGTGGACGCCCGCACCGTTCCCGCCGGCAGCGGTGTTTCCTACGGGCATGAGTTCCACACCGACTCCGAGAGCACTATCATCACGGTGCCGCTGGGCTACGCCGACGGCATCCCATACCACTTCTTCCCCAAGGGACGGGTGTTGTTCCGGGGGAAGAAGCGGAGCATCGCCGGGGCAGTGAACATGGACTACCTGATGGTGAATGCGGAGAATGAGACCGATGTGCATATCGGGGAGGAGGTCGTGCTGGTGGGCCGCCAGGGCGATGAGGAAATCTCGCTCAATGAGTTCGCGGACTACTGCGAGAGCGTTAACTACGACATTATCTGCAAAATGGGACGCCGCATCCGGCGCGACTACATTCTCTAGGGCCAAGCGTTGCCACCGAACCGGATGGCACCTACAATGGGCAGCTAATCGTGACCTTGCGCATGGCGACAGCCGTTCTGCTCCTTGCCGCAGTCCTGGGAGGCGGCGGCTACTGGTTCTACCAGGCGGTCTACCCGCGAATGCTCACTCTGGAGGAGAAGGTTGAGCGGGGGTTTCTGGGCGCCGCGTACACCCAGGCACTTGCCGAGGTCAGGCGCGACCCCTGCAGGCAAACCTACGGCCAGCTGGCGCGCATCCTGCTTCTGCGCGGGAATATCGGCCGCGCCGACCTCGTTGTGCGCGTGACCGGCGCCAGCGAGCCGCTGGTGGACGAGGTGCGCGCCTTCCAACTGTCAGTTCTGCGGGAGGCGCGGGAAAGCGGCACTGTGACCAACCATTTCGCCCAGGGCGAGCTGGCGCAGCTACGCCCGTTCCCGGTCTACCAGAACCTCAAGTTCTTCGTGGGTTACCGCCTGGCGCTACTGGGAGACTGGCGCGGGGCGCGGGATTACTTCCTCATGGCGGAGCGCGGCGGGGTGTCGCCCGAGCTGCATCCCTATCTCCAATACTACCTGGCCCGCGCTCTCATCCAGTCGACTGACGCCAAGGAAGTCAAACGAGGATACAGCCTGCTGGGGAAGCTGGCCGACCCCGATGGCCGGCACGGCCTCCAGGCCCGCGTCTGGCTGAACCAGCTACAATCAGCCGTTGCCAGCGAGAAGCCCGGCTTCTTCAACCTGTACCTGATGCACATTGACCGGCTGCACAATGCGTGGGAGTATGCCAAGGCGCAGGTGGAAGTGGGGGACTACTACTTGAGCCGCGATGACCCCGTCAAGGCAGCCAAGGCCTACGCAAAGGCCCTGGCGAACGACCCGGACAGCACCAACACGCGCATCTCCGCATCAGCCGGAATGCTCCAGGCGCTGACGGCGGTGAACGGCGACTTGCGAGCCACCGAGACGGAGTTCTCAACCGAGGAATGCGGCAACGTCCTCTACAAGTTCGCTGAGACGCTGAGCGCCCCAGAAGACCTCAGCGCGGCGGCCGGCATCCTGCAGAAGTCGGCGCACAACGGCGCCAACAACAGCGGCCGCTACCTGGCCATGGAAGCGCTTTCGCTGATATACCTGAAGCTGGAGCACAAAGAGAAACTGGAGGAGCTGCTGCTGCTGGAGAACCTCGCTCCGGCGCCTGAAAGCGTGATCCAGACCTCCTATTTGAACTACGCAAGGCTCCTGCGGCGGACGGGCCAGACACTGCAGGCGCGGGGGTATTACGAGAGCGCGGCGAAGCTGGAAGGCCCACGCAGAAGCGATGCGCTGTTTGAGCATTACAGCCTGCTCAAGGAGAAGGCCGCCCGCCTGGACAGCGGGCAGGCCATCCGGCTGCTGGCAGAGGTGGTGGAAGACCCCTACAGCGCTCACCGGCTGCAGGCCTGCGAGGAGCTCATACCTCTGGCGATCACCGCCAAGCGCGAGGATGTCCTCGCACGGGCGATGGAGGTTGCGGGTCAGCTGGACGCTGCGCTTGCGCGCTTCTGGGGCATTTTCCTGGCCGGGCAAGGCGGAGACACGGAAAGGGCGGAGCGGCTGCGGTCGGAGATCAAAATCAGGTCGTTCAGCTACTACGAGCTTGAACCCCTGGGGAAGCTGGAGGACCAGCGGATTGAGGTAAGCGGCCGCCCCTTCTACCTTGAGAAGGAAAGCGCAGCGGAATACCTGACAGGGCTGTTTCTCACTGACCTCGCCTGTGAAGTAAGCTGCGCCGTGAAGCCGCACGAGCTGCCAGGGCTGCCTGCCGCCATCGTGCTGCGCAACTACGAGCTGGCAGAAAACCTCAAGACGAGTAGCTGGTTCGCCACGCAGATGCTGGAAGAGGGGCCGGAGCTGGATCTGCCGCTGACCGAATACACTCTGCGGCTGGCTTATCCCACGCCGCACCAGGCTGAGGTGGCGCAGGCGGCCGAATACTACTCCGTGCCGCCGGAACTCATCTATGCGGTGATGAAGAAGGAGAGCAACTTTGACCCTGGCGCCACTTCCGCCGCCGGGGCGAAGGGACTCATGCAGCTTATGCCTGCCACGGCACAGGTGTTCGCGCGGTTTCTGCCAGCGGAGCTTCGGGGCCGCCCGCTCACCGACCCTGCCCGCAACATCCACCTGGGAGCATCCTACCTTGCCAGCCTGACCACAGCCTACCGCAAGCGGCACCTGGTGCTGTCCGCCTACAACGGCGGCCCGGGCAACCTCAACCGGTGGAGGCAGCAGGCCGCAAGCGACGACCCCCTGCTCTTTGTGGAGCTGATTCCAAACAGCGAGAATGAGGTTTTCGTCAAGAAGACGATGAAATACGCGCTAATCTACCAGTACCTTCTCCCCTGAAACTGATGCCTTGGGGCAGAAAATGCGGTAGAATAGATGCACTCGGAGGTGTTACCACTTGGTCAATAACGTTGAGCTGTTCTCCGATGCGAAGGCCAGCATGGCCCTGTCGCCGCGTGCCCGCGAAGAGCGGCTGAAGCGCGCCAAGGAGAAATACGACGCTGATACCAGCTCGCTGGAAGCGATGCTGGCGTACGCCGAGGCCCTGTTTGACAACCACCGGTTTGCCGAAGCGGAAGATATGCTGCGGATGGCGGTTGAAACAGATCCGAGTAACGCGGATGTGCTGTATAACCTGGCGTTCGTCTTCGCGCTGAATGGCAAAGAGGAAAAGGCAAAGGAGGCCTACCACCAGGTGATTCAGTTGAGCCCCGGCACTTCGCTGGCTAAGAGCGCCGAGTATGAGCTATGGAAGATGGGCGAGCACATTGAGGCCAGGTGGCTGCGCAAGTAGCCCGCTAGCCGGTTTCCACTTTCGCCATGTCGTTCAGCAGGTTGCTGAACAGCGGGTGGCGTGTGCTATACCGGGGGTCGTCCAGCACCAGTTGGCGCCCTTTACGCGTCTGCGAGTTGACCACCACGGGCCCCAGGAGGTTAGCCGAAGAGCGGATGAAGTCCTCGTGAATGGTCACTATCACGTAAACGCGAATGACTTCCAGCTCGGAGGCGGAATCAACCAGGCCGCGCACGGTCTCCAGGCCGACCTCGTAGTCGGGGAAGAACAGGAACGGGTCAACTACGAAGAACGAGAGGTCTGCGCTCTCCAGGCTGACCAACCACTTGAAGGGTTCAAGGTCGGCGTCCTCGTGCAGGATGAACTGCTTGTACTCCGGGAAGCCCACCATCCCGTGCGGGAACGTGAGGATATCCTCCACCGCGTATTCCAAAAGGCCGAGCCGGTTGCTTCTAACGCGCACGTAATGCTCCACTGTATTTATCGGTTGCCCGCGGCTTCATTTGAGCCAATGACAGCAGCCTGCCGGCAGGTGAAGGGGCAGATCTCATAGCCTCACACGCCCTCCAAGCCCGCCCCCAGCGCACCCTCGTAAGATATGTGCACTGATGACGGGCGGTAGTTGATCCACAGGCTCCCGCTCTTGACCGTTATGCGCGGACGGGACTTGGGAATGAGGTCAACATTGAAGTACTTGTCCCGCAGATCAAGCATGGTGCGCTCGTAAGCCAGTTCGGCAAAGGCGCATCCGGGCCTGTAAGCCTCCGCCATGCGGTCACCCGCGGCGACAATGTCCGAGATGCCCTTGGCGACCTGGGCCTGGGCGAATCTGGCATCTTTGACTGCCTGCGCCACCGCCTTCTCATAGCCCACTTCGGACCGCAGCTTGGTGGTGTCCACCTCAATCTGGGGAAGTTCCCGGCGCAGCTCCAGCCTTCCCCGCTCGGTGCGGATGGAGAGCCTGCCGCCCATGAAACCGCTTGAGGTTGTCGTACCTGATATGACCATCGTCCCTTACCTGAGATAATCAAAGAGCGAGGGCGGAAGCAGCTTGGCGCCGACTCCCAGCGACGCATTGAGCACGTTCTCCAGCGTCTTGAGTTCGGTGATGATGCGCGCCATGTCCACATCATCGTTGCTGGCCTTCAATTCCGTCAGATTCTGGATTATCGCCTCGTTCTGGGTCTGAGTCCGCTCCAGCCGGTTGTAGCGCGAACCCACTTGAGCCATACAGGAGAGTATGTTCTCCATGCCAGTATCCACGTTCGCCAGCCGGTTGTGCAGGCCAATGAAGCGCTCGTCCTCGCCAAGGCTCAGGCTGCGCATTTCGCCCTGAGGCACCAGGTTGCCGGACACACCGGCAAAGGCGAGGTTGAAGGCCTCCACCGGGTTTCCCGCAGGGTCTTCGGCGGTCACGGATACACCGGTGACTGTAGCCGTCGTGGTGTTGTAGAGATAGAAAGACCCATCGGCGCCAATCCTCGCTTCAACCCCGGCGCCGAGCCTGCGCTCAAGCTCATCCGCCAGTTCTTCACAGGTAGTGAAGCGGCGGACGATGAACTCGCTGGTGGCGCCTCCCGCGGCGACTGCTATCTTGCTGCCCGGGAACAGTCCCAGCGGATTGCCTGCGGCGTCCAGGAGGTCAACCAGCTTGCTGTCGCGGTCGGCGCGACCCAGCAGCGCATCGCGGATACGTATCATCGTGTCTACAATGTTGTCGGGAAGCTCAATCTGCCCCTGGCCATCGG
>CAZXPM010000102.1:0-6179 GCA_964643155.1 uncultured Planctomycetales bacterium | reverse complement strand
CACAATGAGCGCTCCGGAGCCAAGCATGGAGCCTGCTTCGGCGATGCTCTCGTAGTCGTAGCCCACGCCGGCCTTGGAGGCCGGCAGAACCGGCGTGCTGCTGCCGCCGGGGAAAAACCCCTTCAGCGCGCGCCCGCCCCTGACTCCACCTGCGAGATCGTTGATTATCGCCAACGCCGGCACGCCCAGCTCCACTTCGTAGTTGCCGGGCTTCTCCACGTGGCCGGAAATGCATACCATCTTGATACCCTTGCTCTTTTCGGTGCCCAGGCCGGCATGCCACGCAGCCCCCCGCCTGATGATCTC
Source organism: uncultured Planctomycetales bacterium (assembly GCA_964643155.1). GTDB lineage: Bacteria > 4484-113 > 4484-113 > 4484-113 > 4484-113 > CAZKNJ01. The sequence goes on along the minus strand of CAZXPM010000102.1, from coordinate 5,873 downwards.
CGGCACCGTCGCCAGCGTTTCCACATTGTTGATCACCGTTGGCTTGCGCCAGGCGCCCTCACTGGCGGGGAACGGCGGCTTCATCTTGGGATGGCCGCGGCCGCCTTCCAGCGAAGTCAACAGCGCCGTTTCCTCGCCACACTCGTAGGAGCCCGCGCCGGTGTGCACGGTGAGATCGGTGCTGAAGCCGCTTCCCAGGATGTTCTCCCCCAGGTAGCCCCTGGCGTAGGCCTCTTCCGCCGCCTGGCGGATCATCTCTTTGCCCCGGTAGAACTCGCCACGGCAGTACACGTAGATATGGCTGAGGCCCACCGCATAGGCCGCAATGATGCAGCCCTCTATCATCTGGTGGGGATTGTGCTCCAGTATCCAGCGGTCTTTGAAAGTGCCGGGCTCGCCCTCGTCGGCGTTGCACGCCAGATACTTGGGCCCGGGATGGTCCTTGGGCACAAAGCTCCATTTCAGCCCTGCCGGGAAACCCGCGCCACCCTTGCCGCGCAGGCCGCTCGCCTTTACTTCGTCGATGACCTCGTCCGGCTTCATCTCCTTAATCGCCTTGCGCAAAGCCGCATAGCCGCCATTGGCCTCGTAAACGTCCAGCCGGTGGTGGTCAGGCACCCCGTCCAAACGCATCACGACTTTGGTCTGCTCCAGCATATCAGTTGGCCTCCGCCAGCGCCCGGTCAACCGCTTGCGGCGTGACACTTTCGTATAGCTTCTCGTCCACCAGCATCACCGGCCCACTGCCACAGGCGGCCAGACACTCCACGGTGATGAAGGTGAACTTCCCGTCTTCGGTGGTTTCGCCCGCCTTGATCCCCAGCTTCTCCTCGATATAGGCGGCGATGTCGTCGCAGCCGTTGAGGAAGCACGAGACGTTGTGGCAGAGCTGGATCACATGCTTTCCCACCGGATGCTTGTGCACCAGCGTATAGAAGCTCGCCACCGACAACACATCCCGAGGTGTTGTCTCCAGCAGCGCGCCGATAGCTTCGGCCAGCGCGGGGCTGATGTGACCGTGGTACTTCTGCGCCTCCAGCAGCGTGGGCACCAGCAGGCTGCGCTTGGTGGGATAGCGCGCCATGCGCTCCTTCACCCACTTCTCCAGCTCCGGGTTGAGGCGCTGCTCCGCCATCACCGGTCCACCTCCCCCAGCACAATGTCAATGCTGCCGATAACGGCGATGACATCGGAGACCAGATGACCCTTGACCATATCCGGCAGCGCGCTCAGATTCACAAACGAGGGCCCGCGGATTTTCACCCGCTGGGGCTTGGACCCGCCGTCACTGACCACGAAGAACCCCAGTTCGCCCTTGCTGGCTTCAATATAGCCGTAGGCCTCACCGGCCGGCACCGGAATGCCTTCAGTCCAGTACATGAAATGGTGAATCAACTCTTCAATGGACTGGTTGATGCCGTCGCGCGGCACCGGCGCCTTCTTGTAGTCGGCGACGATGTAGTCGCCCGGCTCCGTCTGCGCTATCTTCTCCAGTGCCTGCAGCACGATGCGGTGGGATTGGCGCATCTCCTCCATCCGCACGAGGTAGCGCGCGAACACGTCCCCCGCGGTCTCCACCGGCACGTCAAACTCAAATTCCTCAAAGCTGGTGTAAGGGTTGTCACGCCGGAGATCCCAGTCCACGCCCACCGCGCGCGCGAGAGGCCCGGAAAGCCCGCAGTTGAGGGAGGTCTCGCGGTCCATCACGCCCACGCCCATGGTGCGGTTGCGCCAGATTGGGTTGTTGGTCAGCAGCCCGTGGTACATCGCAAGCTGCGCCGGGAACTCCTTGGCCCACGCCCTGACCGCGTCAGGGAATTCGGCTGGCATATCCGCCTTCACCCCGCCGATGCGCATATAGGAGGTCATCATGCGCTGGCCGCCGATCATCTCATAGAGGTCCAGTATCTTCTCGCGCTCCGTGAAACAGTACAGCACCGGGCTGAGCGCGCCGAGGTCCAGCGCGTGCGTCCCCAGCCACACCAGGTGGGAGATGATGCGGGTCAGCTCGCTCATCAGCACGCGGATGTACTGCGCCCGCTTGGGCGGCTCAAGACCGAGCAGCTTCTCCACCGCCAGGCAGTACGCCAGCTCGTTGTTCATTGGCGAGAGGTAGTCCATGCGCGGATAGTGCGTGATGTTCTGGGTCCAGTTGTGTATCTCGGAAAGCTTCTCAATCCCGGTGTGCAGGTAGCCGATGTGAGGCACGGCGTTCACTATATTCTCGCCGTCCAGCACCACCGCCAGCCGCATCACCCCGTGGGTCGCGGGATGCTGCGGGCCGAGGTTAAGCACGATGCTCCGCGCCGGGCCTTCGTCCCGGCTTTCGTGCCCGGCCATGGCCTCTTCGGCACGGTTCTGCAGCACATCCGTTCCCAGTGGCCACACCGGCTCCAGCCGCGCATCGTATTCCTTGCGCAACGGATGACCATACCAGTTGTCGGTAAGCAGGATGCGCCGCAGATCGGGATGTTCGTCATAGCTGATGCCGAACAGGTCGTAGGTCTCGCGCTCGTGCCAGTCCGCCGTGCGGTAGAGGCTTGCTAGCGAAGGCAGCGCCTCCCCCTCCGCCACCGGCACCCGCAGCCGCATCCAGTGGTGCTTCCCCGTGGAGTAGAATTGGTAGACACCGTCAAAGCGAGGATCGCGGGGCGTGAGGTCCTGCGCGCTGGCGAAGGACAGGTAATCGCATTGCAGCTCCGGGTCGTCGCGCAGCTTCCGCGCCGCTTCGCGCAGGTTCGCTGGAGCAACCACGCCCACGGGCTCGCCGGCGGCGTCGGGGAAAACGCGCTCCGCCAGCCCGCCGAGGACGGTCTTGAACCGCTGGAGCAGCCCTTCGTTCACCGCCGCCCCTCCAGCACCGTGGGCGAAACATAGCTGCCGGTGCGCACCCGCTTTTGCAGCTTCACCAGCGCGTCCAGCAAGGCCTCCGGCCTAGGCGGGCAGCCCGCGACGTAAAGGTCAACCGGGAAAATATGGTCCACGCCGTGAACTATGGAGTAAGTACGGAACACTCCGCCGCAGGACGCGCAGGCGCCCATGGAGATGACCCACTTGGGAAACGGCATCTGGTCGTAGAGCTCGCGCACTACCGGCGCCATCTTCCAGCTGAGCCGCCCCGACACAATGAGAAGGTCAGCCTGGCGCGGGCTGGCGCGGAAGACTTCCGAGCCAAACCGCGCAATGTCAAAGCGGCTCATGGACGCGCTCATCATCTCAATGGCGCAGCAGGCCAGCCCCGCAGTCAACGGCCACACCGAATACGACTGGAACCACCCGATTACTTTGTTGAGGGTCGCGAGCATGTAGCCGCTTTCGGAGAAAGGCGCGGGGACACCGGAGGCGGGCGCGACAGGATCAGGTATCACTTCGGCTCCTCCTGCCAGTTGAAAACGCCCTTGGCGATGAGGTACACGTAGCCCACCAGGAGGATGACCACGAATACCAGCATCTCCATAAACCAGAAGGCGCCCAGCCCCGCGTCCTTGAACGCCCCCAGGCTCACCGCCCAGGGGTAGAAGAAAACCGCCTCCAGGTCGAAGATGACGAAAATGATGGCAACGAGGTAGTACTTCACCGGGTAGCGCCCGAGAGGCAGGCCCTCGCTCTTCAGGCCGCACTCGTAGGGTCTGGCCCACTCGGGCGAGCGCGGCACGTTGCGCGGCACTATGAGATGCGAGAGGATGATGAGCAGCGCGGCGAAGGCCACCAGCACCGCGAGGTAAACCGCGACAGGCAGGTAGCCCGCAAGCGCTGCTGCCCCAGTGTCAACCGTGTGAGCCGCTCCTGGCATAGTGCGCGTCCCGCTGAGTCCGTGAAGGGCGGACGCCTGTCCCAATCCCAAGACAGACGCGCCTCAGAGGCTGTATTCTAGCAAAACCGTCCGCCAAATGCTACCTAAACGGCACAGCATTTTGGGAAATCCTTCACTAGGTGGGCGCTCTAGGGCGGGGGCACTCTGCCCCTCTGGCCTCACAGCAGGGACGCCGGGCTCAATCGCGCTGCTCCCCAACCTTGTTGAGGGCTGGCAGCCGCGCTTACGCTCCCCCCAGGTGCTTCTTGCCCGCATACACATGCTCGTAGTTGGTGGTGGTCTGGTTCTTGAAGATACCAGTAGACCGACCGACTAACTCGAGCGGATTACTAGGGAACCTGTTCATCTTACGTATAGCGGTACTACAAACAGCGCAGCTAGCACATCGCTCGCGAATAATCGCTTCAGCAAAACGGGACTCCCCCGCCATCTTCGGAAGCACACTAAGCCCAGAAAAACGAAGCATCTGAAGAGAGATACCCATAACCAGATCAGCGCAAGAATCCTAGTATAGACGTAGAGGTCAACTTGGTCATTGTTCACTATAATGTCAATAGTAGCCTGCGCCGCTCTAATGAACAGCATATACCATCTGCGGTCTACACCGAGTGCCCCAAGAACGTGGAGGGCCAATAAGACGAGAGCCAAGTCCGCTAACAACCAGGGAAGAGTAGCATTGCTTCTCATTGTCAACAACTCCACCCCCGGGACCCAACCATGCAGCTCATCATCTGCTTGGCGAAGTTCTCTACCGCATCGCCATACTCGAGCAGAGTAATGGCAACATGGGTGCATTCATGTAAGAGGGTAACTGCCAAGCAATCCAAAACCCGTGCACCATGCTTCTTCGCGATGCACCTAATGTTGTTCCAGCAGACGAATACGGTGCCGGGTGGCAGCGTGCATCCTCTAGTACTGCAGTCATCGATGAAAGTGTAAGTGTTGGGCGGAATGAACAGTAGCCTTTTACAGCACATGTGATCGCAACGCCACGTCCCGAAATGCAGCGAAAGATTGTACAAGCACTTCTCAAGTTTCGTGCACCAGTCTACTGTGACGCTTCCTCCCGGGTCGAACATGTTGCCATACTTCTTGAGTACGTCAACGCAGCAGCACGCAACATCGTGGCCGTAGAGCCAGGATGCGACAGCTTCGACAACACTCTGGCATAACGCGAAGCCTTTGCCTGAACCGGTTATACCACCTATTGGCGAGAGGACATCCATAGTCTTGTATTCGCGAACAGGTTGCTTGTTTTCACAGAACTTCCGATACTCATGTATGCTATATGTACACCCGTAGATGATGCATGCATCAGGAATCGGAGTACACTTGAGCGCTAGGCAGTCACAACAGGCGTCGATGGACCCCTTTTCCACATACTCCTCGAAAGTCATCTCGCACTGACGGTGATGCGGCATTATAGTAGGGCACACACCGCAACTGACCTGTTTGCAGCAACACTTTCCGGTTTGGATCTGCCCTTCTACGAGAAGGTCAACGTAACTTGGCCTGTATGGGCCACCACCGCCTCCGCCACCGAGCTGGTTGTTTATAGACGACCCAAAACCGCTGCGCAGATGACCCGCCGTCCACATGGCCTTCGCATCATACACAACAATACTTCCATCAGCCACTCCGTTTCCGCCATTCGGATAGTAGTAACCGTCGCCCCGGCCGAGCGGATTCAACTCCCGGCCCAAAGCTGCGTTCTTCACTCGTGTGCCTTCGTAAATTAGGTCAGTGGAGGCAAGGCTGAGGCCGTAGTACCTCTCGCTGAAGGCGACTCTGTCAGCGTCAAGCGTCAGGTTGTACGCGGCGAAGAGTTCGGAAAGGCTCCCGAGGACGGATACTCGAGTCGGGACAACGCTCCCATTCACCTGCTGCCATTCCGCATAGCGGGAATCATCGTTGTAATCCCCGGCGGTGACGGAGCCGGCCCGGTAGGTCTTCCTCTGTGCGTTGCGCTCATCGTTCACCTGGTAATACTGCACGCCGGAAGCCGAGTATCTCTGCGGCGCTTCAATGACCTCGGGCCCCGCGCCCTCGCCCCACCTCC
>CAZXPM010000101.1:0-6246 GCA_964643155.1 uncultured Planctomycetales bacterium | reverse complement strand
AGCCAGGGGCGAGAGCTGCGGCCGAAGTGGAATCCGTGCGCCGGCCTTCAGCGGAGATTCCGCTGCGCGGCGATGCCGCCTTCACCGAACTGTCGCCGATCCTGCGCCAGTTCACGATGGCCCCCCAGCGGGTCGCGCTGCCGCAACTGGCGCAGTTCATCGCCCACCAGGCGTCGCAGGCCGGGGGCGCAATGGCCCCCCGCGAGGTGACGGTCACGGTCAGCCCGCCAGACCTGGGCGAGGTGGTCATCCGCTTCACCGAGACCGCTGAAGGCCTGGACTTGCTGCTGAAGCCCACAACGGCGGGCAGCAGCCGGGCGCTGCGCGAGCATCTGCCGGTGCTGGCGGCGCAACTGGCGGTGCTGGACGTGCCGGTGCGAAACGTGGAGGTGGGCGACGCCGGCGGTCAGCGCCAGGGCGCGCACCACCAGGGGCAGCACCATGCCGGCTCCGGCCAGGAGCAGCAGCAGCCCCGGGAGGAAGCGCGCCAGCAGCATCCGCACCAGCGCAGCCCGCGCGAGGAGCTGGAGGAGGCGATGAAGCGGGCGGCTGAATCCGCGCGCGGTTTCTTTTCACTGTAACGTCCACAATAAGGAGGTGGAACATGCTGACTTACGGCCTTGATTCCGGGGCGGGAAACCTGCTGGCGCCTGCCGGCAAAACCGCCTCGGTGACGCAGCCTGAGGGTGCACGGATAGCGGACGGCCCCAAGCAAGTCGGCACCCAACAGGATTTCTTGCTACTGCTGATAGAGCAAATTAAGGCGCAGGACCCTTTCAACCCTATGGACTCCGTGGAGTTCACCAACCAGCTTGTCGCGTTCACCCAGCTGGAGGAGATCATAACCCTCAACGACAATCTGGCCACGATGAAGGAGAACCAGGACATGGCGGCGGCCTCCCAGCTCCTTGGCATGTACGTTGAGGGGATGGATGCGAACGGCACGATTGTCTCCGGCGTGGTGGACTCAATAGAGCGCATCCAGGGCGAGGCCACGGTGGTGGTGGGCGACCAGTTGCTGCTGCTCGGCCAGATCTTCACCGTGCGCGATTCCGCGAAGGGGGAATAGGATGGACCAGATTCACCTGTATCCCCATGTCCCGCCGGTAAGCGGCCAGGCGGGCGGTTCGCCGCGGGCGGGCCAGCGCCGGGAGACGGCGGACAGTTTCAGCCGGGTTCTGTCCGGCGAACTGGCCCGCGCCGAATGGCAGGCGCCGCCCCTGCCGGAAGGGTTCCCGCTGAAGCTCTCAGCCCATGCGGAGAAGCGCCTGCACTCTCGCAACATTGACCTGGCGTCGCTGCCATCCTCCACGCTTGCCGAGAGGCTGGGGGAGGCGGAGCGGCGCGGTTCCAAGAGCGCGCTAGTGGTTAACGGCACATCGTCGCTACTGGTGAATGTCCCCGGCCGGACCGTCATCACCGCGTTCACGCCGGACGACCTCAGCGCGCGTGTGATCACCAACATTGACAGTGTAATATTCCTGGAGGACTGAAGGCTGGCCCGCATCCGTTGCGGAAGCTGAAAGCCCGTATGCACCGGGCGTCCTCCAGCCACAAGGAGGTATGAATGGCTGGAAGTGCATTCTATACTGCGGCCAGCGGTCTGAGAAACCATCAGACTCGCATCGACACCATCGCGGGCAACATCGCGAATGTGAACACCCACGGCTATAAGTCCGCACAGGTGGTGTTCTCCGATTTGCTCGCGCAGACGATCAGGGGCGCGGGCGCCCCCAGCGGCAATCTCGGTGGCACCAACCCCATACAGGTGGGGCTGGGCATCAAGATTGCCGCCATTCACACACACCTGGCGCAATCCGCGCTGGAAAACACGGCGCGCAACACTGACTTCGCGGTGAATGGCGCCGGTTTCTTCGTCGTCAACAACGGCGTTGAGAACTACTACACCCGGGCGGGCGACTTCTCCCTCGACTCCAACGGCAACCTGGTCACCGCTTCCGGTTTGCGCGTGCAGGGGTTCTATGAGCTCTCGGAGGACGGCCAGTCGGTCAACCCCAACTCGCGCATAGGCAACATCACGATAGACTTCGGCAAGAAGCTGGAGGCGCGTGCCACGACCGCGTTGAAGTTCCGCTCCAACCTGGACGCTGACTCCTTCGTCTGGGGTTCAGCCAACAACGAGAACGCCAATATGGGCAGCACGGGGATTCTCACTTTCTCCGGTGCGGCGGAGCCTTATGCCTACACCGTTGCTTCGGCGGCCGCGGCGGTGCCAGGGGCGGTTTCTGACATTGAGATCAACGGCATTACAGTGGCCTACGACACAACCGGAGCCACGACCTCCCTGGAGGCGGCGCAGATCATCGCGGATGCGGTCAACGCCGATCCCACCCTGCGCCTGCAGGTGCAGGCTACCGTGCGCAATGTAGGTGGTGAAGGCTATCTCGTAATCACGGCAGTCAACGCCGGCGACCAGTTCAACATTGACGGTTCCGCCGGCGGCGGAGCCATCGGCTCCGGCTTTGACGGCATGCCGCTGGCAACCTACACTGCGCCCCCCGAGCCCGGTTCCTTCCTAGCCGGAAGCCATCTGATTACCGTCACCGAGGCGCGTTCCGCCACGGCGACGACGACCACTCCCGTGGGCGTTGGCGTCTCAGCGCCCAACCCCGCATCCTCCTTTGACATCAACGGAGTTACCTACTTCCTGGATGGTACCGGCACGGGCATCCCCTTTGCCGATAGCGGGACGTCTTACGGCAACGCGCAGATAGTAGCCAACATCATCAATGCCACCCCAGGGACGGAGGTGACGGCGGTGGCGAACACCAACGGCACCCTGACCATCACCCAGAAGCTCGCAGGCGCGAACAACATCATCAGCATTGATGATAGCGCCCTGCTGCCTGTTGGCTCACTGGGCTTCGCGTCCATCGTGGACGATGATAGCGTGACCCCGGGCATCCAGGTGATGAACGGCGAGAACGCGCGCATTGACGACGAGTTCAACCCGTCAGACGGGTCGCCGCCCATCCTCCGCTTCTACGAGGACGATGCGATTGCCGGCGTGGCTTCTTCTTTGCTGAACGTGCAGTCCGCCATCTCCGGAGCTGCGCCCTCCTTCCCGCTGATACCGGGCGTGACTATCTCGGTTGACGACCTGCAGGCGGGCCAGGCCAACCTGACCACCGAAGCGGCGGCGCAGCACACGACCAGCCGCATCATCTACGATTCACTGGGCAACGAGCACCAGCTCGTTGTCACCTTCACTCACGTGATGCGCGACACCTGGGACTGGGAGGCCACGCTGCCGGAGGAGCCCCATCTCATTCTGACGAACAACACGGGGCGCATTGAGTTCAGCCCTGGCGGCTTCATCACGACAGCGAACCCGCAGGACAAGATCACCTTCACCCCGGACGCCGCCAACACGATGCAGATTGCGGTCTCAATGGATGGCGACGGCCAGCCGCTGAAGGGCATCACCGGATTCGCCAGCGATTCCACCACCGCGATCTACAACCAGGACGGCTACGCCATGGGTGTGCTGGACGACTTTGAGACCGACCAGACCGGCCTGATCGTCGGCCATTACAGCAACGGCCAGCGGCGCCCCATCGCCCAACTGGTGCTGGCGAGCTTCAGCAATGCTGAAGGCCTCACAAGGGTAGGGGACACTGCGTTCCGGGAGTCGGTAAACAGCGGCCCGGCCATCCTGCTCCGGGCGGGCACCGGCGGCGCAGGTCTCATCTTCGGCGGGTTCCTGGAGCAGAGCAACGTTGACCTGGCGCTGGAGTTCACGAACATGATCATCACCCAGCGCGGCTTGCAGGCCAACTCCCGCGTGTTCACCACGCAGGACGAGATTCTCAACGAAGTGGTAAACCTGAAGCGCTAGGCGGCCTGAGGCTGCCTTATTACTGGCGGGGCGCTATGGGCGGCGCCCCGCTTTTCCCTCCAGCTCCAACCTCGGCTATAATGCTGGGCGTGATTGAGCTTACACGCTTCAACGGCACTAAGTTCTACCTCAATGCAGACTTGGTGGAGTACATTGAGGCGACCCCGGATACGGTGATTACCCTGAGCTCGGGCAAGCGCCACCTGGTCAAGGAAGACGTGCTTACGGTGGTGGAGCGCATCATCGCCTACCAGCGCCGCATCCACTATATCCCTGTAACCGAAGTGGGAGCGGCAGCTCAGGAGAAAGAACGGCCAGGCCATCGCGGCGAGGAAGTTGAGACTTCCGACGAGAAGCTGGACACGCTTCCCGACTAGCCGGGCGGCGGGCTTGGCCCTTGAGCCGGCGCGGGCGGTTCGGTCTGCCCCTTCAGCGCCAGCTCTTCGCGCCGGAAAACGAGGATGTTGAGCGCGATCTTGCCGGCGGCGGTGGCCGGCAGGGCAATTAGTATCCCCAGAAACCCCAGGACTTGCGCGCCGATCATCATCGCGACAATCACCGTGAGCGGATGCAGGTCCATGTTTTTGCCCATAATGCGCGGAACCAGCACATTGTTCTCCAGCAGGTGCAGCCCTGCATACAGGACCACGACCAGCAGCAGGTTCACCGGCGAACCGGCCAGCGCGATTAGCGCGGCCGGGAAGAAGCCGATGACCGGCCCGATCATGGGGATGAGTTCGGCGAAACCGGCGATGAGCCCGAGCAGTACCGCGTACTTCACGCCGATGACGGACAGTCCGGCGGTCACCAGCACGGCCATGATGAGCGACAGCGTGAGCTGGCTGCGCACGTAGTTGCCGAGCATGACGTTCATCATGGAGAAGGTGGCCTCAATGCGCTCGTTGTAAGTGTGCGGGAAGAGCTTCTTGAACGAGTTCTTGAACTTCTCCGCGTCAACCAGGAAGTAGTAGCACATCAGGGGGATGAGGATGAGCCCCAGCAGGAAGGTGATGGAGCTGTTGATGGTCTTGGAGACAAAGGCGAACGAACTCTGCAGGGCCTGCGGGAGGTTCTCCCTCAGATTCTCCACTGCCTGCAATACGGCCTCGTTAAAGGCGATGCGTTGCCCCCCTCCCGGATAAGCCCGCTCCAGCGCGGCGTTGAGCCTGGCCTCCACGTCAGACAGCAGTGCCGGGATGTCCTTGGCGAACTGCGACGCCTCCCTGTATAGCACCGGGGCAATCAGCGCCACCAGGCCCCCTATCAACACCACGATGCCGGTGAACACCAGCAGGATCGCCAGCCCCCGGGGAACCCGCAGGTTGCGCAACCAGCGGACCGGCCCGTACATAAAGTAGGCGAGCAAGACGGAGATGATTATGTAGATGAATACCGAGCGCACCGCGTAGATGAGGATACATAGCAGCAGTACGCCGATAACAAACAGTGTCTTGCGCGCGAAGTCGTACATTGTGGCCGTCCTGCGGGAATTGTAACACAGTGTCCGTCAATCCGCACCAGCAGCGGCCGCCCGCAATTTGTCTGCAAGTTCTCAACAACCTGCCAAAGGCGGTTTAACCTTGCACTATGCTGAAATGAGGAAGGCGGCAGCTTCTCGTGCCCTTCCCGCGCCCATGTGGATGAGATTTAATGGCCGCAACCCTTCCACCATCAAGCCTGCTGCTATAAACTAGCTCAGCAACCACTTCAGTCGTAGCCGCGAAGGCCGATATATCAAATGGGGTACGGGTGGACATACTAGGAACAGACTTAACCTTCAATCTGCTGGCCAAGAGCCTGGAAGGTCTTTCGCTCCGCCAGCAGGCGGTGGCGCAGAACCTGGCGAACGTCAATACACCGGGTTACCGCCGCAAGGACGTGCTGTTTGAAGACGTGTTGCAGGCCGCGCTCGCAGGCCCCAAGTCGGGCCCGGAGGTGTTGCGCACGCTTCAGTCCGCCCGCTTTGAAGTTGTGGAGGAGCGCCAACTGTATCTCCGCAACGACCTCGGCGGCGTTGACCTTGACCGCGAGGCCGCCGAGCTTGCCAAGACGACGCTGCGCATCAACGCGGTGCTGAACCTGCTGGGCAAGCGCATTGCCCTGTACAAGCAGACTATTAACGAGGGTGGCTTCTGATGGGGTTGCTGGGAACACTGAATATCGCCGCGTCCGGCATGACTGCTGAGCGGATGTGGATGGACACCATCTCCTCCAACATCGCCAATGCCAACACTACAAGGACCGCTGACGGCACTCCTTTCCGGCGTCAACTGGTTGTCTTCGCCGAGCGGGCTGGCGTCCAGGGTCTGGGTGGAGTGCAAGTCTCCGGCGTGGTGGACGACATGTCCGAGCTGCGGCTGGTTTACGAGCCGTCGCATCCCGACGCG